>CAZKOB010000039.1:0-25235 GCA_964554265.1 uncultured Bacteroides sp. | reverse complement strand
ATACAAGACAACTTTTTCAAAAAAAATACCGACTATACAGAAAATAGAAGGGATATAGAATATACACGAGGGATAATAGAGCAAAACACAAACAATTGGCGCCTCACGGACGAGATATGAGAGAGCCAAGTTCGTAGAGAAAATACACAGGAACAGAGACAAGCAGGAGAGTCAGAACATCGGAAGTTGGGGTCACTATGGAACTCAAGAGAAGGATTAATACAATTGCATGCTTCCTATATCTACGCATAACCGATGATGAAATTATCCCTAAACGTGAAAGTACCCAACAAAGTACCGGCAGTTGAAACATTATTCCCAACATAAAACCGAGTATAATAAATGTGTCAATATAAGAATCCAATGATATCAGATTCTCTACATCTTCACTAACCCGATACGTTCCAAGAAACTTAAATGTAAGAGGAAAAATTACAAAATAGCTCAATGCCATTCCCAATATAAACATTATATAACCCGAAGAAACCAGCCTAACAGCATATTTCCGTTCTTTTGCATAAAGTCCAGGAGCGACAAATCTAAACAATACATATATAATATAAGGAGAGGCACATAATACCCCCACATAAAATGCCATCTTCACATGAACAGCAAATTGTGATGCAAGCCCAGTGTTTATCAGTTGTATGTCAACCGAGTCTTCCACGACCTCTTCCCGTAACCAAGCTAATCCATCTCCAAAGTTGGACAATAATGATTCTACAACATTATCCAACAATGTATAAGTTATGAAATCACTACTTTTAGGTGCAAAAACAAAACGGAATACCTCGTCTTTGAATAAAAAAGCGAGGATTCCGAAACCAAATGTAACCACCAATATCCTTATTATGCAGCTACGCAGTTCATCCAGATGTTCCCAAAAAGTAAGATTTGTCCTACTACCTTTATCCATTTCTACGGCCTGTCATCATCAGATAAACCACTTGCCTGTTTGTCTTTCACACTTTTGTCCTGTTTTTCCGTACTGCGCACATCATCACAGTCCATCCCATTCATACCTTCTTTAAATGAACGGATTCCTTTTCCGAGTCCTTTCATCAATTCTGGAACCTTCTTTCCTCCAAAAAGGAGTAGAACAACCAACATTATAACTATCACTTCCGGCATTCCAAGACCGAAAAACATTGGTATCATCATAATAGTAAAGTTTTTATCTTTGTTATCTCAATTTCTCTATATTCAGTATCAAGCAGAAAGAACCATCCTGCCAATGTCAACTCACTTCCTCTCCATCATCCTCACCATAAAGTATCCTCCGACAGCCTGAAGAGCCATTCCTGCAATTCCTGTTTTGAAATCCTGAAAAGCAATGGCCATATCGTTACAGAAAGGCCATTCTATCACTCCTCCGACAATTTGGTAAGCCAAAACCACCGCAACCATAGCCGGAAAAGAAGCATGTTTCAATCTTCGGGCTGTTTCAGCTGCAAACAAAGCGAGCAATACTGACTTCAGCAGCATCGTGGGCAGATGGTACAACATGGGCATTCCGAAAAGCGCATAACCTGAAACCGGTGAGGCTATTGCTATCATCACACCAACCTTCCAACCATATTTATATGCTCCGACAAGAGTAAAGAAATATATCGGAAGCCAAGCAACACCCCCTCCCGGAATGAGATGGAATATTTGCGGAAACATAATATTTGCCAAGACAAAGGCAATGGATGTCCAATAAGCACGTGAAGTGCTAAAATCCAGTTGAACAAAACTTTTCATTATATTTTACTTATAATATAAACCATAATCGTGAAGTATAATAATCATTCTCTGATAAAATCATCCACAATATTCTTCAAATCTTACAACAATCCCTGCTTCAAATCTTCCACAAACCGGTCAATCCGATGCAATTCCTTCGGTATATCAATGTTTTGCGGACAATGCACCTTGCATTGTGTACATCCGATGCAATGATCAGCCTGACGCAAGCGCGGCACACTGCGATCGTAGCCTACGAGAAATGCACGACGCGCCTTCCTGTAATTCGCATCCTGTCTGCTTTCCGGCACATTGCCTTGATTCACACATTTATTATAATGTACAAGAATAGAAGGTATGTCTACACCATACGGACAAGGCATGCAATATTTACAGTCATTACACGGAACCGTAGGATAAACCAACATAAGCCGTGCTGTCTCTTCCAGAAAATCCTTGTCTTCCTGCGACAAAGCAACGAGTGGAGAGTAAGTGCACAAGTTATCCTGCAAATGCTCCATATAGGTCATTCCGGAAAGTACAGTCAGCACATTTTCCGGAGAACCAGCAAAACGGAATGCCCATGATGCCACACTGTCATCAGGACGGCGCTGTTTGAGACGCGCCACAATATGATCTGGCACATTCGACAAGCGCCCTCCAAGCAGAGGTTCCATGATAACCGCAGGAATGCCACGTTTCAACAATTCTCCATACAAGTATTCGGCATTGGTGTTCCGCGGATTCACTTCCTTTGCATGAAGCCAATCCACATAGTTCAACTGAATCTGCACAAAATCCCAATGATACTCATCATGACGTGAAAGCAGATAATCAAACACCTCTATATCTCCATGATAAGAAAAGCCCAAATTTCTTATACGTCCTTTCTTCCGTTCCTCTACGAGAAAATCAAGAATCCCGTTATCCACGTATCTTCCTCTGAAAGCCTCCATACCCCCCATGCCAATGCCATGGAGCAACATATAGTCTATATACTCAACCTGCAATTCATTCAGAGAGTTCTGATACATGGCTAACGACTTCTCCCTACTCCACTGGTCCGGTGAGAAGTTAGACAGCTTGGTCGCAATGAAATAACTGTTCCTCGGATGTCTACTAAGCGCTATGCCCATTGCGTGTTCCGACCGTCCCTTGCAATAAGCCGGTGATGTATCGAAATAATTCACACCATGCGCCAAAGCATAATCCGTCAGCTTATTGACCGTTTCCTGATCTATTTCGTCTTCATTGCCTTCTCCTCCATCTACATCGATTGTAGGCAAGCGCATACATCCATAACCAAGAATGGAGACACGATCTCCTGTTGCAGGGTTTTCACGATATGTCATTTTATCCTTCGGCACATCTCCGGCATGATGTCCCCAAGGGTCTACAACCGTCCGTTTTCCATCTCCACAGCCATAAACTGCCGCTGTAGTGAGCGCCGTACCCGCACCAAGTATTTTCAGGAAGTGACGACGCTCCATTTTCTTGCTATTTTTTTCTTCCATATTTACTTTCCTTTTTTAGCATTTGCATCATACGATGGCAAACGAACCTTCTCAAATGAGCCTGTGCACCTCATGCCCTTCAACATATATCGCACTAAACGGACGTGCAGGACACAAGTTCTCGCAAGCACCACAACCGATGCATCTTTCCGTATTGATCACCGGAATCTTAAGAGAACTGTCATCATTTGCATCAGAGGCCACCATCTGTATCGCCCCCGAAGGGCAATGGCGAGCGCAATTGCCACATTCCACACCATCCGTCAAAGGTATGCAGTTCTTCCTCATCCACACAGCATGTCCTATTTGTATTGCAGATTTGTCCGCCACCGTTATCGGGCGTATAGCCCCTGCCGGACATACATCTGCACATCTTGTACACTCCGGACGGCAATAGCCGCGTTCGTATGAAGACTCCGGCTGCATGAATTTCATCAGATCTGTCGAAGGGCGCAACACTCCATTAGGGCAAGCCGACACACACAACTGGCAAGCCGTACAATGCCGGGCCATGTTGCTCGCAGACAAAGAGCCGGGAGGAGTTATGGGAGTCTTGCGTTCAGGCACCTGCTTGTCTTCAATCATCGCAAGACCGCCGTCAACCGTCTTCTCCTGTGCTTTCAGAACTGCGGATGCCGTCGCAACCGCCGCTACGGTCATGAAGGCACGACGAGACTCATCCGCCATTTCATTCTTTTCCGCACCATTCTCCCCTGTCATCCTGCTGTATGAGATGGCATGTTTATGACATTTATCTATGCAGTCCATACATGCCACACATCTGCTATAGTCAATCTTATGTGTACGCGCATCAATGCAAGCCGCCTTGCAATTTCGCTCACACAATCTGCATCCGTTACACTTTGACTTGTCTATCACCGGCTTCAGCAGCGAATATCGGGCTACAAACCCAAGAATTGTTCCTACCGGACATATCGTATTGCAATATGTACGTCCGTTCCGCCACGCAAGCACAGCCAAAACAGCCAATGTGACCACAGCTACGGCCAATGTCAACCATCCTCTGACCCATACGTCCACGGTATAGAAAGCATAGCTGTCTGCCTTCTCCGCTACATCCGCAAACACATTGTTGACCGCAACGTATACCGGTTGCAATAAATTTGAAGCGATGCGTCCGTATGCGCTGTAAGGAGCAAGAAGCGCGACAAAAGAACCTGCTCCCAACAGTAAAGCCAGCACAAAGACGATCAAGACTGTCGTTCTTATCCATGTCTTAGGCCTTGAATATGAATATTTGTTGCGTCCCTTCTTGCGTAGCTTTGCCATGGCTGATATCAGATCCTGCATTACTCCAAGCGGACAAACCACAGAGCAATAAATGCGTCCGAAGAGCAATGTCAACAAAATCAGAGCTATCACAACACCAATATTCAGCGCCAGCAAAGACGGAAGAAACTGCACCTTTGCCATCCATCCTAACCACGCATGCACTGTTCCCGTAAAATCAAGGAACAGAAAAGTAATGCCCAAAAAGAAAATCAAGGCCAGAACAAGTCGTATCTTTCTTAACATCGTCTCATGTATTATCAATTTTCTTGCAAAAATACAATTATAATTGATATTCATACATATACATTATACCAAAAATATTACCATTTTTACAGATTATCCTTCCACTTTCCAAAGAAGAAAATACAGAGCAAACCATCCGGCTGACATCCTTATGGCGGTTCATACTTCTATCCGCATCTTAATCTTAAAGGACACAACTGACATCACTGTCCGTTGGATCCAAATTACCGGCCAAAAAAGGATTTCGTCAAGATATGGTTTGGGTTCTAAGCTGGTGTTTTCACAGATTTCTCCTATCATTCTTATGGTTGTAAGCAGATGTTTTCACAGACTCCTCTTATAATTCTTATGCTTCTAAGCTGGTGTATTCACAGACACCTGTATAAATTGCAGATTTTTTTAGTGTCATTTCTTCTGTCTTTTTGTCACAAACTCTACTCGTTGCAAACGGATTTTTATTAACATAATTAAGATTCGTTTACATTTACTCAACGAATGAATTTTTGATGTTTTATAGATAAACAATTGATAATCAACAAAATACTATTTTAGCAAAACTGTACAGTTTTAGATGCAAAATGAACAAGTAGGAACAAAATAGGATATACTGATAATCATCGAGTTATAAAATTTCTTATCCAATATCCCTGTTTTTTGTCGCCAAAACCCATTTTTGTTTTTCATAGCATTGAAAAATCCAATTTAGACTTTTTAAGAAATAAATTTGCGACACCCCCAATTTCATCCCGAAAAAACGGACATTCTCAATCCCGTTCACCTTGAAAATCTTTTTAAAGCGCCTTTTAAACAAATTTGGTTCACCTTGAAAATTTATTTTCAGCATACTCTTTTTTCAGACAAAGCACGCACGAATGTGAATAAATGCATCTTTTGAGAACATAAATTGTATTATTTTTACATTTGGAATTCAAGGCCTGAAAACAGCCCCAGAATCTCGCAAACGAAACTTCGGCAAGGTTCGGCCGATTTTATGCGATTCTGCGAGCCTTGAATTTTAACATTTCAGATTGTCAGAAAAAGCCCATGATTTATGACAAATAGATAGTGTGAAGAGGAGATAACCAAGCAGATTTATAAGGACGTCAGGGCTTATGAAAAGACATCAAGGAATTAGCGAAACTCTTCGAAGAGAATGCTTTGGTGACACGATGACAAAGTCGGGATATAGAAGCCAACCATCCAGCTGACATCCTTATGGTGTCCCATACTTCTATCCGCATCTTAATCTTAAAGGACACAACTAACATCACTGTCCGTTGTGCCCAAATTACTAATCAAAAAAAGGATTATTATAAATCATATCCATATCATGGGGTTACAGGCATCTCATTCAGGATATGGTTTGGAGTCTTTTTCCGGCATCATCCGGACACACTCATCGAAAAACCTCCATTCCCACATACATACGTATCTATATCCCAATACCCGGTACACACCCTACTCTATTGCAATCTTCATCCTGCCGATGAAATATATTCCCTTCTCCAGTCCGTATTCACAGTTCTGCCCTTCTGACAGATGCATAAGGCGCACCAGACGTCCGTCAGCGGAGTATAATCCAAGTGTCTGACGACGAGGAGAGTTTATATATAATACACCATCACGGCTACAGGTCGACAATCCTTCCGAAGCACGACCAATGAGACGCAACATGCCGTCCGCAACTCCTTTTCCGCCGATATTGTAGTAACGCGGTGACCTCACGACACCGACCACACTACGTGCGTATGCTTCAAACGGAAGTACATCACGAAGCCCACTGACAAATACCGCACCGGGCAGCATTCCCTCATACTCCTCATCATTGACAGTATAGACGGTATCACTGCACTGTACGACTTCATAGGCCGGCACCAATTCAAATTCAGGTCCTGAGGAGACCACACATCCGGAAGTGGCTTCTATGCCGACCCCTTTTTCCGAATCAGCGGCAGAGAATGTCACCGTGCCCCGAACATTAAAATATTCTTCGTAATCATCGCTATTAGGCATAGCGATGATGTAGGGGCGGTTGGCATGTACCGATGTGGCCCCGACAAAACCGGCAGACGTCAATTCGGCGAGCCAAAAAGGGCATGCGCCTTCTCCGCCACTATTGAACGGAGCAAGTTCACCGCGTTCCTCGCTTACAATATGCTGCACATCAAATGGCAGCACAAGAGTCTCCCATCCACACGCTTCATGCAAAACCGTCTTCTTGCCGAACACACGAGAATAGCTGACCGCCTCCGCTGTGAACGGTTTGGGGCAGAAGAGAGGCATTCGATCTGTAAGCACTATATGTCCGGCCTTACCGTCTGCAACAACATTACCACGATAAGAAATCTCTGTGCCTGCCGGTGTATAGACAAGCAGATTACCCATCTCTTCAGGAGAATCAAAAGCTTCCGCACGTACCGAAGCCATAGTTGAGCTCCAATCAACTACAAGCAATCTGCCACCTGTTCCGGAAAAAGCACCATCGTCTACACACTTCAATGTGGAAGGTAAAGACAATTCACGCAAAGCCGGCATGCTTGCAAAAGCATGCGTATGCAACGTATCATTCTTTGTTCCCAGCCTACTGTCTGCTACAATACGTGTTCCGAAAACATCCAACTTTTCCATCCCGGAAAGCAGACTCATCTCCGCAAAGTCAGAACCATTGATTTGTCCCGTCAAAGAAAGGCTGTCGATATCGGTGGGTTCGCAGAAGCTGAGCAATTCGGAAAGCGTGCCGGCTTCCTCCACATGCAGAGGCGAAGGCAAAGGGTCGGTGACGCATACAAGCCTCATCACCTCTTGTTCTGTCGAGTCTTCCTCTCCATCCACCAATATAAAATACTGTCCTTTTTTTGGAATCAGAACCTTCACGCCATTCATCACAGCATCCGGTTCAAAACTGTCCAAAACGTCACACTTTGCATCCAATACCGTAATTCTCACCGACGCATTCGATTTCATACACAATGTACCGGGTGCCAAGTCCATGACTCCGGCAGAAATTTTTCGCCTCGATTCAGGAGCAATAAGGTTGACTCTGTTAAGAAAGAAGTCCTTAGCCAAAACAACTTCAGAATCTTCCAACTCCACAGGACAAGTTTCCTCAGTCCACTGCTGATTTGCCAATCTATATGCAAAATGAAATGTCGAGTTTCTTACTGTAGACAGTTTCAGATATTTGCCTATATTGTCAATATCTTCTATCTGCCCTTCATGTGCATATCTTTCCACCTTGATGTCATCGGACAAAAATAGAGGAAATTTCCGCTGAGGTACATCTATCAATTCATTCTGCAAATCAAGTTGCATAGTAGGAGCAACTTCTATGGTGTCAGCCACATCATCATCGACCCAACAACAATACCCTGTTATTCCGTCTTCATATTCTGACAGAGTCTTATAGAAATACTTTTTTATTATAGAAGTATATTCTTCTCCTGCCTTTGTGGCAATATTCAACGTATGGAGTCCTTTCGACAAACCTTCAGTGTCAACAGACAGATTTAACGGCTGCCCGATATTGTTCCGCACTGAAATCCTATTGGCGCAATCTGAATCAAACCAATATTCACAGTCTACAGATTCAGGACCGGCATAATAAAAATAGCGGGAAAGGGGGACTCCCCAAACATTATCTTGTCCTTGAACCACTACTGTAAAACGGTGAAGTCCTATATCCAACGAAGAAGGCGACAACATAAACGAGATGTCATTATCTTCTTGTTCTACAGAAATTCTGTCCTCATAATTATTGTCCATCCAATATACATATTTCCTTATGTCTTGTCCCAAAGCATGCAGACAACAAATCAAAGACAGAAATACAATCAATGGCTTCATCATGGTTGTTCCTCATTTTGTTTTTTATCACCTATCCCGACAGTAATATTAACCTTCAGCTTGCCATTTTCAGTCTGTACGGCAATATCCTTCTTTATAACATGAGGATATGACACTTCAGGTGTATATGTAAACTCACCTCCATATATTCCGACTTGTGTTCCGTCTGTCCCGAGATATTTTGTCTTTGCCTCATCGGTCAACTCATAGTTTTCTTCATCAGCATATTCTCCGTTATAACTTTTGAAAAAGGAAGAGTATTCCGACAAAAACATATTGGTTGAGTTGGTCTGGCTTGCAAAGAAATTGGTTTGTTCTCCTATATATATACAATTGGTACATGTAGTATATGCCATAGGCTTATTTATTAAGGTTGTTGAACTGCCGGAATAGTCAGCCAAAATGCAGTTCTTTAAAATCCATCCCGGAATTAAACCACCTCCTAATATTATACAATTCGTCAAGTGGACATTAGAATTCACTCCTATCGAAATTTGCTTGACAAATGAATTAATAATATCAATTGATGAGTTATAACATAAATTCGTTTTAAGAATTTTACAGTTTAAGAAAAGAGCATTCACAAGATAGCTGTCAGTAGAATTGGTTCCTTTTCCTATTTCTTCTATTTTACATTTTATATATTTAGAACCTATATTTGCACCATAGATCGTCACGTCAAGATGTAATCCTTCAAAAGTCATTTGATGAGCAGTAAGCTGGCATGAAGTACCAACAATACGGGTTTCTCCCACATTCGTCTGCGGATCATACTCCATACCAGCTCCCCTAATTGTCACACGAGCTGTTGATGACAAGGTTCTAGATATGTTAAATGTTCCGGCAGAAAGAGTTATAACATCTCCACTTTTTGCGGAATCACAAGCAGAAATAAGAGCATCCCCTCCATAAAAGACAGCTGTCGTATCAGAATACAATATAGCCATGGGCAAATCCTGCGCCCTGCACACAAAAGCCCCCAAAGAAAACACCCAAGAGAGCATAAAAACAAATTTTCTCATATTCAAATTCCTTATAAAATATATTGTAGATTTAACTTGCTAAACGATTCTATAAGGAAAGTGCTGATTCCCCTTGCCTTAAAGAAACATAGAATTATCTCCGAAGCAAAGATACATTTTAACAATGAGCAATTTTACCCCCCCCGATTTTAACAATTAATTAACATTTAGTGGCTTATTTCAAGCAGAAATATCCGGTTTTATCCGTAAATCAGAACACAAAAGGTCTTATTTATGAACCAACAGAGGAAGATGATAACAGCCCTATCCTCACCACAGACAGCATGTCCGCCACAGCATTAAGAATGATAATATTCAAATACATTTAGAATCAATAAGGCATCAAATGCCATTACAGAATGTTTTCACTGCACTATTTTCTTAAATCGGCACTGCCGATTATAAAATCAGCAGTGTAGATTATATAATCGGCAGTGCAGTTTTTATAATCAGCAGTGCTGATTATAAAAAATAATACGGTAAATTTGACTTTTCAAAAGGGTGATTTCATATTTCCGGTGCTGTTACTCCAAAGATGTAGCATTTTGTCCAAACGCATCTGCAACGGAAGCCCAAACAGTTTCCTATATATACAATAAAGGTCATCATAAAAAAGAGGAGAAGGCAGGAAGGCACAAAGAAGGCACACTTCTTTTAGAAAACTCAGAATATGGATACACTTCAACTTATGGAAGAATCCAAGCAGTTCATTCGATATCAGCACTTAAAATATTGATAATAAATATTTAATCTATAAAAATATACCCACGAACAAAGCAACTCAAAAGACTGAAGGACAATATAACACTTCTCTTCAAAAACAAATAATACAACTTGCAAAACATTATATATACATACACACCATCTCTAACCGATTTTTGTCGCAAACCGATTTATCCGTATGCAAATCACAAAAGAACGATCGTCTTAAACCATAAAACCACAGCCGCATCTTCTTATGCGACTCCCAATAGTTCGATTTCAAAAACAAGCGTAGACCCTCCGGGAATACCGGGCTGAGAAAATTTCCCATACCCCATTTCCGAAGGAATATAAATTTCCCACTTGTCGCCAATATGCATTTTCTGTACAGCAACAATCCATCCTTCTATCAGCTCGTTGAGTCGACAGGCCAAAGGCACACCTCCACGGCTGCTGTCAAATTTCTTCCCATTGATAGTCCACCCTGTATAATGGACAGTGACAATACTGCGTACTGTCGGTTGGGGACTGTTCGGATTGCCTTCGGACAACACCTTATAATAGACACCTTTCGGAAGCGCCTTAACCTCTTCCTCCTTTGCTTTCGCTTCAAGCCAATCTCTGTTGGCCTGTATGTATTCTTTCTTTGCCATAGTTATCTCTTTACAGCCAGAGGAGTCCAATTCTTGAAAAACCGGATCACTTTTTCTCTGTCATACCCTTTATCTTTTTCCAAAAAACTTGAGTCTTGAATGTGGATGACGTGCCCTTCTTCATCCAAGACGACCAAGACAGGAAATCCGAATCTGGCCGGACTGCCCAGACGTTGCATCATGTCCGCCGAAAGTTGTTCGTTTTCTGATTTCTTTCCGGGATTATAGTTCACATGGATATAAACGAAACTGTCTTCCACGAGCTTGCAGATTACACTGTCATTCGATATGAAATCAGCAAACCGCAAACACCAAGGACACCAATTGCCTCCTACCTGACATATCACAAACTTACCTTCTGTTCTCGCCTCCTCAAGAGCACAATCAATCTGTTCGATTGGGTTTATGCTTTCATCATATACCTTTTTCAAGACTGTCTGAGCACTGGACATTTCCGAAGCGAGAGTGCAAAGCAACACTATTATCAATACTTTCTTCATCATAACATTCTTTTTTATGAGCACACAGAGCCGCACCAAAGTTTTCAGGAAGAAAATCCGGCATTACCGGTAAAACACGGCTTTGTGTTCACAGTCATTTCAAATTACTACAAGGTTCTTTATATATTCACAATTCAAAGGTACTCTTTTTGTCAGAACAGGCCAAAGAAAAAGGTCTCAAATAAAACCGGACATCAAGCACCAATTTACAACTTCTGCATGTTCCAAATGACAAATTCACAGTATTTTAAATCCATTGCATCCGAATACAAATACTTTTTTACATTTTGAATAATTGTTTTTACCCAATGGAAACAAGTATAATAGTACAATACTTAATTTTGCGAATTAAAATAAGTTATGTAGTTTTCTGAAAAGGAAAAACATAAACAAGCGAGTTGAAAATAAAAGAGTAAAACAACATGCAAAATTATCCATCATGAAACAAAACTAATCTAAAATTGATTAACCTTGTACTTTGGATAAGTCCCATGGTTATCTGTATTATGCATAATATAATACACCCTTATTTATTTTCAACCTTAAATATTGCGGAGTGTGTTTATCGCAATATTCAAACAACCGGAGCACGAAAGCTTGAACCGGACAGCCCCGGAGTTTAGAAAAAACGCAGCGTATGAATGCACCCCCAAAAGACAATAATGAGAAACTAAACACCGAAGAAGCAACTGAAAACATGAAAGATTCCAAGTATCTATTTGCAGAGCACTTCAAAAAGGTGTTCGAGGGGAAACAACTTTTCCTTAATCCGCGACTCACGATTATCGACTTAGCTCAGGAGATGGGCACAAACCGCACTTACATTTCCGACTATCTTAACAACGTACTCGGAACAACTTTTTTCAACTTTGTTAATCAAAGACGTCTGATTCATGCAGAACATCTGTTGAGAGACACCAATGATTCGCTCGACAACATAAGTTCGTTGTCAGGTTTCAATTCTCCAAGTACATTCAGACGAGCATTCTCAAAGAAACACGGATGTACTCCGGGACAGTACCGGATAGCCAACAAGAAACAGGGCGACAAAAAGAAAAAGAACTGACAAACAACCAGCAAGACGAAAAAAACTTAAGATTCACGATGATGCATAACTACGCATTTGTCTGTGAACCTTAGGGATGTATATATCTGATTTTTCATTTCAAACAAAGTAACCAAGTCAGGCAAAATCAGCTGCTTTTGCCGCAAAGTTAGCGAATAAACACCATACAAAGTTAATTTGTTAGCTATGTTGCGGACCACCCCGTCTCAAAGACAGCAAAATAAATCCCGGAATTTTCAAGATAAAACTCCGGGACCATCCAATTTATTTCTTTATTCAAGAAAATCAAAATGCTACTCTAACTCAAGAAGCCAAGAAGCACACCGGCTGCAACAGCAGAACCGATAACTCCCGCAACATTAGGACCCATAGCATGCATAAGAAGGAAATTTGTGCGATCAGCCCTAAGTCCCTCCTGATTAGAAATACGTGCGGCCATAGGGACGGCTGAAACTCCGGCATTTCCAATCAACGGATTTATCTTCTTGTTCTGAGGCAAGAACAAGTTGAAGAACTTGACAAAAAGGACACCGGAAGCAGTCGCTATAATAAATGCAAACGCACCGAGAGCAAAAATCTTCACTGTATCCAAAGTGAGGAACTCACTTGCCTGTGTGGAGCATCCTACGGTAAGCCCCAACAACATAACAACAATATCATTGAGAGCAGAACCTGCAGTCTTGGCGAGACGGGTAGTCTTTGTGCTTTCCTTAAGAAGGTTTCCAAAGAACAGCATACCGAGAAGCGGCAGACCTGACGGCACAATGAAAGTAGTAATGAGAAGTCCCACAATCGGGAACAGTATCTTTTCTGTCTGGCTTACGGTCCTGCTTGGCTTCATTCGTATAAGACGCTCGTTTTTCGTAGTCAGCGCACGCATGATAAACGGCTGGATAACCGGGACCAATGCCATATAAGAGTAAGCACACACAGCTATAGCTCCCATCAGATTAGGAGAAAGCTTTGAAGACAAGAATATTGCCGTAGGTCCGTCAGCACCACCGATGATAGCGATGCCAGCAGCCTGGTTTGGCTCAAATCCAAGCGCCAAAGCTATAATGTACGCACCAAATATACCGAACTGAGCGGCAGCGCCAACAAGCATAAGCTTAGGGTTTGCAATAAGTGCCGAAAAGTCTGTCATCGCACCAATGCCAAGAAAAACAAGTGGCGGATACCATCCTTGACGAACACCTTGATAGAAGATATTCAGGACAGAATTGTCCTCATACAATCCGATTTCAAGGCCCGCGTCCTTAAACGGAATGTTTCCCAGAATTATACCAAGACCTATAGGTATAAGCAGCAAAGGCTCGAAATCCTTCTTAATGGCAAGCCATATAAAAAAAGCACCAACAGCAATCATTGCCATATTAGGCCATTCAACATTGGCAAAGCCCGTATATGTCAGGAAATCAGCAAACTTCGTTGCTATAAAGTCCATTGTACTAACACTTTCCATACTTCATTATAGTTAAGAGTTAAGAATTAGGAAACAGGAACAGGATAATCCATACCCCAGAAACAATACAAGAATCTGATTATACAAAAACAGGATGAAGGCATCAAGTTCCTCGTTCTTAGTTCTCTTGCATCATTCGATTGTGACAAGGACCGCTCCTTCCATCACTGTGTCGCCCTTGTTTATTTTCACAGCCGTAACCTTTCCATCACACTCTGCATCGATATTGTTCTCCATCTTCATCGCCTCAAGGACAATCAAAGTCTGTCCTTTCTTCACAGCGGCGCCGACTGCAACTTTAACATCGACGATTGTACCAGGAAGCGGCGCTCTGACAGCAACGACTCCGGCAGCAACAGTTTCCTGAGCAGCCTTAGGAGCCTCTATTGTCTTGACCGGCGCAGCAACCGCACGGACAACAGGTTTAGGAGTTGCAACAGGTTTTTCAAGTTCGACTTCAAATTCTATGCCATTAACTTCTACATTAGCAATGTTTTCCTCTATGCCCTTGATTTTGACATCGTAAGGAACACCTTTTATTTTATATTTATATTCTTTCATTTTATATCATTATTAACAAATCAAGAATCCTCAACTGTTCTTGAAAAAACTAAATGTGTGTATTATTGGAATAATGCACGGGTTGTTGACGCAAACCATGATCTTTGCTGTCCCAAGAGGAATGTTCATGCTTTATTGTAAGCACGCCACTCTCGACATCATGCATATATCCCTGATATTCATGGAGAGCCAATGCAATAGCTGCCGCATAGTTCTCCATCTCGATACCCTTGGTCTCTGTTCCGTCTTTAGCCATGACAACAACCTTTGCAGCAGACTCATGTATTTTCTTTATCGCTTTTACACGGCTGAGCATAGTCATGCGGTTGATGATCCAACCAAATACATGAAAGAAGACATACAACAAAAGGAGGCAAGAGAAAACCACAGCCATAGACATTACGGTCATCGCAACTCCATAAGGGTCGTTTTCTTTAAACTGCTTCACTTTATCATCTGAAGCATTATCAACCTCATTAGGAGCATTCGGGGTAACTTCTTCAGGCTGAGCTTTCACCCAAACATAATCTTCTGTCTCTGCATCATATACACGGGCATAAGAGTATCCGGCAGGAAGAACCGGCACCGTAACAGAGTCGAGCAAGGTGACTCCATTACCATCATACAAAGCAATAAAGTTCTCTTTACCGGCCTCAAGAGTAAAATCAAGATGCAATGTTCCACGGTTTGTATTACCGTCCGCAAAGAATGTGATACGCTGCTTGGCTGTAAGATTCGTACGCACATCGCCTTTAGGGATAAGCGACATCATCGAAATACGCTCAGGAGCAGAAAGGTCTTTATCAAGAACAGAGCGGTTGTTAGTCAGATAGCAACTGCGTATATCTCGCGTTGTGTAAGAAGTGTTCGCCACTTCTATCCAGCTTCCCGCTTCTCCATATTCGTCCTGATACCCTCCATTCAATCCATCAGGAGAGGCTGCAATATAGATCTCATTTATTTTGAAATCACGCGCCCCCTGAGCCGACGCGTCAAATGCGGCAAGCAGGACAGAAAGCAAACTTAATAATCTAAATCTCATCATATAAATATTTATGTTCCGGTGGCAGGATGCAAAATCCATAAATGAATCATCATAATGAAGCATATTCACTCAAAAAAAATGCAATCCGGTCTGTATCAAAACGACCGCATGCATCAGAGCACACCCGCTTCGGAAGTATTTTTACAAAGGTATATTACCGTGCTTCTTTGCCGGATTTGTCAGAGACTTTGTTGCAAGCTGCTCAAGGGCACGTATAATGCGGAAACGAGTATTGCGAGGCTCTATCACATCATCAATATAGCCGTACTTGGCCGCATTATAAGGATTGGCAAAGAGTTTGGTATATTCCTCTTCCTTCTCCATGAGATATGCATTCGCATCCTCACCGGCTTCTTTCTTGGCTTTTGCTTCTTTTGCATACAAGACAGCTACAGCACCGGAACCGCCCATTACCGCAATTTCCGCCGACGGCCATGCATAGTTCAAATCGCCACGCAGCTGTTTACAACTCATTACAATGTGAGAGCCTCCATACGACTTGCGCAAGGTAACCGTAACCTTTGGTACAGTAGCTTCTCCGTAAGCATAAAGAAGTTTTGCTCCGTGCAAAATTACAGCATTATACTCCTGTCCTGTTCCCGGAAGGAAGCCCGGGACATCCACAAGCGAAACAATCGGTATATTAAAAGCATCGCAGAAGCGTACAAAGCGTGCAGCCTTACGGCTTGCATTACAGTCAAGTACACCGGCGAACTTGGAAGGCTGATTGGCAACAATACCCACACTGCGACCATTAAAGCGTGCAAAACCAATAATTATGTTTTGAGCATAATTAGGCTGGACCTCAAAGAACTCACTATTATCCGTCACAGCGGCAATCACCTTATACATATCATATGCCTGGTTAGGATTGTCCGGTATAATCTCATTAAGAGAATCCTCCATTCTGTCAATCGGGTCCGTACACTCCACGATAGGAGTCTCCTCCTGATTGTTCTGAGGTATATAGCTCAAAAGCTGCTGAATCATTGCGATAGCCTCTTCTTCCGTAGCGGCCGTAAAATGCGTGACACCTGATTTTGTGGAATGTACGCTCGCACCGCCAAGGCTCTCCTGATCCACATCCTCGCCCGTCACGGTCTTGACCACTTTCGGACCGGTAAGGAACATATAAGATGTGTTTTCCATCATAAGAGTAAAGTCTGTCAATGCAGGTGAATATACAGCTCCACCGGCACAAGGGCCGAAGATTCCGGAAATCTGCGGTATCACACCTGAAGCCATTATATTACGCTGGAAAATCTCAGCATATCCCGCAAGCGCGTTGATTCCTTCCTGAATACGTGCACCACCGGAATCATTTATACCAATGACAGGCGCTCCCATCTTCATCGCCATATCCATAACCTTACAGATCTTCTGCGCCATTGTCTCGGACAACGAACCGCCATTTACAGTAAAGTCCTGTGCAAATACGTAAACAAGACGACCGTTGATGGTACCACTACCCACAACAACTCCATCACCAAGGTATTGTTTTTTCTCCATGCCAAAGTTGCTACAACGATGAAGCTTGAACATGTCAAATTCTTCAAAACTGCCCTCGTCCAAAAGCATTGAAATGCGCTCACGGGCCGTAAACTTGCCTCTCGCATGCTGCTTGTCGATAGCCTTCTCACCGCCTCCAAGCCGAGCCTTCTCGCGGAGTTCGATAAGCTCCTGTATTCTTTCTGTCTGTTTGCTCATACAAATATTCTGTTTGTTATTAATAAAGAACCCGATAAAAGAGAATGCCCCAAGAAAGGGGGGTATGAATTGCCCATAACCACAGTACACAAACAGAGGGCAAGGCAAACCAAATCCCTGTCCTTCTGTCGCTGCAATCAATTCTCTTTTTGATCTCCTTTATGCCTTTTCACACAACTCTGTCAATATTCCGGCTGTAGACTTCGGATGTAGAAATGCAATCATCATTTGTTCTGCACCGGGACGCGGAGCCTTGTCTATGAGACGGATACCTTTCTCATCGCACTCTGCAAGTGCGTTTGCAACACCATCCTCAACAGCAAAGGCTACATGATGAACACCTTTGCCCCCTTTCTCCATAAACTTTGCCACAGCACTTTCAGGGCTTGTCGGCTCAAGAAGTTCCAACTTCACTTCTCCCACTTTCAAAAAAGCAGTTTTTACTTTTTGGTCTTCAACTTCCTCCACTGCATAGCACTTCAGTCCAAGTACATTCTCAAAATAAGGAAGCACTTCATCTATGCTCCGGACAGCTATGCCCAGATGATCAATACGTGAAATCTTCATAAATTCTCAATTTATATTTTATATCATTATTAATTTAAAGTATCCGATTTACTCAGTCATTTTCCAACAACGTATCATATATAAGATTATACACTGAACTTACAATGCCGTCTATATATAATATGTATATCGCCAAACAAAACGTAGCAAATGTACATATTTATTATTTATTTAGAAAATAAGAATTAAAAAAACTGCCATTATATCACTTTTTAGCCTTTCATACCCTTTATTCATGCTCTTACAATATACAAAATGCCATTGAAAGTGAAAAATCACTTTTGGCACATGCTTCCAACAGATTGTTTTTCTTACTTCAAATCCCCTGACTTCGTCATCGTGTCACAAGAAAAATTCTCATCGAAGAGTTCCGCGCTTTCTTTGATGTCTTTTCATAAGCCCTGTCGTCCTCATAAACCGGCTTGGTTATCCCCTTCACACCATCTGATTGTCATAAATTACGTTTTTTTTCTGACAATCTGAAATGTTAAAATTTAAGGCTCGCAGAATAGCGTAAATTCGACCGAACCTTGCCGAAGTGCCGTCTGTGCGATTCTGAGGCCATTTTCGAGGGTTGAACCACAAATGTAAAAATAATATAATTTGTATCTTGAAAAGATACATTTATTCACATTCGTGTGTACTTCGTCTGAAAAAAGAGTACACCGGAAATAGATTTCGTTCACCTTGAAAATGGTTTTAAAGTGCCTTGTAAAAAATTTTTCAAGGTGAACGAAATTTATTTTCAAGGTGAACGAGTTTGAGCAAGTCCATTTTTCGGGCTGAAATTCGATGTTGCACAAATTGATTTCTTAAAAAAATCAAAATCGGATTTTTCGATGCCGCGAAAAACAAAGATGGATTTTGGCGGAGAAAAACAGGGATATTGGGCAAGAAATTTTATAACTTGCTGATTATCAGTATTTCCTATTTTTGTCTTTGCTTATGCTTCTTGTGCCTAAAACGGCATTGTTTTATTAAAATAGCATTTTATTGATTATCAATAATTTATCCATAAAACTTCAAAAAATCGCCCGTTGGACAAGTGTAAACAAGTCTTAATTATGTTAATAAAACTCCGTCAGTTAAAAGTGGGCTTAGTGTCAAAAAGAAAGAAGAAATGTTTTTGAGAAAAACTGCTGCTCTTGCTTGTGTCTTCACAGACTCCTCCGTCGCTTCGCGCCACCTCCCCTAACTTAGGGGAGGAGCTTAGTTACCTTGCTCGCTGAAAAGCCAACTGTAAGCCAACTTGCTGGTTGATAACATGATAGCATTTACACCCACTGAGTAACCAGGCTCCTCCCCTAAGTTAGGGGAGGTGGCGCGAAGCGACGGAGGAGTCTGTGAAGACATCAGCTTTAAATCATCAAAATAACAAGAAGAGTCTATGAATACTCCCACTTACAACCACCAGCATCAAACCGCATAAAAAAAAGAAAGAAGGAAACCTCACGGCCTCCCTCTTTCCTGAAAAGATTCAAAAAAGTTTGTATCTATTACTTCACAAGATATTTCTTGCCATTTACAATGTAGATACCTGCAGGGAGATTCTGAAGCTCTGTCTTGTCAGCAGTCTTCAATACAAGCACACCATTTATTGAGTAAACAGTGAAGCTGTCTGCATCTGCAACCACACCTGCAATGCCTACTGTAGGGGCAACCGTTACGTTCACCACTGTAGCCTTGCTATTGTACTGGTCAAATTCCGAACCGAGATAGAAGTAAACAGCAGGGAAGCTGATTGTATAGTTGCCGGCAGCCGTAATCTCCTTGTCAAGAGTGAGCAACATAGCCGAAGCGTTTTCTTCGCCATCACCTATCACGCTTTCGTAAGAAGCAACCTCAGCAACCACGTTGCCTTCTGCGTCAAGCACCTTGGCAGCACCTGCTTCCTGCTGATAGCTGTAGTTGATGCCTCTGCTGTAGCTGACAGTAATCTTGTCAAGCTTCTCAACTGTAGAACCTTCAGCCGGAGTTACGACAAAGTCAGGAACATTCATTGTGCATACATACTCATACATGAAGCAAGAGTTGTCTCCCTTACCACTGTTGCCCTGTACACGGGCATCTGTTGCATCCTTAGCCCAGATCGAGATGTTCAAAGCATACTTGAGGGTTGCAAGCCATTCCTTATCGACAGTCAATGTCCAAGTTGTAGCATAACCGTCACCATCCTCGTCATCGACAGGAGTTACAGACTCGAAATCTGTGGTCGTACCCATACCGAGAGCGATAGTAGACTTGTCAATCTGTACCGGACCGTTGAATATAGCTGTGAACACATTCTGGTCTACGCTTTCGATGACAGTAGTTTCAGGATCCGGAGTAAAGCTTACAAGAGCATACTCACTGTAAGTGTATTCAGGAGTTGTACCGTGGATGATGTACTTGACAGTGCCGAGCGGCTCCTTCATGTAGTTGTAGTCCATTTCAGTCTCCCATGCAGAGAATACCACTGCATAGTCGTGTCCTTCGTAGAACTTAGGCTCATACACGCCTGAGAACTCTGAAATCCAAGTACCGTCTTCCTGCTGCTTGAGGATAGACTGTGTTCTTACGATTTCATAATCTGGAGAAGCTGCGTTGAGATCGTGTACCTCATATACGAGATAGCCAACCTTATCCTTGTAGTTTGTCTCAACAACCATTGTTCCGTTGAGTGGGAACTGAGGGAGTGAAGTCTCAGCAGGAGAGAGAACATTTACTGTCAAAGGTCCTTCTTCACCGAGGTATGCAAGTTCGAAGTTGTCGAAGATTGTCCAGTCATTGCTTACAGCCTCTTCTTTCTTCACACCGATAGTAAGAGTTCCGTCTGTAACCTCAACCAGAATCTTATTGTCTGCATACGCACCTGCGCTGAATACGGCAGAAGCATCAGACATACTGTTCGGAACATATCCGGCGGCAGTACTTGTCTTCCATCCGCCTTCTGCTGCTTCCTTGCTTTCTGCATAGACAGACATGAGCGGTGTCGTTGCTTCGTTGGCATAGAGCAGAGCATTGAGGGCCTCTGTACCGTCATTGTGAGAAGCAGAAGCTTCTGCATTTCCACCGTTGCGATAGAATCCCTGTACGCTCAATTCATAAACTCCGTTAGGAAGGTCTGTCAATGTCTGGTAAATATCGAATGTGCAGTTCCATTTTTCAGCACAGTTATTTTCGCTTGCTCCGCCAATAGAAGGAGCACCCTGCCATGCGTCATTGCGACTGTCATTGCGGCTGAAGTTCTGGCCTGAAATAAGGAATGTGGCATCAACAGGATTGTATCCTGTAGCAGCAGCCATTCCGGCAAGAAGTTCTTCCTTAGTAACCAATTGCCACTGAGCAGCCTTAGCTGTAGGGTCTGTCAAATTAAGAGCCATCACACTTGTGCTGCCATCATAACCGATATAGTTCACACCATCGAGGGTGATGTTGTAAACACCGTCCTCAACTTTTGTAAATGCCCATTCTGTCAAATCTGAGTCAACATATCCGTTAGAACCCAGATAATGATTTTCACCGTTAAACACATTGGAGGCGATAGTATACTTGCCGTTCTCAAGTGCTGTCAGAACTACATCGAGACCGTGTGCACCGAGAGAAGCCTGAGTTCCCCAACTGTTGCCGGCTGTAAGATACATGCCAGTCTCTACGTTCTTCAAGTAGTAAGTGCCGTCTGCTATTTCCGGTACAGGTTCACCTTCTACCACGTATGTAACAGTTACTGCTGTAGACTCTACAGATCCAAAATCATCAATATAGAAGAGTCCGGCAGGGAATTCGATAGTATATTCGCCCGGCTCAGTAATTTCTGCTTTCATGACAAGCTGGTTGAGGTCAAGAGCATAATCTATCTCAACTGCGTTATTGGTAAGTTCAAGAACAACATTGCCTTCTGCATTCTTTACAAGAATCTTCTCTGTGCAGTTGTAGTTCACGCCGGCACTTACATCCTCATCGAATGTAAGCACGATAACACCCGGATCACCGGCTGTTGCCACGATATTAGTTTCTTCACCCGGAGTTTCGTTGTTGACGATAGTGAAGCGAACCTCAGTCTCCTTGCTGTTGTACTGTTTGTACTCGGAGCCCAGATTGAAGTAGTTATCAGGGAAGAGGATGTAGTATGAACCGTTCCGGTCTACAGGATTGTCAAGAGTCAGAATCTGCTCCTGCGGCTGATAGTTCCAGTCGTTCATCTTGTCTTCTGGGATGACAGCCTCACAGCCAGTAACTGTAGCTACGAGGTCGCGAGCCTGATTGTATACACAAACATTACCACCGTTCCATGAAGGGTTGATACCGCCTTCATAACCTACAGTAATCTTGTCGAGTACAGTGAGCACTGCACCGTCAGCGGGAACAACCGTGAAGTCAGGAATAGAGAAGAGGCACTTATATGTATAGTAGAAGAATGCTGTTTCGCCTGTACGTTCCTCATTGCCGTTCAAGCGTTTGCCGTCCTGATCGAACGCTACAAAAGAGATATCGAGCATGTCCTTGCTTGCAAGAACGTCCTTGTTCACTGTCAGCTTCCATGTATTTGCATATTCGCCTTCAGCCTCTACCGGTTCGATAGACTCAAATGCAGAAGTTGAGCCCATACCTTCATTGATGAATGTTGTTTCGCTTTCAAGCTTAACAAGACCGTCGAATGTAAGAGTGATCACGTCCTGGTCAACACTTGCCAATCCGCTTTCCGGAGCCGGGTCGATAGATACCAATGTCAAATCGCTGTTGACATACGGAAGTTTGGCACCGTGTATGATGTACTGGTCTGTACCTACAGGCTCTCCACCGGTATACTTGTCTTCTTCTGTTGCATAAGCTGTGAATATAACAGCATAGTCATGGCCTCTAAGGAGAGGATAGCTACCAACCACCTCAGACTGCCAGCTGCCATCTTCCTGCTTTGTAAGCCACATGAATGACTTTATAATCTCATTGTCCGGATTTTCGGCATTGAGGTCGTGGATTTCATATTCGATGTAGCCTACTTCCTTGTTTGTAGTTACATTGATGATTGTTCCGTCAGCCAACACCTCCATTGTGTCTTCAGCCGGTAAGTTGACTGTGATAACGAATGAATCGTACTTAGCCTCAATGTTGTGGCTCTTGCCGTCTGCACACTGAAGGTTATCGAGAGAAACCGTAATGTTCTTCTTTCCAGCCAGTTCTGCAGGAACAGTCACAACGAGTTCCACTTCATCATCTTCCTCGCCCTCACGAGTGATTTCAGAGTTCGGAACGACAACTTCCTTGGTCTCGCCGTTCTCAACGTAAGCGAACTTGACACCGTCGTAAGAAAGAGATGATTCGCCACGGAGCCATATTTTTACAACTGTCACATCTGCAAGAGAGGAACCGTTTTCAGGAGTGAACTCTACATCTACGGCCGTATCCACCACCTTATAAGGGAAAGTATAAGAGAATGAGCCTAAAGAGCCGGCATTGTTTGTATATACCAAATTGCCATTGGCATCCTTCACATTCTTTATCTTCAAAGAGATGACATCATAAGACGTAGTATTCAAAGGAAGCATGCTTTCCGGAGTACGGAGCTTTCCTGAAAAGTCTACCGTGAGCACCTTTCCGTCAACTATATAATCAAGAGTCTCTGTATAATAGCCGTTCTCTGCTTCTACATCGCCATAACCGAGCTCAGCCTCACCGCCTTCAGTAAGAAGATCGTCGCTAAATTCCAGTTTAAGGATTCCGTCTGTATCTCCCGTAACCCAATATGAAAGGAACGATGCAGGAATGTGCACTTCGCTAACAAGGGAAACAGGTTTTTCAGGACAAACGTACTTGACTTCAAATACTCCTGTTGCCGTCGCATCATTCTTTGCTACAGCCGGAAACTTGATGACAAGTTCATCGTCAGCCTTTGCCTTGCCTTCATCGTAAGCCTGAGTCAACAAGTCTGCTATTTCTACAGTAAGAGTAGCGTTGTCCGAACGGACAGGAAGTTCGCCAATTTTCGTACCGGCTACAGAAACCTCCGCATTGCCAGTTGCACGCACATTGACATTGAAATATGCAGTAACCATACCGCCGGCGGCAACGCTTGCCACAGTGCCTTCTTCAGGACTTACCGAAGTCAGTTCAAGAGTAAGACCTTCAGCACCCGGCATGGTAAGCTTGAATGTACCTGCCTGCATTGAAAAATTACCATAAAGATAAACAACCTGACCTGCTGTCACGGTCATTTCCCATGTTTGGCTAAAAGCAGTCGGGTCATCAGCCCTGTCCTGATGGTCCGCATCCAAATACGGAAAAAACCAGTTTGCACGTGTACCACTCCCAGTCAGAATACCATCCTTAGGAGCGGTAAAGACACCCACATAGTGGTTGTAATCATACTTGATCTCATACTCTTGATCCAATGCGAGTTCACCAAGGTCCACAGTTGCTGCGCGACCCATTGCACTCGTACATACAAGCACAAACAGGAGCATGATTCTATTGAACCAGCTCCTTTTCGTCAGAGTAAATTTTTCTCTCATGTGTTAATAAATTAAGTTAGTAAAATTTTCTTGTTGAAAAAACAAATTTTCAGTTGCAAAAATACTCAAAAATATGCAAACGTCTATGTTTACTTGCATTTTTTTGTCGTAACTCACGTTTTTTTTGTCATTAAGACGCAAAAAAGCTCATTAATATAACATTTTTGACGTAATGACAGGAAATAGTGCAAGATTAATGGAGCATAAAAATCGGGGAATATGTTTCGTCAAAGCTCCGCAGATGGCTCGGGAACAGGCCGGCGATTTATCATAACCATATATACAGAGTGGTTTGAGGGCTTTCGGGCAGGCGCGTTCACAAAATGAGACTCTGTGAATACGCCTGCAAAATACACAAAAAATACAAGTATGGAATGACTCTGTGGATACGCCTGCCTAAAGAACTCACCGCACAAGCCTGATTCGTTACTGTAGAACACTGGAAATCATTGCATTACGCCATGCAAGAAATTTAATCTCATCCCACTGAATTGTTGTTTTCAGCGTACTATTTTCTTAAATCTGCACTGCCGATTGTAAAATCTACAGTGTAGATTATACAATCGGCAGTGCAGTTTTTATAATCAGCAGTGCTGATTATAAAAATCAGTGCGGTAATTTTGATTTTTCTGAATGATGATTTCATGTTTTCGGCGCAGCCATTCCAAGAATGGTTGCAAGTGGATGTTTTCACAGAATCTTCTTGCGATTTTGAGGTTTTTGGGCTGGTGTTCTCACAGACTCCTCCGTCGCTGCCGCGCCACCTCCCCTAACTTAGGGGAGGAGCCTGGTTACCTGTTCGGTGTAAATACTATTATCACCATTAGCTTTCCAACGAGCAAGG
>CAZKOB010000038.1:0-25662 GCA_964554265.1 uncultured Bacteroides sp. | reverse complement strand
AATTACTAATGATAAATGAGTTAGTCGCGCTATCAGCCTCCATTTTGACCTATAGCGCGACTTTTAGTGATTTTTTGAGCTTTTCAGCCTCCCATTTGACCTATAGGTCGTAATTTATGACAAACAGATGGTGTGACGGTGGAGAATATGCCGTATTCATGGAGAACGAGAAAAAAACGAGCCATCAGAAAAAAAAATATCTGATGGCTCGTCGCTATGATAAATGGCGGAGATTATTCCTTCCGTTATTTATGATTTATTTTTTGATTTTGTAAAGAGCGAATGTCTTTGCCGGAACATTGAGGCTGTATGTGCCACCGCTTATGCTTATGCCTCCATTTGTTTTAGGGACATATTTTGTCGGATTGTCGAGAGTGTTTTCGCCATCCATATTATCAGCAGAATATATAGTCACCGTTGCCGCATGAGTTCCTTTCAAACCTTTGAGGTTAAGGGTGATATCCTGTGGCTTGTCACCGGTATTTACAATCTTTACGATGATTTCGTTTGTCGACTTCTCATAGACCGCACTTGCGAACAATCCGTCCTGACCGTCTTTTCCGGCAACAGGCTTGCCGCCCATTGTGAGGCTGAGCACATTTGTACCTCTGTTGTGCATGTACATCTGCTGTACATAGTAAGAACATGAACGGAACGAACGGAGATTGTCATACCAAATCATATCCGGACGCCACTGCCATCCGTCGACATGTGCAAACAGAGGAGCGTATGTGGCCATCTCTACTACGTCGGCATTGCGCTCGACTCCTGTAAGGAATGCAGCTTCAAGAAGGGATGCTTCAAAATGGTTCCACTTTTTGCCTTTGCCATGGCAAGCATATTCGCCGGCAAAGACTTTCGGCCCTTTGCGCAGGTATCGGTCGTAGCGGTCTCCGCTTGCCAGGAACCACGATTCAGGACGATAGAAGTGCTCGTCTACGAGGTCTGCACCAAGCTTGCGCATCTCCGGCCAGAGATAGTCGAATTGTTTGCCTTCCGAGTCAGGGCCTGACGAACCGATAATCTTGATGTTCGGATATTTCTTGCGCACTTGTTCTACGAAAGGTTTCAGATTCTCAGGATAGATTTCTCCCCATTGTTCGTTTCCTATGGCAACGAACTTCAGGTTGAATGGTTCCGGATGTCCCATGTCTGCACGCAGTTTTGCCCAAGAGTTCTTTGCCGGGTCGCCATTGGCAAACTCAATCAGGTCAAGAACATCGTCGATGTATGGCTGGAGTTGGTTGAGCGGTACATGCTTGTCTGTGCGGTTGGAGCCGTTCTGGAACTCACAGGAGAGACCTACGTTCAAAACCGGAAGCGGTTCTGCGCCGATTTCTTCGGAAAGCAGGAAGTACTCATAAAATCCGAGTCCATAGCTTTGATAGTAATCAGGGAAGAAGCGGTAGTCGAATGTATAGTGCCAGCGGTTCTCGTTGAGAGGGCGGTTTTCTACCGGACCTACCGAGTTCTTCCACTGGTAGCGGCTTGCAAGGTCTGTACCCTCGACGATACATCCTCCAGGAAAGCGGAATACACCCGGATGAAGGTCATAGAGGGCTTGTGCAAGGTCTTTGCGCATACCGTTTTCATGCCCCTTCCAAGTGTCCTTCGGGAAGAGACTCACGTGCTCAAGGTCTACGTTTGCACTGTTGCGTCCAAGCATAAGACGAAGCGTTCCTTTGTCTACGGTTTTGTTTGCCTTCAATACAACTTCATATTTTTTCCACTCCTTTGAATCGATTTTGACGCTTGCTTCCGAAAATTGCTGGCGCTCGTCCATCGTCTTCGGGTCGCAGAGCATTACACGCACTGTGGCTTCGCCTCCATCAGGAACTCGTGCCCATACAGAGAAGCGGTATTCCGCGTCTTTTTCATAGCCGATGCCGAAGAAGCCTTCGTTCTCAAGGCCGGAGAATTTGTCACTGTGGCCGGAGTAGCCGAGACGCACGTAATGTGGGTTTTTGTTGAAAGGGCCGTCATTCTTCAATTGTATGTTTCCAAAAGTTTTCCAACCCATGTAGTGGTCCGGGAACTCAAATGAACGGTTCTTGACGAGTTCACCGTACAAACCTCCGTCGGCTGCGTAATTGATATCTTCAAAGAAAATACCATACATTGTCGGCTGCACTGTCGCACCTAATTTGGATGTGTTGACATCGAATTGATGCGACGCACTCTGTGCCATTGCGCAAGCAGCAAAACCAATAGCTGCCAATGTTGTGCCAATTTTAATCATAAATTTGTCTTTTATTGTTTAGTATTAGAGTTCATACGGGGGCAAAGATAGAGTAAACTTGCTTTATATACAAATTTTTACTTTCTTTTGAACCTCTTTTGTCTGCACTTTATCTTGATACAACAGCAATTTTTCTGTCGTTTACAATATAAATTCCTTTCTGCAAATTGTAGGTCTTTGTCGCGGAATCAATGACGTCGCGTACCACAACTGTTCCGGCAATGCTGCTGATGCAAATATTTACTTTTCCCATTGTGGTGATGCTGAGCTGGCCGTTTGTGGCTGACAGGGCAAAATTCCGGCTGTCGGTAGAGGGGGTGGCAATATGGTCTGTTAGAGGTTCGTCCTTGTAAAGCAGAGAAAAATGGTCTGCACTCCACCAGTCGTTTTTGCCACATTCTGCATTGACAGTGATTCTCAGTTTGCTGTTTTGAGGAACTGCAATATTGTCAATCATGACTTTGTGCCAACCGTTGATGTATTCGTCTTCGCTGTTGGATTGATTTCCAGTACAATCGGCGGTTTGGGAATATTGCTGCTCTTTGCCGTCGGAAGAAATCATAGTGGCAGAAAGTACGAGTGAGGTGTTTGCAGAACCACGCAACATGGCAGAAACAGTGTATTTTCCTTCAGGAAGATACTCCAGAGTTTGCTCCATTGCAGAATTGAAATCTGATGCAGACCACTTGTTCCAGTAAGGTTCGGCAGAAGTGCCTTCCCACGGTTCGTTGTTGGCGACTTCCACATTGCTTGTCTTCCAGCCGTAGGTATCGCTGTTGCGGCAATCTGCATTTATTATAAGTTCGGAAGCGTCATATTCGTTGTTTTCGATAAATGTAAACAAGTTACGGTACCGTTTGTCTGTCTCTTTGGCAATACTGTCGGCAAAACAGTTGTATCCTTCTGCAAGGTTTTCTTCTTCGGTGCCGAGATATCTCAGGCTGAACTCATCGGCTCCGGCCCACCGTGCAGACATTTTGCCTGTGTTGCGTATGCCTATGCGCATTTCTCCGTTCCGAACAACAATGCGATCGATAGTATAATGTTGTGAATAGTCTATCTCACTGTCTTCTGTCACAGGACAGAAATATTCTGTACCGTCAGCTATGGCATAAAGACCGACATGGCCGTTTACGGTTGCTCCTTCAACACCGTTTGTTGAGTTGAAACATACGGCAGACAACTCATATACACCGTTGTCGAGTCCGGAAAGGCATTGGTAGTAATCGAAATTAATCGATTCGGCAGCCTTGTCCCATACTTCCAGATATGTGTCGCCTGTAGTTTTTGTATAGCCGTTGGCAGCACTGCGGATGCATGTCCAGCCCGGAACATTATCCTTGCTTTCTACTTCTATATCAGGATTTGTGATAAAGCCTGCGGAAACAGGTGAACTGTAGATTGTTCCATTGTAGATGGTTGTCACACAGATGCGGAATCTGTCTGCATTGTAATCTGTATCATCAAGATCAAATGTGTATATCAGTTTGTTTTCATCGAACTTCGTCCTGTCTCTGTCTTCATAATAATCGTGCCATTCTCCGTTATGTTTTCGTTGGATGGTTACGGACTCTGTTACGTCTCCGTTGGGATTATTTACAGAAAATAGAACTTTTCCGGTGTCGCTCTTGGTATCGACCGACAGTTCTACAGCCTTTATTCCCGGTTTCCACCAGTTAGGTACAGGCACATAGTCTGCATTGTATGCAAAATTAGAGAAGCATTTGCTGTAGGCTTGTCCGGCAGGAGTGAGCCAGTTGTCATCGTGGCTTATCAGCCAGCGTGTCCATCCTGAATCATAATTGTAAAAAGCATAACGCTCGATAAAAGGAGCATCTTCAAGCATCTCCTGTATGGCAAGTACGGCCTTGCGATTCTCATCTGTAGAAGCAGGTGCGGAACCGCTTATCCACGAAGCGCCTATCTCCCATTCGGTAATCCAGATAGGACGATGGGTGTTGTCGTAGATAGATTTCAAGTCGTTATACCATTTTTGAGCATCATTGCTTCCTTTGCCTTCCCAATAGCAGTGGGTGGCAATGAAATCACAACGGTAGCCCATATCATCTATATGACCGGCATATTCTTTCAGCCATGCAGCATCTGTAGCGGAAGGCGAACCGATACGCATTCCTGTGGATTGCAGTTCTGGAGTAATTGTACATGCGGTCCAGGCGCTTGTCGTTCCGTTGCAAGAACAGTTCTCATGCTGTTCTGAATGATCGGGTTCGTTTATGCCAAGCACCGCTGTGGAAGTCTTATGGCTGGCAATCTGTGTTATGGAAGGCCAGTAGCGGTGTTGCTGAATAGGTATATATTCCATGTCATTTGTCGAACTTCTGTCTGCGCTCCATGTATAGTACCATGTAGTGCGTAATCGCTGACAGTCTTCTTTTATCTTGGAATCGCCGCTTGTGCTTCCCCAGCCTTTTTTAGATACATACTGCCATCTCTTTATATATACTGAAGACACACGACGGGACAGGGCTTCAGGCAGTTCGCTGATGTCTAAGTCTTTGTGGTCCGCAACATATATACGACTGTAGCCACTGCCGTTTTTCCCGGTCGCAAGCACTGCCATATAGCCTCGACGAAGTTTGAAACCGCTCATCAGATTGTTGTTTTCCTTCAAATCACTGTTGCTGCCTATGCCAAGTTCTATCGTATTGCCTCCATAATCGATTTCTGAATATCCGATGAACGGTGTCACAGAAGGAATGGGCGTTACAACTGCACCGTCGAGCCAGACTGACACATAAACATTTTTTCCGTTTATGGCCTTCTCGCCATTGACAGTAATTGACGTAAGCCAGCTTTGCAGTACTTCGCTTGGACGCAGATGCTCAAATATCACCCATGCTTGCTCATGCTGTATGTCGATGGTTGCACTGCTTGACATTGGATTTGATTGACTTATTATGTGCAGATCTATCGCTTCTGAGATGGAGATGTTTGATAATGCGCAATAGATGTCTCGTTCTTTTACTCCGTACTTATTTATATAGGTGTCGGACTGTGCGGATGTTATAGAATATTCATATCCGGAAGGTAATGCTTCAAACACGGTAAACCATGAACGGTTTGTATTGAAGGTTTTGTCATAATATGCACCGGAGAAATCATCTGTACTCCAATCTACACCAAGACAGTTACTTGCTTTTTTCTTACATGTCACTTTGCCCGCAAATCCAACAGATGCAGTCCACAGACAGGCTTCTCCTTCTCTTTTCTCCTGAAATACCAAACTATAGCCATTGTTGCCTGCAGCAAGATATTTTCCACTGCTTTTTTGTTTCAATGTTACATATCCGGGAGTATCTGATGATTCTGCAACAAAAATATAACTGTCAGGATTCTCATTCGTTCCTATCTTTGATAGGCGAGGTTGTGTTCCATCTGCACTCTCTCCAAGTACTTTGTTGTGGTAATCACTTACGATATAGTACTCTCTACCGGATTGTAAATTCTCTGATTTCATGTTTTCCGGAAAAGAAACAATGCAAAGAAAAATAAGAATTTTCAACAGAATATCGTTCATGTTATAGTAATGTAGATTTATTATTGTTTTTTTATAAAAAAACGTGGCAGACTCCACTTATTACAGCTCTGCCACGTTTGACTTAATATTTATCCCTTTTAAGATAATTCAGTTCTTTGCTATTTTGATACCTTCTTGACACCGGAAGCTGATTTGCCATGTATATTCAGCAAATATATCCCGGAAGGAACTCCCATTTGCTGGAATGTAGCGTCCACATCTTTGAACAAACAAGTGAAATTGTCAATAACAGTTCCGTTTGTACTAACGACAACAACTTTGACTTCCTCGTCAGATGTAATGGCATTAATTCCTGTAGGATCATACTTGACAAACAGCAAACCTTCTTCTATGCGACCGGTATCCCAAATGAAGCCATTGCCCAATTCCGGAAGATCATATTCAGGAGTTCCAGTGAAAGAATCACAGATCCAGAGACGGACAGAGTCGCCGTCAGCCGGGACATACGCACTGTTCACAGTTACGGATATTGTACCGTTCATGGTCAGTTTCTTTATGCCTTGTATGCTTGTACCACCTGTATTTGTAGCTGTTGCGCAACGGCGCATACTTACTTTGTATACAGAGCCGGCATTAAAGGTTACGGCCTTGTTGCCCATGTTTATGATACCTGTTGCTGCGGTGGAGGTGGCACCTACTTGAAGTATACCATTTATTGTATAAAGGCTGTTCTTCAATGTTCCGTTCGTAGAGGTCACACCTGAAAGTGTCGCGCCCTTGGCTACCGTCAAGGTTCCTGTTCCAAGTGAAGAATTGGAGTTGAAATGAAGTTCACCTTCGTTGATCTTCACTGTACCCGTATTATCCCATACTCCTGAGATTGTCATCTTTCCTGTGCCGGTTTTTATGAAGTTAGAGTTGCTTGTCACTTTTCCTTCAAACTTAAAGTTTCCTTCGTCACCAACCTGCCATGTGTTAGAACCCGAAGGAGTAGCACTACTGAACACACAAACTCCACCTAACGAACCTGCACCGGTAACTTCACCTATCTTGTATGTCTTGGCTGTATTTTGAACTTCTATACCGGTTGCAATATTCATGATACCTTTTGGTATACCATAACTGTTGTTAAGACAGAAACGTCCGTCTGCAGCTATACTTGTCGGTTTCACTGTACCTTCAAACTCAGACCAGTTTCCTGTCAATGAAGCACGTGTTGCATACCATCCTGAACCGGGAACTAACGGATAGTATATAGTTACAGTACCGGCACCTGTCAGTTTGTTTGAATATGTTCCACGATCTGCATAATAGTTGAGTGTCACAGTCTTTCCGGAAGGGATATTTATGGCAGAACTTGAGCCTTGATTCAAATTAAGGACACCGCCGCTTATCTCTACATTCTTTGCAGGGGTGGTACAATTGGCTTCAACTGTACCGGCTACTATTGCGAGTTTGTCAAGAGAGGTATTGTTGTTAGACAACTTCAACCATCCTGTACCTTTCTTTGTAAGAACTGTTCCTGAGAATGTCTTGTTCATGGTAAAATCGGCAGAGTTGTTAATCACACCGCCTGCTTCCCCTTCAAGACGTACAGGGGAACCGAGCTGTATTGCAGCTGTAGTCTGAAGAGTCGCACCGTTCTCAATTATAAACTTCGTTGCATCTGAAGTTACAGCACCAAGGTTACCATGAGCCTGATATTCATGAGAAAGTGAAGCGACTTTCACAATACCGCCGCTTATACGGTTTCCTCCTGTGTAAGTGTTGTCATTGGATATCGTGAGCGTACCGCTTCCTGTCTTAACCAATGTGGCATTGCCTGTAATCTTGCCATTGCCACTGAAAGTATAGGCTGTTGTATTGTCGACAAAAACAGTATCAGCCGGAAGATCTTCTGAAAGTTGAATATTGAATGCCTCTGCTGTGTCATCGAAGACAACCTTGTCATTCTGTACGAATATTTCCTTTGTCTCTGCATCAGAAGCCATGACAAAGTTCTCTGTCTCAGCGAAATCCCAAATATTGCTTTCTGCTCCCTTCCAGACGACGGATGTTGCATCACGCATATCTTCGATAGTCAGATACAACTTGCCATCTTCGTGAACAAGAGTACACTTCAAGCCTGCAATACCGGTGATGATTTTTATATCTTTAATGTTTCCTGAGATTTCTTCCACTTCTCCAATAAGATATTTGCCTTTTATTGCCTCCGGGTCTTCAACAGAAGTGTGGCACACAAAATCAATTACCGGAACGAGATAAGTCGGACCGTACTTCCAGTCTTTCTTTTCTGTTTTGAGGCATTTGGCTTTGATGACATCGGCACTATGATCTTCCGGGTATATATCTATAACAAGATGGGAACCAAAATTCATGATAAGAGAATCTGTGGTGATGTTGCCTTTGTTGTCTGCTCCTCCCGGACGCAATTTGGCCCCATAATCCATTCTTATGCCTTTGTTGAAGACACCGCCATTGGAATTTAATTCCGCAAAACGGTTAAGCCATACAGGGCTGTTTTCCATTGTTCCGTCGAAGTTCACAACTCCGGCCCAGATATTTGTCTCACCGGTATATGTCATGTTGACCTTTGGAAGATTCAATATTCCGTCGCCTTGCTTTATAAGTTTTGTACTGCCGGTGAGTGCTCCACCCGTAACATTGCAAGTGTAAACAGTTGTCGTGATAGGAGTATTGGCTGATGTAGAATTATTGCCGGCCGAACCTTGAACCCATGTCGGAATGTTGAAAGTTACAATATAAGGACTTGCACCATCAGCAATACTTATCTCCGTATTGTTTGTCTCGCAAACGATAAAGTGCTTGTCTTCATTGGTGATAGTGCCTCCATTGGCAATTTCTGTACGTCCTGTCATTGTTAATGGCGGAGGGGCAACAGTGATGCCTTCCAGTTCACCCAGGAAGTAGCTTTTGTGAGGAGGCTGATTATATCCAAGACTTTGCCACACCATAGCATTTCGGTACTGATGATCATGCCATAATGTATAGTTTCGATAAGGAGTCGGGATATTTGTTGTATAGATTCTTAATGCTGTGTTGGCTGCATTGCGGACAACTATTTCCTCACGCCAGTCTCCAAACAAATCGCCGACTGCTCCAGGGTTGTTTTTGGTATTATTGTTGAGTTTTGTATCTACTGCACTCAGAATACGATTCTGTGTTCCGGGCTTGTAGACAACCGCATAACCTTCTGTTCCGGGACTCTCAAGAAACTCGTCACACAGGTCTCCGTCCCAATAAATGCGCCAGTTGAGATCTCCCCAACCGATAAATGCATCACCATTAAGTTCATCGATGATTTTATCTGCTACAGAACTGACCCAGCCCGTATTGACACTTCGGCCTACACTGCCGGGATATTGGTTCGTGAAGTTGGCACAAAGAGAACGTCCGTCATCGCTTGTGGCTACAGCACGGTAATATATTGTAGAAGTTGTAGCGTCACGATAATTCATTGCCGGTCGGTCTTCATTGCAGGCAAACTGTTCTTGACCGTGACGATAAGGGTCAAGATCAGAACAATGTTGAGCGTCGCCATGGCCGAGTCCTGTTGTTGAAAGTCCTTTTCCATTATCATCTATGACCATCGAACCGTAGACAATCTCATCACGTCCATCCCAGTCGACATCTGCAATGGCATAGTTATGATATCCTTGTCCAAACCACGGTCCGGAACTGCTGCATTCCCACGACCATATTGGAGTAAGGATATGAGTGGCCGGATCCACATCGTATGCGGCCATCTTGTGCTTGGTATAGATTCCGCGGCCGAGGAAAATGCTGGCATGACGTCCGTCGAGGAAAGGTGCGCCAAAGAAATGTTTTGTTGATCGGTGTCCGATGATTCCTGCCCCCCAGTCTGAGTCCGAACCGCGAGTCAAAGGATAGTCCATATAGTCCGGATGAGAACTTGGACCTATCTGGTACGGCTTCGCTGTAGCCCCTTCCAGATAGAGCAGATATTCATTACCTGTAGATGTATACTCTATCCCATCCCAACGGGTATCCACTGTCGTACTGCCGATAGTGGTTGTCGTCCCGTCTGCATGATGGATAATCATATTGTCCTGACCGCGCATCAGAACCTCTGCTTTACCGTCGCCGTCCCAGTCGTATGCTACTGCGTCCCATTGTTCATCCGCACCTGCCAGCATGTTAGGACCGAGGTCTATCCACCACAGACGGTTGCCCTTATAGTCGTAACAGTCGAGCTGGTGGAAGCGGATTTTCTGGCTCAGATCAGTTACCACATTACATTTGCGTTTCACAATGAACTCAGAAATTCCGTCACCGTCAAGGTCTGCAAGTGATACATCATTGAGCGTGTAATCAGCACTTGCGTCTGCTCCGTTACGGTCAGATACCGGTTGTACCGGAATTTCCCAGTAATAATTGCCGTTGCCATCCTGCTTTGTCCATGGGGTGATAGCTTTACTTTGCGCTTGTTCTTTTCCGCGAACGACAGGGGCTACAGTGTATTTACTGTTGGATTTACCTCCTTTATCTGTGTAGTTTGAAACTTTTAGCGGCTTGGAGTTGAGCAATGTGCCGTCACGGTAAAGATTATATTCCACATCGTAATATTCTTCACCGAAAATTCTCCAACTGACAAAATTTCCGGAGGTCGTAGGTATGGCTACTATCCCTCGGTCAATTGCATCCATGTTTCGTTGGGCGAATCCGCTTGCAGATGCTGCAATCATGGATATTAAAAGGTAGATTTTTTTCATAAACAATATGAGTTATTAGTTAGATTTGTTACAAAACGGTTAACCGAAAGGATATAGATTCCGACAACTGTTTTTGATGGAAGAACCAAACATATATCAATGGCTATCTATCACTCCTGTCAAGTATAAGGTTTGCTATTATGATTTGCAAATGTAACCATTTCATTTATAAAAGCAAAATGTGTATTGCCTAAATTTTTTTTGAAGATTCTCGAAAGGACTGTAATACATTTTTGTCAAGGTCTTTTTTTCATATGAGAATCCCTCTTCCACCACCTGAAAACTATCAGAAAACCACCCAAAAACTATCAGTTGTCAGTTTTTGGGTGGTGGAATGTCTGTTTTTATGCCCTCAGGCTTTTCGGGAACATATAATTTTGCATCGGATCCGGGAACAGTCGGATGCTTATGATGTCTCGTTGGAAACTTTAGATTGACAACAATAAAAGAAAATAATAACCTAAAAAATAATTACGATTATGACAACTGCAACTTCCATGACTTCCGTTTCAAGCGTATTTGAACATGATCTTATCCGTGCTCAGGACGACCTTCTTCGTTTCGCGTTCAAGCTTACCTCCGATCACGATGACGCCCATGACCTCCTTCAGGAGACTTCACTGAAGGCTCTCGACAACCGTGACAAGTACACTCCCGACACGAATTTCAAGGGATGGCTGTATACGATCATGCGTAACATTTTTATTAACAACTATCGTAAGGTTATGCGCGACAACACCTTTGTGGACCGTACCGAGAACCTCTACCATCTTAACCTTTCTGAGGAGCATACTTTCGAGTCCACGGAGAAGGCTTACGATATCAAGGAAATTCACCGTGCTGTTCATGCTCTTCCCAAGGAGTATCGCATTCCTTTCGCAATGCACATTTCGGGATTCAAGTACCGTGAGATTGCTGACAAGCTGAATCTTCCTATCGGCACAGTGAAGAGCCGCATCTTCTTCACCCGTCAGAAGCTGCAGAAAGAGCTGAAGGACTTCAGATGAAAGGCCGAAAGAAAAGGATGGCAAGTAGTTGAGGTGTGGAATATCTCCATGTCGTGCCGGCTGCTTGTCTTTTTTTTACAAAAAAAGTTCTTATAGCATCTGTTTGTCATAAATTACGGTCTTTTTCTGACAATCTGAAATGTTAAAATTCAGTCTCCGCAGAATCGCATAAAATCGGCCGAACCTTGCCGAAGTTCCGTTTGTGCGATTCTGAGGCCGTTTTCAGGCCTCAATTCCCGAATGCAAAAATAATATAAATTATATTTCAAAAAGATACATTTATTCACATTTGCGTGTGCTTTGTCTGAAAAAAGAGTACGCTGAAAATAAATTTCGTTCACCTTGAAAATTTGTTTAAAAGGCACTTTAAAAACTTTTTCAAGGTGAACGAAATTTATTTTCAAGGTGAACGAGTTTGAAAAAGTCCGTTTTTCAGGCTGAAATCCGGTGTTGTCTCAAATTGATTTCTTAAAAAGTCTAAATCTGATTTTTCAATGCCATGAAAAACAAAGATGGATTTTGGTGGCGAAAAACAGGAATCTCAGACAAGAATTTTTATAACTTGCTGACTATCAGTATATCCTATTTTTATCTTCGCTTGTACTTCTTGCACCTAAAACTGCACCGTTGTGTCAAAAATGGTATTTTATTGATTGTCAATTATTTATCTGTAAAATACCAAAAAATTAACCATCAGTTTAATGTAAACGAATCTTAATTGTGTTAAAAATACTCCGTCTGCAATGAGTGGACTTAGTGTCAAAAAGAAAGAAGAAATGTCACTAAGAAAGACAACAGCTTACAAATCTCCCGAAAATACCCTCAACCGTTATCTGCCTGCCAAAAACCTGTTTTCCGTTTCTTCCAGTATTGCAAACAGTTCTTCTACCGTTTCAGCACGAAGCATCCGTATGCGTGTCTGCCTGAAATCCGGTATTCCCTTGAACAGAGGCGATGCCGCCAAATGACGGCGCACATGTATAATGCCTCCTAGTTCACCCTTTGGTGCACATTCCACACTCCTGAGTATCTGTCTGCGAAGCACATCAAGCTTCCATGATATACTCAAGTCTTCGCTGTGTACACCACTGTCCAAATAGCTTCTTATTTCCTTGAATATCCACGGCCTGCCGAAAGTAGCCCTTCCCACCATGACCGCATCCACACCGTATCTGCTGAAGCATTCTGCCGCACGTTCGGGAGAGTCCACATCACCGTTGCCTATAACCGGTATTCTCATACGTGGGTTCTGCTTCACCTCACCGATGAGAGCCCAATCAGCCTCACCGGTGTACATCTGGCTTCGTGTACGTCCGTGGATGGTAAGCGCCTGTATGCCGCAATCCTGAAGCTGTTCCGCAAGTGTGACAATAATTCTGGAGTTATGATCCCATCCCAACCGTGTCTTTACTGTCACAGGTATCTTCACCGCATCAACCACGGCCCGTGTGACATCAAGCATCAGCGGAACATTCTGCAACATTCCCGCACCGGCACCTTTTCCCGCCACCTTCTTGACCGGACAACCGAAATTGATGTCAAGCACATCCGGACGGGCTTGTTCCGCTACAATTCGTGCTGCCTCAACCATTGAAGCCTTATCACGTCCATATATCTGTATGGCCACAGGACGTTCTTCCTCGCATATTGTTATCTTCTGCAACGAACGGTTGACATAGCGTATGAGTGCATCGGAGTTGACAAATTCCGAATAGACCATTGATGCGCCAAATTCCTTGCAGAGCAGTCGGAATGCCTGATCCGTGACGTCTTCCATAGGTGCAAGAAACACCGGTTTTTCACCAAAATCTATATCTGCAATCTTCATAGTGTACAATTGAAAAAAAATAATATCCGACAGTTCCATTCGGAACAGAGAAAACGGTAAAAATGTATGCCGTATATTTTTTTAAGACCGTTTCCTTATATTTCATAGATAAAGCTTCCGCCTCCTCACCCGATTCCTCGTTTCACCCTGCCGTGAAGCATGGTCTGCACAATGCCGCGTGTGGCAAGATAACACAAGAAAGCAATCCACAGCCCATGATTCGCCACCACACCGCGTAACGCGAAATATGCGGCAAAGAATACAACTGCCGCCGACAGCATGGAGACAAGCATCTGTCGTGTCGCCGTTGCCCCGATGAATATTCCGTCCCAGATAAATGCCGCCATGCCACATACAGGTATCAGCCATGCCCACGGAAGATAAGAGGATGAGGCTTCGATTACGGAAGGTTCATCTGTCAGAAGACCCAGAAACGGAGTTCCGCCTATAGTATATACAACAGTAAAGACAGCCGCCATGACAGTGCCCCAGACGAACAGATGCCGTACATATACCGAATATGCGTGTACATTGCGTGCCCCCACCGCCTTTCCTGCCAGTGCTTCTCCTGCGGCAGCAAAACCATCCATGACATACGAGTAGAGAGTGAACAATTGCATCAGCAGAGCATTCACCGCAAGAATGGTGTCCCCTTGTGCTGCTCCTGCTGAGGTAAAGAACAGTGTCACTGCCACCAAGCATAGTGTACGCAGGAAGATGTCGCGGTTAAGATTGAAGAACCGCGATATAGCCTGCCTTTCATGCTCGTCAGAGAGGCGCATGGAGCGCAACGACACTCTTCTTCGCAAATGGCCGTAGTATCTCTGCCACAAACCGGCAGCCGTGAAGAATCCGCAATACTGTGCAACCAGTGTACCGAAAGCCACCCCTTCCACTTTCATGCCCACTCCATAGACAAAGAACAGGCTTGCCAATATGTTGACCACATTCTGTACAATAGCCACCACCATCGGTATGCGTGAATTTTGCATCCCTATAAACCATCCGGTCAGCGCGTACAGCGAGAGCATAGCCGGCGCGCCCCATATACAGATGTTGAAATACAAAGCGGCAAGTCTTCCCGCCTCTTCCGTCGGACTGACAAGTGCCAATGCGGCATTGCGCAACGGAATCTGCAGCAATATCATGGCAACAGCAACGGAAAGCGCTATTGCTATCGAACGTATAAGCAGTCGCACCGCTTCTGCAAAATCTTTGTTTCCGTATGCTTGCGACACCATTCCGCTTGTTCCCATACGCAGAAAAGCAAACAGCCAGTATATAATGTTGAAAAGCATTCCGCCTACAGCTATCGCCCCTATGTATGTTGCCGAGCCGAGATGCCCCACAATAGTGGTATCTACAAGCCCGAGCAGCGGCACCGTGATGTTGGATACGATTGAAGGCAGTGCTATTGACAGGATTTGTCTGTCTCTTATGTCCATAGATATGCAAAAATCCCAAAACCTCTACAGCCTTCCGGAATTCTTCCCCAAAAAGGAAGAGGACCGTCCGGTGATTGTCCCTTTGTCCCTCCATCTCATTTGCTATCGGCTCCCAAAGGGCAATAGAGGTTTTCGTTTTATTGTCTTTTTCCTTAGTTTCCTCCAACTGCCGGAAATATCGGAACTCAGAAAGCTACTGAAGCATGCGTTTCAATACAACTGTAGCTGAAATCTCGCGGTTGGCAGCCTCCGGTATAACCAGTGAAGTCGGAGCTTCTATCACATCATCGCTCACAATCATATTGCGGCGGACAGGCAGACAATGCATAAAGAAGGCATTGTTTGTCACTGCCATGTGGCGCGCATCCACTGTCCAGCTCATATCTTTTGAAAGAACCTTCCCATAGTCCTCTGGCCGGGTGACACCCGGGCAACTCCAGTTCTTCGCATAGATGAAATCGGCACCTTCAAAAGCCTTCATCTGATCATATTCCACACGCGCATTACCGGCAAAGGCTGGGTCGAGTTCATAACCTTCCGGATGAGTGATGACAAAATCCACATCCGCCACATTCATCCACTGCGCGAATGAGTTCGGCACAGCCTGCGGAAGGGCCTTCGGATGCGGCGCCCATGTGAGAACAACCTTAGGACGCTGTGTACGCTTGTATTCCTCTATCGTGATAAGGTCTGCAAACGATTGCAACGGGTGTACAGTGGCGCTCTCCATGAAGAACACCGGACGTCCGGAATATTTGATGAACTGGTTGAGTATTTTCTCCTCATAGTCATCCTTACGGCTTTCAAATGTGGCAAACGCACGTACACCGATAATGTCGCAGTAGCTTCCCATGACCGGTATAGCCTCAAGCAGATGCTCGCTCTTGTCGCCGTCCATAATGACTCCGCGCTCTGTTTCAAGCTTCCAGGCACCCTGATTGACATCAAGCACGATGACATTCATGCCAAGATTCATGGCTGCCTTCTGTGTGCTCAAACGGGTACGCAGACTATTGTTGAAGAAAATGAGAAGTGCGGTTTTGTTCCTTCCCAACTCTTGATATTTGAAACGGTCTTTTTTAATTTCAAAGGCTTCGGCAAGAGCCGTCTTCAGATCGCCAATGTCACCCACATTCTGAAAGACTTTCATACGATTTCCTGTTTTTTATGTGATTTGTATATATAATGAACGGTGATTCTGCTATCCGTAATAACTTCTAAAAAAACGAGGATTCGGACATCACATGCCCGAATCCCGATATTTAAAGCTTTTTATTTCTTCTTTCTCTTCTTCTTGGCAAATTCATTGTAGAACGGCTCATCATCCTGCCTGCCATCAAAGAACTGCGCCCATTCAGGAGCATCGGACGAACGGTGCGAACCTTCAGACGCATCGCGTCCTTTCTTCCTCACTTTAGCAAACGGATCTTCTGATTTGCGCTTGCTTCCGCGTTCGGACGAACGCCGTGGACGTCCCTCGTCACGCGAACTGCGTTCAGCGCGCCCTCTGCCGCCACGTCCTTTTTCCGAATCTCCGGAAGGAGAGCTTTCCGACAGCTCCACACTCACCTTTCTACCGTCAAACTCTGCATTGCGCAGTGAATGGAGCACTGTCTCTGCCTGTTTCTCGGGAACTTCAAAGAAAGAGAATGTCTTCATAAGGTCTATGCGGCCAAAATCGACACGAGCACCACTTGAATAACGGTTGACAAGTCCCATAAGTTCACGCGGATGAAGATTGTCTACTTTTCCGAGATTGATGAACAGGCGCTTGTATCCCGGTTCCGCATTGCGTCCGCGCTCTCTGCGCTCGCCTCTCTCCCGGCGCTCACCGCGTTCCTTGCGTTCTCCTCTGTCGCGTCCTCTGCCGCCTTCCTGAGGTACTTCTATCTCCGGAGCGTTCTTGTAATAATTAAGGAACGTGTTGAACTCCATAGACACCATTCGCTTGATGATGTCTTCCTTTTCCATAAGCTCGAACTTACGGTAAATGGAAGGAAGGAACGGCGCAATTTCCTCCTCATTGATTTCAACCTTTTCAATGTCATCAATAACCTTATAAAGCTGCTTTTCGCAGATCTGGTGTCCGGAAGGCAGCTTGCCGGCAACGAACTCCTTGCCGATTTGCTTCTCTATGGCACGTACCTTCGACTTCTCACGCACATGGATGATACAAATACTTGTTCCCGTCTTTCCCGCACGGCCTGTACGTCCGCTTCGGTGAGTATAGCTTTCAATATCATCAGGCAGGCCATAGTTGATGACATGGGTAAGATTGTCCACGTCGAGTCCACGCGCCGCAACGTCCGTTGCCACAAGCAGCTGTATGCGATGCTGGCGGAACTTCTGCATGGTAAGGTCACGCTGTGCCTGTGAAAGTTCGCCATGGAGCGAGTCTGCATTATATCCGTCCTGAATAAGCTTGTCCGCAATCTCCTGTGTCTCCATTCGTGTGCGGCAGAAGATGATGGCATAAATTTCAGGATAGAAGTCGGCCACGCGCTTCAAAGCCTTGTATTTGTCTTTTGCCTGCACAAGATAATAGATATGGTTCACCTTCTCTGCACCCTCGTTGCGCGAACCCACCACTATTTCCTTGGCATTGTTAAGATAGTTCTTGCTTATACGCTCAATTTCCTTGCTCATTGTAGCAGAGAAGAGCAATGTGTTCCTGTCCTTCGGGACTCCGGCCAATATATCGTCGATACTCTCCGAGAATCCCATGTTGAGCATTTCGTCAGCCTCATCGAGCACAACATTCTGTACACGGCTGAGATCCGCGACTCCACGGTTCATCAGGTCCACAAGTCGTCCCGGAGTGGCTACAATCACTTGCACACCCTTCTTCAGCTGGCGAATCTGAGTTTCGATACTTGCACCTCCATATACAGCCAATACATACAGTCCGTCGATATACTTGGAATACTCCTTCAAGTCATCAGTAATCTGCAGGCAAAGCTCTCGCGTCGGCGATATGATTACCGCCTGAGTCTCCTTGCTTTCCGTATTGATCTTCTGCAATACCGGCAGTCCGTAAGCGGCTGTTTTTCCGGTACCGGTCTGTGCTAAAGCCACCACATCATTATTGTTTCCCAAAAGATATGGTATCACTTCTTCCTGAACAGGCATAGGCTGTTCATACCCCATCTCCTTAATCGCTTTGAGAATTTCATCACGAACTCCCAATTCTTCAAATGTCTTCAAAATTGTAACTTTTAATATATTAATACTTATAGCCCCGGCAAGCTGAAGAATAAACCGCCCCACAGCAGACAATCCCCCTTTACGAGTGATATGAGGCATTGTCTGCTTGTTCCTTTCTGACTTGATTTAACCGTCAATTCGCCTGTCTATAATGTGAAAATCTTTCTACCGTTTATATTTTCTTTGCAAAGATAATGATTAATAACCGTTTACACATCCTAAATCGGGAAATAAATGCAAAAAAACTTTTTTTTCTGTATGGAGCAATGGTATGGAAGCATCTCACGGGGCGGATGAGTCTGTGAAGACCACACCTGAAATCCATTATTTTTTTGATTTGAACAGAGTATGGATTTTCTCACAAGCTGTATATTTTCCGTAGTATATTGAAAATAACCATGTTATAAGCGGCGAAAAGTTGATCTTACCCCACAAGAAATCCGTTTTCACTGCACTTTTTTCTTAAATCTGCAGTGCTGATTATAAAATCAGCAGTGTAGATTGTATAATCAGCAGTGCAGTTTTTACAATCAGCAGTGCTGATTTAAGAAGATAGTGCGGTAATTTTGAGTTTCCAGAAGAGTGGTTCTATGTTCCCGATGCAGCCGCTTCAGGAATGTAGCATTTTGTACGGGAACATCTGCTGTGGGAGTGAATACAATTCAAATCACAAGATAGCTCTGTGAATACACTTGCTTAAATCCATTAATAAAAAAATCCGTCAAAATCCGTCATTCCAATAAAAATACCATAGAATCATGGGGATTAACCTGTTGGATAATTTGCCATTCCGTCCGGCATTCGCTATCTTTGCAGCCTGAAATCACAAATGACATAAACAGATCATAATGAGCATAGAAGAAAGGATAATATCTGCCGTTGCGAGCGGTGTGAAAGCTCTCTACGGAGAAACAGTGGCAGCAGAACAAGTGCAGTTACAGAAGACAAAGAAGGAATTTGAAGGACATCTGACTGTGGTTGTTTTTCCGTTTGTAAAGATGGCAAAGAAAAAACCGGAGCAAGTAGGCGGGGAACTTGGAGAATATTTGAAGAAAGAGGCAGCCGACATCGTTGCCGATTTCAATGTGGTGAAAGGATTTCTCAATCTTGTCGTAAGTTCGGCAAGCTGGATAGGATTGCTCAACGAAATCAATGCTGATGAAAAATACGGCTTCACAGAACCGACGGCCGATTCACCTCTTGTTATGATAGAATATTCGTCGCCCAACACCAACAAGCCATTGCATCTCGGACATGTACGCAACAATCTTCTTGGTTCTGCACTGGCACGCATCGTGGAAGCCAATGGAAACAAGGTGGTAAAGACAAACATCGTGAACGACCGCGGTATACATATCTGTAAGTCCATGCTTGCATGGCTCAAGTGGGGCAACGGCGAGACACCGGAATCGAGCGGCAAGAAAGGCGACCACCTTATCGGTGACTATTATGTAGCCTTCGACAAGCATTACAAGGCTGAATGTGACGAACTGCAGAAAAAATATGTCAGCGGAGGCATGAGCGAAGAAGAAGCGAAGGAGAAAGCGAAGCAGGAGGCTCCGCTTATCAAAGAAGCTCATGAGATGCTTGTGAAATGGGAACAGAACGATCCGGAGGTGCGTGCTCTGTGGAAGCGCATGAACGAATGGGTATATGCCGGGTTTGATGAAACCTACAAGATGATGGGGGTATCGTTCGACAAGATATACTACGAATCCGACACTTACCTTGAGGGGCGCGAAAAAGTAATGGAAGGACTGGAAAAAGGGTTCTTCTATCGCAGAGAAGACAATTCCGTATGGGCTAATCTTGAAGCAGAAGGTCTCGACGAGAAACTCCTGTTGCGCAGCGATGGCACCTCTGTATACATGACCCAGGATATAGGTACAGCAAAGCTCCGCTTCCAAGATTATCCTATCGACAAGATGATATATGTGGTAGGCAATGAACAGAACTACCATTTTCAGGTTCTTTCCATCCTGCTTGATAAATTGGGATTCAAGTGGGGCAAGGATCTCGTACACTTCTCCTATGGAATGGTGGAACTGCCTAACGGAAAGATGAAGAGCCGTGAAGGCACTGTCGTAGATGCCGACGACCTTATGGAGGAGATGATAAACAACGCTTACGAAGTATCGAAGGATATGGTGAAGAAACTGGATGACGTAAGCGAAGAAGAAGCACGTGAAACGGCACGCAAAGTGGGGCTTGGCGCCCTCAAATATTTCATTCTCAAGGTTGATGCACGGAAGAACATGTTGTTCAATCCGGAAGAAAGCATCGACTTCAACGGAAATACTGGACCTTTCATTCAATATACATACGCACGTATAGCTTCCATACTCCGCAAGGCGGCCGATGCGGAAATCCATGTGCCGGATATTCTTCCTTCAGATATTGTCCTTGACACAAAGGAAACGGAACTCATACAGAAGCTCAACGGTTTCACAGCCGCTGTACGCCAGGCGGGACAGGACTACAGTCCTTCCGGCATAGCCAACTACTGCTATGAACTTACCAAGGAATTTAACCAGTTCTACCATGACTTCAGTATTCTGCGTGAAGAGAATGAGCACAAGAAACTGTTCCGCCTTGCACTTTCAAAGAATGTAGCAAAGATTGTGCGCCTCGGAATGGGACTGCTCGGAATCGAAATGCCGGAAAGAATGTAAAAAAGCCTTTTCCCGAAAGAGAGAAAGAGGCCATCCGGATGAAAAAGAAGATATCCTTGAGACAAAGGAACGTATCTCGTTATGGCATCAATTTCAGTTTTATTCCCATCCATAGCCCATCAGCTTTTCATCCGAATGGACTTTTCTCTTTCGGGAATCCGGACAAGGTTCAGATTTTCACATGATTCAAGACGTACCATCATATCGCAATGACACTGTACTTCCACTCCCCATAGGGGTGGAATCCAACGCTATTGCTGTCGATGCCGCATGCAGCGGCAATCCCGGTCCGATGGAATACCGAGGTATCTATCTCCGTACAGGACAAGAAATATTCCATTTCGGACCCATACAAGGAACCAACAATATAGGCGAATTTCTCGCCATCGTCCATGCTCTTGCCCTGCTCAAACAGAAAGGTTTGTCCATGCCCATATACAGCGACAGCATAACAGCTCAGCTGTGGGTAAAGAAATGCAAATGCAAGACAACTCTCGTCCGCAATGCAAAAACAGAAAAGCTGCACCAACTTATCGGACGCGCCGAAGCATGGCTGAGAAACAACACTTATTCCAACCCTATACTGAAATGGCAGACTAACGAATGGGGAGAAGTTCCGGCTGACTTCGGGAGGAAATAACTTTATTCTATCAGTAGAACCGAACGACCGTCGCCGTCGGACATTATTGATGCAGCACCAGAAGTTCAAAAAGATGCAGGGAAAAGACAGCAGCGAAGTCTTCTTGAAAAAACAACTATCAGATCCGGAGCTGTCAGAACTTTTACATAAAAACGATCGATGAAAGAATTTTACAGTATAATGGGCAAATACTTCGCCCGATACAAGAAATACATTGCAGGTACGTTGCTTGTCAACATATTGTCGGCACTGTTCAATGTAGTATCTTTCAGTGTACTGCTTCCTATACTTGAAATACTGTTCGATACCAAACACGAAAGGTATGAGTTTATTCCATGGGATACAGACAACCTGAAAGAAACGGTCATGAACAATATCTACTATTATTCACAGACTCTCGTCGACAGTTACGGCCCTTCGACCACTCTGCTCCTGCTCGGTGTGATATTGTCACTGCTGACATTACTGAAGACAGCCACTTACTTCGGAGGATCGGCATGCCTCATGCCCTTACGTACCGGTATTGTGCGCGACATCCGTGCCGACATTTACCGTAAGATTCTGCACCTGCCCCTTTCCTTCTTCTCGGAGGAACGTAAAGGAGATATTCTGGCAAGAGTAAGTACGGACGTAAATGAAGTGGACGCTTCAATAGGAAGTTCACTCGATATGGCAATAAAGAATCCTATTCTTATTGTTGTATATGTGGGTACTCTCATCGCTGTGAGCTGGCAACTCACACTCTTTACATTACTCGTAGTGCCATTTCTTGCATGGGGAATAGGAAGCATTGGAAAGAAACTCAAGCGCCGCTCACTTTATGCACAGTCGAAATGGAGCGACGGCATCAGTCAGATAGAAGAAACGCTCGGCGGACTCAGAATCATAAAGGCATTCATTGCCGAGAAAAAGATGGAAGACAGGTTTGTGGCTGTGAACAACGAGTTCCGTGATGCTTCCATGCGCGTGGCCATAAGGCAATCGGCGGCACATCCTGTAAGCGAGTTTCTCGGCACCTGCATGATTGTGATTGTGCTGTGGTTCGGCGGCTACCTCATCTTTAACGGAAACTCTCCTATTGATGCAAGCACATTCATCTATTACCTTGTCATTCTCTACACCACTTTGCAGCCACTGAAAGATCTTTCAAAAGCAGGATACAGCATACAGAAAGGTATGGCCTCGATGGAAAGAATCAACAAAATTCTTGCTGCTGAAAATAATATCAAAGAAATAAGCAACCCGAAGACTGTCAAAGGCCTTAATAATGCCATAGAACTCAGCAATGTGTGCTTCAGCTACAACGAAAGCCGTGAAATACTTCACAATATATGTCTTACAGTCAAAAAAGGACAGACAATAGCTCTTGTGGGGCAGTCGGGATCAGGCAAATCAACTCTCGTCGATCTTATTCCACGTTATCATGACATCAATGCAGGGACCATATCCATCGATGGAACGAACATAAAAGACATGTCCATTCACTCCTTGCGCTCAATCATCGGCAATGTCAATCAGGAAGCCATACTTTTCAATGACACTGTATTCAATAACATTGCTTTTGGAAGCGACAACGCGACTCAAGAGGAAGTGGAAGCTGCTGCACGTATAGCCAATGCACACGATTTCATCATGGAAATGGAAGAAGGGTACCAGACAAAAGTAGGCGACCGGGGATGCCGTCTTTCCGGAGGACAGAGACAAAGAATCAGCATAGCGCGCGCCATACTGAAAAATCCGCCTATTCTGATTCTGGATGAAGCGACATCTGCTCTCGATACAGAATCAGAGAAACTTGTACAGGACGCACTTGAAAAACTGATGAAGTCGCGCACAACCATAGCAATAGCCCACCGGCTCTCAACCATCAAAAACGCAGACGAAATATATGTATTGCATGATGGTCGGATTGTAGAAAAAGGAACTCACGAAGAACTTATTTCTACCAATGGATACTATAAGAAACTGAATGACATGCAGGCGTTATAAGAAGATTATATTATGAGGTTGTAAGCAGAACATATTCCGCTTACAACCTTATGACCTTACAACCTCATAACCTTACCACCAATAAGACATGGCCGAACGCTTATGTTATCTATGCAGAGTCTTTCTGTTCTTCACACTCTCATTCATAGTGCAGAAACCTCTGTTTATGGTTTACAACCAGAATGTCGTCGCATCCACACTTGATGTAACAGCTGCAGATTACCTTGCTGTAATTGTCCACGGACTTCGACTCGACGCTACAACAGCCGCGTATCTCACCATCATACCTTTCCTTGCTGTCTGTTGCAGCTTCTTCTGCAAGAGTTTTCCAATAAAGAAAATTATTGTCCCCTACTATATATGTGTGACGACAATCATATCATTCATATTTATAGCAGACACGGTTGTATACCCTTTTTGGGGATTCAAACTAAATTCTTCTGCTCTTATTTACGCAGACACACCAACAGCAATAACAGCAAACATATCCTACGGATCTACAGTTCTCTGTATATTGGCAATATTCTTTCTTTCAACATTATATATATGTCTGCTTTATATGCTGACACCACCGTTCTTCCACACATTCCGTTTCAACAAAGCGTGGTCTTCAGCAATGTTGCCCATAGGTATGCTCATCTTTCTCCTATTGCGCGGAGGCATAGAAGAGTCGACATCAAATATCAGTCATGTATATTATTCCCATATACAGTATTTCAACCACTCTGCCATAAATCCGGTCTTCAACATATTCTATTCACTGACCAAAACCAAAGATTTCAGTAATGAATTTCATTACTTCAACAAGACAGAAAAAGAAAACCTTGTCAAAGGAGTATTCACAACAGAAAGTGTCGGCAATGAAAATCTGCTTACATGTCCGCGCCCCAACATTCTGCTCATCATCTGGGAAGGATGCGGCGGATACTTTGTCGAAGCAACGGGCGGCGATAAAAACGTAACTCCCAACTTGAACCACATTGCCAAAGAAAGTGTGGTATTCACAAACTGTTATGCAGGAAGTTTCCGCACAGACAGAGGAACCGTATGCATATTGAACGGCTGGTTGGGTTTTCCCACAACATCCATCATGAAAACAACAGAGAAAAGCCGTTCTCTACCTTCATTGGCTGCATCACTTGGCAAAGAAGGATATTCAACAGATTTCTGGTATGGCGGAGATGTCGGATTCACCAATATGAAAAGTTATCTCTACGAATCAGGATATAAGAAAATATCAAGCAGCAATGATTTTCCCAAAAAGTACAGAAACTACAGCAAATGGGGAGTTCCTGATCATATACTTCTCGACAGTCTTGCCACGAATATCTTAAATCGTAGAAACAAAAGCCGGTGGTTCACAACTGTACTTACCCTGAGCAGTCATGAGCCTTGGGATGTACCCTGTCACCGCATCAGCGATGAAAAGAAAAACAGTTTTGCATATACAGACCTGTGCATCGGTAAATTCATAAAAAGGTTACGCACCACTTCTGTCTGGAAAAATCTTCTCATCATTATTATCCCGGACCATGGGATAAAGGAATACGATGATCAGGAAGGAAGCGACTATTGCATAGCCCACATACCGATGGTATGGACAGGAGGTGCGGTGTCGGAAAAGTTTACAACAGACAAACTGATGTGTCAGTCGGATATGGCAGCCACACTTTTAGGACAATTACAGATTTCTCATAAACAGTTTATCTTCAGCCGCGACATTTTCAGCCGTACCTACAATTATCCTTCTGCATTCCATACTTTTATCAATGGCATGACATTCATAGACAGTACAGGAGTATCGACATTCGATAATACGGCGCAAAAGACCATATTCACAAAAGACAATGGCACTGCTACAGATGGATCGCTGCGCACCCGGCGAGCCAAAGCAATCCTTCAAGAATTGTATGAAGACATGTCGAGAAGGTGAACGAAGGAGCTATAGGAACACAAAAAGACCCACAGAAATCTGTGATTTTCCAGACTTCATCATCGTGTCACCCTAAAAAATGCTCATCGAAGAGTTTCGCTATTCCCAGATGTCTTTTCATAAGCCCTAATGTCATCATAAATCAGTTTGGTTTTTCCATCTTCATACTATCTACTTGTCATAAATTACAGGCTTTTTATGACAATCTGAAATGTTAAAATTCAAGGTGCGCAGAATCGCATAAAATCGGCCAAATCCGACCGAAGTTCCATTTGTGCGATTCTGAGGCCGTTTTCAAGCCTTAATCTTTAAATGTAAAAATAATATAATTTGCATCCCAAAAAAGATACATTTATTCACAATTGTGTGTGGTTCGCCTGAAAAAAGAGTACACTGAAAATAAATTTCGTTCACCTTGAAAATGGTTTTAAAGTGCCTTGTGAAAAATTTTT
>CAZKOB010000037.1:0-25702 GCA_964554265.1 uncultured Bacteroides sp. | reverse complement strand
CGCTGCCGCAAAGCTACAATCAAACCTCAAGGTGTAAAAGGTGTATTTGTCCGAAGGCTTACGATTGACAAACATGATGCAAAATTACTCCGCGTTACCCAAATTACCAAATAAATGATTGCTATCTTGCTGATTATAAGCAAATAAATTTCACGGACAGAAAAAGTGACGAAAACAGGAAAAAAAGAGCTCGGCACACAACCGAACTCTTTTTCATATCAATCAATAAGTCAATGGGCCAACAATCAGGAAGATATTTTCATTTTATCCTTTCCTCATGCACATTGACCTCTATAAATATCATCTCTCAGGAAGTGGCAGATACCAATTTCCATTCTTAAGACTTTCATAAAGGGTTGCATCGTAATTATTCTTACCTTTACGATATGCAACTGTTTTAGCCACAAAGTCAGCGTCATTATTACGCATTGCATAACGCATCAAATCATAAAAACGATATCCTTCAAACATACCTTCAAGAGCTTCCTCTTTCAAAATAAGTTCTTCAACACGAGGAATACGGTATTCGCGTTGAACATCACCTGCAAGCAAAGCTGCATTGGCCTCAACAATGGCATCGTACTTTAAAGAATCTTCTTTTGTAGACTCTTCTGTCAATGCCGGAAGTTCTTGCACTCCTGTGGAATCTGTAGGAAGGGTGTAATATTCATTATCTTCACTTCTGCCACAACCTTTAGAATGAATACCCATCATTGTATAATTTTCAACAGAAGTCAAGATTTCACGAGTTACAAAAACCTCTGTCGGCCAGCTTGCAAGGGTTCCACCTCCCATAGATGTAGCAACAGAAGAGATACGTTGATATTCATCAGAAGAAATAATACCACGATCTGTCATTACAGTAGAAGATAAACCATACTTCAACACAGCGAATGCCGTTTCTGGAAAACCTGCACAATTGAGAGCTTCTGCAAAATGCAAGTAGAGCATAGAAGTACGATAATACGGAATATATGAGATTCTCACATCAGCTCCACCGCTTATAGAGTTCTTCATATATTTTATAATGATCTGACGTTCTTTACTGAAAGTGTCATTATAACGATCATTTACAGTAGAAGTTTTATAAACACAATAAAGACGTAGATCACCTTTAACCAATTCGTCATCCCATGCAATCTTTGCATTACTATAATAATTAGTCTTGTTGCCTGTAAGTGGAGATACGTATCTTAAACAATACACCTCATCCGTCGAAAGTTCCTTGTTTCTAACAGAAGGAGTAATCGGGACATAATAATTATTGTTATACTGCGAACAGAACAACGTATTCAAGTCACTATATGTTCCATCATATGCACATGTATCAAGCGGAAGGACAGCTATATTTTCGCTGTTCGTCGGAGAGTTAAACTGAGAAGAATAAGCATCCATCGGCACTCCTTCAAAATCAATATTAGACCAAGAAGCATCATAACCAGCATTTGTTACACTTTGCCCTGTGAAAAAATCATGGTAGTACTTAGCAGCCTCAAGAAAATCATTCTTATCGTTAGTAAAAGATCCTCTCCACAGATACAACTCTGCAAGCATTACACGAAGAGGAATGAAGTAGTGGACACTTGAAACACCTCTAATAGAACCATAGTTAGGAAGTTCGACATTTCTTGCAATATAAGGTTCTATATCAGCTATCAGAAAGTCACATATAGACTTCATGTCAGCACGATTGCTCGTTGACTTTATAGCCTCTTCTGCAGCATTAGCCGTTGTAATAGCTTTAGTTATAAACGGCACTTTCCCATAGTTCATTACCAACTGGAGATATGTCCATGCACGAAAAGTCTTCACAGCAACAATCTCTTTCTCATAATAGTACTCATTATGAGTAATCAGAAGAGAGTCGACATTGTCAAGAAATATATTGCATGAATTTATCACAGAATAATAGTCTGCCACAGAGTTATATTCATTGTCTACAGATATTCTATTATTCGCTATCTCCTGCAAAGTAGTGGATGCAGTGGGATTTATATCCACCAAATCCGAACGCAATTCACCCAAAAGCACTGTACGATCGGCAAGTTTCTGCATACGATTGATGATTCCCAAGACTTGATACATAGAATCTTTAGGGGCGAGTTCTGTGGTAACAAGTGAATTGTCAGTCGTAAACATATCTTCACAGGAAGTTGTTACTGCTCCAAGTGAAGCGAGAAGCAGTCCTGAAAGTATTATAGATTTTGTTTTCATCATTGATTCTTTTTTTACGCTTTTATATTCAGCATTCAAACTATGTCCGTTTTCACATCAGACGGACAAAGAATGAATGCTGAATAAACGTTGGTTACAAATTAATCTTAACACCAAGTGTGAAGCTACGTCCATAGGTGAGATAACCAGCATCTATACCCTGATAAAGGACACCATTGGCACATGAGACTTCTGGGTCATTGCCAAGATACTTGGAAACAGTGAACAGATTATTTCCCGCAGCCCAAATCGTAAGACCCTGTATATATTGGTTCTGTATTGGCAATTTGTAGCTAACAGTAACATTTTTAAGTTTCAAATAAGAGCCATCTTCAATCCATCTGTCAGAGAAACGTGCATTTCCCATCATATCACCATATTCAATCTTCGGAATATCCGTAACCTGACCTTCAGCCATCCAACGACGTCCTACGGCAGTAGTCTGGTTCATAAAAGCAGAACCGGATTCAAGCAGCGAGCGCTGGAAGTTGTAAATATCATTGCCAAGACAGTAATTGAAGTTAGCAGAAACAGCCCAGTGCTTTCCTATAAAGAAGTTTGCATGAATATTTCCATATATATCCGGATTCGGATCACCAATGATTGTTCTATCATTATCATCACTAATACATCCGTCACCATCAAGATCTACGAACTTTACGTCACCTGCTCTGAAATATTCCTTGGTTCCTACTGAATTAACCTGATACAGTCCGGCTGCTTCAGCTTCAGCAGTTGTAGCAAATACACCATCAGTCTTATAACCATAGAATACACCTACAGGTTTCCCGACCTTTGAAAGAATTGTCGCGTTATACATATCTGTTGTAAACGACTCTTTTCCTTCCGGAAGTTTTGTCAACTTGTTCTTATAATGTCCCATGCTTGCACCAAGCTCAAACTTAAACTTCGGAGCATTGATCACCTTTGCATTAAAAGCAAAATCAAATCCCTGATTCGTCATAGAGCCGTCATTGGTCCAATAATCCTTCAGGCCTGCAACATAGGCAAGAGTTCCGAGCGTTAAGAGATTGTTCGTCTTAGAATAGAAATAATTGAATTTCAAATTCAATCTGTTATTAATGAAATTACCTTCCAGACCAGCAGTAAGGCGATTTGTCGTCTCCCAACGAAGCTTCGTATTACCGATATTAACAATACCAATACCAGAAACACTAGATTCAAGCATGCTGTTTCCCTCCATGTAAGTGATTGTAGCATTATTATCTATAGCATCATTACCTACAGATTCAAATCCCACATTGACTTTCAACATATTGACACCTTTGGTAGGATTAAACCAAGACTCATTAGAAATAACCCATGCACCTTGTATTGAAGGGAACAATCCCCATGCTACACCCGCTAACTTCATACCGGCATCAGTATCTTTACCAAATCGAGAAGAAGTCTCCATAGACAAGGCACCCTGTAAGTAATACTTTTCCTTATAGTTATAGTCTATATTTGCATAATAAGCAAGCGAGTTCCATGAATCATCCAAACCGATAGTCTCCTTATACTGAAGAGCAGTAGAGAGCGCAGGTGTCTTGTCATTACCCGTATTGTAACCAAAGAAGTTAGAAGACGAATAAGTGTCGTTCATATAACGCACTCCGCCAAAGACATCCAGACGATGCGCACCAAGAGGTATTGCCCAGTCAAAACGAGTATCACTGAATATGGCATTATGCTTTGTAAACAACGATGACTTCGTGTTATCAATGTGTCCCTTATTCGCAAGATAGAATGAAGGCATACCAACAATAGGAGTGTAGTAATCTTCATTATAACTTTCCATTGTATAACTGAAACGCTCCTGTATAGAAAAATTCTTCGTTGGCTGCCATTTAGGAGTAACAGCAAGATTTACAATGGTATTATCTACTGAATTTTTGTTCTTGTCATCCGCATTTTCAAGAATAGCAACAGGATTCGCAAGCGAAGCCGAAGCGCCTAACACTTCATCCAGATAAGTATCTGCATCTGCATAGAAACTTGAAGGCTTGCCATCTGTAGAAAAGTCGTAAGGACTAAGGAACGGTGCCTTCACCAAAGCCAAAAATCCTGGTGCGGCAATCGCTGCATCTGAATAATCAGAAGAAAGACCATTATCACGCAAATTGCGCGTAATGTTAGAATAAGAGGCATCAAAACGAGTTGTAAACCACTTATTGAGCACAATGTCCGTATTGAAACGAATATTGAAACGTGCAAGGTCATTCTTTTTCAAAGTAGCTTGTGAATTCATATAACCCACAGACAAATTATAGTTAGCCACATCATCACCACCTTGAATGTGTATACTATAATTCTGTGTGAGAGCCTCGTGATACACCTCGTCATTCCAATCCGTATTATTATGATACATGTTATAATAATAATAAGTAGGATCATCTTTAAGGAACTTGAACTCATTCAGCTTAGTGTTAGTAGAACCGAGCAGTTCTGATGCGTAAGAACGATATTGAGATGAATTCATCATATCAATAGACTTCGGTACAAGTTCGACTCCAGCAGAAAGGTTCACATCAATACGTGTCGCCATACTCTTATTGCGCTTGGTATTGATAAGAATAACACCATTCGCAGCTTTGGCACCATAAATAGCTGTACCATTTTTCAGGACCTCAACATTCTCTATATCATCCATACTGATACCTGCAAGTATATTATTAAAATAGCCTGTATGTATCATGTCTTTATCATAGAGCATGTCATGTACGACACCATCAACAACAATCAAAGGCTGCGCATTCGCGTTCAGTGAATTGTAACCATTAATAAACATTGACATACCCACTCCCGGAACAGCAGAACGCGAAATAGAACGGACGTCAGCTCCAAGCCTATTCTGAATTTCCTGATCAACAACCACGGCTGTTGTCTGTTCAAAGCCGGCAGTACCAACTGTTTTGCCGGCAGTTACTCTGCTACTATAATCACCAAGATACTTGTCGGAATAAAGACTCAGAACGACATTCTCTGTTCTCCCACCGATTGGAGTCTGCACCATGCTATAACCATCAAGCTTCGCACTAAGAGACGTGACAAAGGTCGGCACACTTATCATGTATGTACCGTCTTCATCCGTCATGGCTGTATAGTAGCTATTATTGAAAGCCTTAATCTGCACACCTGCAAGAGGCTCTCCTGTTGCTGCATCTATAACCTTACCTTTAATTTCAACCATCGGATACTTCTTCTGTGGCCTCACCTCACGTTTAGCAGGAGCAACAGCTTCCACTTCATCTTGTGCCGACATAGAAAGTGTTCCCATGAAGAATATCATAGCCGCAAGTCCATACTTACAAACTCGCTGCACATTTCTGTCTGAATATAATATCATATTTTTCATTGTATCGCAATTTATTCGCCGTCAGTAACTTCTTTTTTAGGTCTGAATATAATGCAGTCGATAAGCATCTCACGAGAATAGTTCTTTCTTCCCGAAGAACTTACATAAGACTGCAACTGCAACATAATACCGGCCTCACTCTCTCCATAGAATGACTCAGGAAATGTATAAGTATCCAAATAGATCGTATCAGAAAGAATAGTCGGATCATTGCTGTAATTTGCACCGCCACCACAAGCATAAGTTTTCGCCTTCGGAAAATCTCCTTTACTATCCTTTATAAAGAGGTTGGCCTTGAACAGACAAGGTTTTGGTTCTCCATTTGCATTCAACCCATTATCATTTGTTCCATATTTATAAGAAGGAAGCATAACCACATAGATTTCATATGTTCCGGACAGTAATCCTTTGACATTAAAAGGTATGGTTGGATTTGCAGATGAAGTAGTCGGAATGACATCCAAATATTGTACATTATCATCAGATAGTGCAGGTGTATATGTACAAGTCTTGAGATACTGCTCATCAGTATTAACATTACTTCTCAAATCAGCTTCTATCTTAACTTCTGCAAAGAATGAATCATAAATAGAGAAAGGCATCTCATCAAACTTGTACAAGGTTCCATTGCTGCATTCAACCTTCTCAGAATAGTTATTCAAAATACCACCCTCATCAAAAGGTTTATAAAACACATTCTGATCCGGAGTTCTGCTTGAATATACAGAAGACATCAAAGAATCCGTATAATGAAGGTTCGCATTCATATTAAAATAGCAGTCCCTCATTGCAAAAACATTAGCATATAATTCCTGAAGAGAATCACGGTCAGCAATGGTAGGATGCAAATTAAACAAGCTCTTTGCAACTTCATAACGTTTGTTATAGGCCTCATTCGTAGGAGCAATCATCCAATAGTTTGAGTCTTCATTATTGATAATCGCATCCAACATATTCATAACTCTGTTGTTCTCAATCATTACAGAATCAACATAGATACGATTTCCATTTTCATCTACACCACGATAAACGCTGCGTCCCTCATCAAGAGAATCTTCTTCATAAGAAAGAAGAAAATCATACATTTTTGACAAATTGGCATCAGCCTCTAATGCCTCATATAAATTTGAAAGGAAAGGCAAATCTGTATGAAGCACATGCAGCACACCATTTTTACAAAGAGTGTTCTCTGATGAAATAAGTTCTCCATCTACAAGATTTCCCTTCATAGAGAACTTTTTATTATTAAGCATTATCATATCGTTCACACCACCCGACACAGAATAGTTGTAGCGAGTAATATGGTTCTTCACAAAACGATTGACAACAGTCTGTTTATCACCTGCAGCAACCTGTGCAAGAAGACTTTCCTTATCAAAAGCCCCATTGACAGGTGCGAAAACAGTATAAATCTGTTCTGTATTGAGCATTTCATCATATCCTGTAGCTTTAAGCACTTCACAGAAATCACTCAAAGAATCAGTTGTGTTCAACTGCTGATACAGAGACACATTGCTCACTCCGCCTCCATTACTATCGTAATGTTCATCCCATGTATCGGAACAAGAATAGCATGCAACAATGGAGAACGCTGCGACCACCCCTGTATGGATTGTATTTATTAGTTTTTTCATATTCTCTATACTCTTTATGATTGAATGTTGTTATTTTATTCCTGTCAGCAGCCCTTCACGGAGCAACTGACAGAAATTCAAGATTCAACTATTTATTTTTTAGTGCCGGTCTTCCGGATATGCCTCATTGTTATATACACTGCTTGGAACAAGTTCTATGAAGTCGAATGCAAACTCCGAGTCGTCAGACTCAAGCTTCTGCTGAATCCTGATATAACAGTCCGTTTTGCCATCCGTGTAGAATTGGGTAACAATCTTACGAAGAGGAACGGTATTTCCATTCAGATTTCTAAATTCTGTTCCGCGAGCAGCTGTATTTGCATCGGAAATACAATAAGAGTCCGGTCCCTTCATCCAACCAAGATTATGAAAAGCCTTGTCAAATGCAGCAATAGCTTCCTCATCTCCAAGAGCGTCATCCAAACGAAGTCCTACGCTCGTAGCATACATACGCATGTCAAACGGAATACCACAAGGCTGCAATGCTCCATCATCGCCATATTGGAAATATACCTGAATAATTCCACGACCGGGGAAACCAATGCACGTACCCAAACGGAATTCATATGTACCTTCAGGCAAAGGAGGAAGTTTGAACGTAAAGTCATAATTTCCACTGATTGTCAATTCGTCACCTTCATAAGACCAAAAAGACAAGAAACGGTTTCTTACATGAACATGTGTCTCCGGATTCTGGAATGTAAAGTTCTTTACATAACCAGGCTTGAATCCTATGGCATGAGTTCCGTTCACTGCAGGATCTTTAGAGTCTGACCATATAGCATACCTGTTGTTCAGCACACCACTTCTCGCAGCATGTCCACGAGCGCCACTCGTCATAAAGTCAGATGAAAGTGTTGTGGCATCAATTCTCAGACGTTCATTAAGAACCACTTCCTGTGTTTCACGTCCGTAAGAAATGATATCACTGATATAATGATAGACACCGTTCAAAGCATTGTGGTCACCTCCGGCTTCACTTGCTGTATATACACGGGCACCAGGAATCAAAGGAACTCTTCCGTCTGATTTCTTACCGACTCCACGACGATTGACAAAAATACCAAGGTCACCAGTACCTTTATCACCAGTAGTAGGATGAGAAAGCTTCATGATACTATGTGGCATCATCGTTTCATACCAATCTGCTACATCCCAAAGTCTGTGTTTAAAGTTATTCTTGAACAATTCATAATTTTCCACAACCATACCATCATAGTTAGCAAGACGATCGAGTAAATGGTAAGAGATAAAACGGTTCAAAGAATTCCTTCTGTCTGTCAAATCCGTAACATCAGCATCCTCCGGATACATGTCATCATATATTTCAGCCGCAAGTTTCTTCATATCCTCCAATGAGTTCACCCCATATGCATGGTATACAGAATCAGGCTCCACAAATGCAGTATATTTGATATAACGATTCTTCTCATAGAAAACGATATCATATTCAGTTGCAGTCTTGATTGGAAGACCTGTTGCAATAGAATCCACACTTGGTGCTTGATATGAATTATCTTTCCACTCCATCATCTCCTTATCAAGCCCCGTTGCACGCAAAGCCTCATAAAAGAGAGTGACATTCGGATCCTTTCCTATCAAATCAGGCAACATGTCCGTTGAAGAAACAAGAACTTTGTCAATAGTATGAACCACGCCATTCTGTACAGAGTCATCCAAAACTTCAAGCTTGGAAACATTGTTAAGATAGTATGAAAGCACAATCTCTCCCGGAACAGAAACAGAATCTGCCACATAGGTCACACTAACAGGTCTATCCAACATGTTGGTCAAACTACCTTCTCCAGTGTAATCAGTAGTGTAGAAAGCTTGCTTAATAATATGCGTAAAAGCAATTGTGTCACAATCTTCTTTAGAGAGTTGATCTATAGATTCGACACCCAGTCCTGTCAAATAAAGCTCTACTGCATCATTAGTAGGAGCAAAGACTGTATACTCACCATAAGTACCCAACAAGTCAAGAACCTTTGAGCGATCAAGAATAGCAACGAAATCACTAAACTGTTCACGGTTACTGAGATAATCTTTAGCCATTTCACCCGTGAAAGTATAATAGTTCTCTGCATCCGGTTCATCAGAACAACTTACAATAGCTGTTTGCACCATAGAAAGCAGCAAAGCTACAAAAGCAAGAGTTTTTATTTTCAACAATATTTTCATAACCCATTAATTTTTTACAGTTGTTTTATCTTGAGCATAAGCAGGATTCTGTTCAAGGTTAGGATTTGCATCAAGCTCGGACTCAGCATATGGAGTATACATGAAATCAAGCATCGCCATTTTTATTTTCATCACACTGGCATTGCCGGCATACTTGCCACTAAGACATTCCGTATAATGCCCTGTATTACCCTCACGACGAGCTCTGCGGACAAGATCGTAATAACGCTTTCCTTCAAACAGCAATTCCCGTCGGCGCTCAACCTCAACAAGATTCACATAGTCAGCCTGAGTGACAAGCAAACTCTTGTCTATAATATTAGAGGTTGAAGTCGGAGTCGCTGCACGATAATACACTGCACATACAATATTGAAAGCATCGTCATAATATTCTTGTGCCGTAGAATAAACATTGCCATAAGCAGCACGCGTATTCACTTCATTGCCTCCTTCATCCACACCACTGTTATCCTCTGCATTCTGAGAAATATAACCGGCAAGCTGTACTTCTGCTTCTGCTTTCATCAGCATAATATCCGTCAAACGATAAACAATCCAATTAGCAGTATTAGTAGTAGCTTTTACCATCGTTCCGGCCCCCCAATCTTTAGAATTGGTGCCAACCTTCACACCAACCTGATCTGCCACATACTTACGGATGCTATAATTACCGCTTTCACCCGGATAATTAAAACTTTCAGCAGCACGACGATCAAGACAAGTAAAGATTCCAGTAGTACCTATTGTATAGGTAGGAGAAGGGACACTTTCTCCAATCAGATTCTCACTGGCCTCCAAAAAAGCACCGTCCTTATCTGCACGACCATAATAGTTTGCAACTGCCTCATTCTTTTCCGTCTGGGAACTCATGAATGTCAGTTCAAAAATGCTTTCAAAACTATTTCCTTTACAGAATGTACTTGTAAAAGCCTGTGGAACTTCATACGAACCGCTACTACCTCCTAATGACATTGTCGAATTTGAAACTTCCGACAACAAAGGATATCCATAAGTATTGTAACAAGTCGTACTGATCTGGCGCTTTATAGTTCCATACTCATCGACAGTGTACTCTTTTATCTTATACTCTATAACCCGATCACAATACTCTACACATTTCTGATAATCCTCACATGCCTTTGCCTGAGAAGCATTCGCATCAGAAGCTCTCCACAAATACATGTCGGCAAGTAAAGAATAAATAGCATTACGAGTAATGCGCGCAGAGTTGTCAATCTCTGTCACGTATTTACGTGGTGCATAATCCTTTATTTCTTCCAAGTCCGCAATAAGAGCATCAAGAATATCCTCATGTTTTGAAGCCGGGATTTTAAACTCTTGTGTATCGTCTATCGAAGGATCCAACACAAAAGGAACATCCTTATATGTACGAATCAAGTAGAAATAGCACAAAGCGCGGATCGCTCTTACCTCTGCCAAATTCGAATAAAGGTCAGATATTGTATAATTAGGGTCTTTTTCCTGAACCTGAGGTGCATACTCAATAACCGTATTACAACGATTGATAACCGTATACACAACAGTCCAGTCACATGCCACAGCATTGGACTCAAGAAGATTTCCATTAATCATGTTCTTCAAGTCCGTTGTTTCTGTTGCACGCGTACCAGCCTGAACATTATCAGAACGAAGTTCACTCCATATTATAAGCTTTGAAATAAAATCAGTATTCGCCATACCTGTATAACAAGAAGTGACTACACTCTCAACGTCAGACTTGTTCGTCCAATAGTTTTCAAGGACGACTTCATTCAATGGCAACATTTCAAGATCACAGGAAGTTACTGCAAGACCAGCGAAAGCTGCCAAACCTAAAACTTTTATTTTATTCTTTATATTCTTCATAACTGTAATCTAAATTAGAATGCAATTGTTGCACCAAAAGTAAAAGATCTCTGACGCGGAGTACGCGAATCATCATAACAAGGATTCCAACCCGCCTGAGCAACTTCTGGGTCTGCTCCGGAATACTTGGTGATACAGAACACATTGTTAAGAGTCAAATAAAAACTCAACTGGCTGAGCCCCCATTGCTTAATCAGTTTTGAAGGCATTGCATACGAAATCTGTGCATAGTTCAGTCGGAGGAAAGAACCATCCTCTACAAAACGGTCACTTCCGAGCCAGTTGAACCCAGTCTTGTACAAAGCACGAGGAACAACAGCGATGTCGCCTTCCGAATGCCAACGCCAGTTGACACCTTGTGTCTGGTTCAGATTGTCATACATACCCTCAGCATTCATACGTGCACGGTTGATAATCTTGTTTCCAAGACGATAATTGAACTGAAGATTCAAAGACCATCTGTCATACATCAGTTTTGTACCGAAACCACCTGTCAGCTTAGGAAGCGAACTTCCAAGATATACAATATCGAGTTCATTAATCTGACCGTCATGGTTTATATCTTCGTAAATGGCATCACCACCCTGAAACTCAGTCTCTCCTGTTCCGCCATAGTTGAACATCATCGCCTTTGCACGTCCATTTTCATCATAGATCACGTCTCCGTTTGCATTGCGTGCAACAGGCGCATTAGGTCCACTCACTCCCTTTACTTCCTCATCACTATATTCGCTATACTGGTACACACCTTTATAGCGGAATCCGTAAATAGAACCAAGCGGATTATTCAACTGTACACGTGACAGATAAGAACCGTTCGTATAATCAAAGTCACCATTAATGCTCTCAAGCACAGTAGGGTCCATCTCCAGAATTTCATTGCGGTTATTAGCAAATGTAATATTGAAATTCATACTGAACTTTCCAGCCTGCACGATGCGATTACCATTGATGTTAAATTCCCATCCGACATTGCGCATAGCACCGACGTTCGACCATGCAAGTTCGGAGAATCCGCTTGAACCTGGTATTTTACGCTTTTCCATCAAGAGGTCAGTTGTCTTCTGGGTATACAAAGAAAGGTCACCATTGATTTTATCATCAAAGAATCCGAAGTCAAATCCGAGGTTCCATGTCTCCTTGCTTTCCCATTTGAGTCCAGACAGACGAATATTGTTAGGCTGAATAGAAGTATTACCAACATACGATGCGCCACCTCCATACTTACTGTAGAAAAGGTATTCAGCACCCGGCTGACGACCAACTTGACCCCAACCCGGACGAATAGACAACATGCTGAGCCACTTTATTTTCTCCATCCACGGTTCGTCAGAGATATTCCAACGAACAGAAACAGCAGGGAACAATCCCCAACGATTTTCGGCACCGAACTTCGTGGAACCGTCATAACGTGCTGTTGCTGTAATAGAATAACGTCCCTTATATGAATAGTGAACCTGCATAGTATAATAATTGCTCTTCCACTGCCCGAAGCTATTAGAGAAGCCTTCATATATACCATCACTCGTTGCAGAAGTTATATCACTTGTTGCAAGTCCATATTTCTGTACATATTGCGCAGTAGAACTACCGTCAACATACTGCATACGTGCAAGTACGAGAAGTGAATGGTCCTCATTATTGAAATGCGGCTGGAAAGTAAGTGAGTGAGTAGTTGTAAGACCATGGCTCTTGTATGACTCACTTGAAGCACGGTTGGCATATTTTCCCGACCATCCTTCAGAAGACAAAGACGCAGGCAAAAATGTATTTTCATCTTTTGAGAAGATGTCAAAAATAATACGTCCTTCATAAGTAAGCTTAGTTGTTCCTGTCTCAGTACCCAGCAAATCATATTTGAGAATAAACTCAGGAGAAAGCTTGAGTGTCTTTTCATCGTTCTTGGCAAGATATGCCACTGCCACCGGGTTAGGAATGTTGAGCTGGTCATCTGCAAAGACAGAAGAAGCAATCGATTTGTTCATAGAATAGAACTGTCCAGTGGAAACACCGTTGGCATCTTCCTCATAAACTGCAATATTCGGCATCTTCTTGTATGCTATAGCCAAGAGGTCATCACCGTCATTTGCATTATTGCCGTTCGTTCTATAATTCTTCTTATTGAGCGTATAAGTCATATCAAAGTTTGTAGAAACTGTGATACGATCAGAAACATAATAGTCGAGTGCAACACGAGTTGTGAATCGGTCGAGATGCTGCTTGATTACTGTACCGTTCTGGCTATCATAACCACCGGAAACACGGAAACGCGCCTTCTCACCACCACCGGTCAACGATACGAAATGCTGACTGTTTGCTGCAAACTGAGTAACTTCGTCACGCCAATCCGTATTATTATTAAACATCTGATAATCCGGTTTATCGCTATCGTAGTTCAACTCCCATATATATTTGGAGCTTGTTTTGTCTGAATAACTGTTGTCAAGCTTAGGATTGAAATAAGCCTCTTTAAGGTACATTGTATAATCATCACCATTCAACACCTTTAAGCCTTCCGGCGACCACGCACCCGTGAAACGATAAGAATACTGCACCTTAGTCTTACCACGCTGACCACGCTTTGTCTTGATTTCGATCACACCGTTTGCACCTTGCGATCCCCAAATAGCCGTAGCGGCAGCATCCTTGAGTACGCTTATGCTTTCTATATCCTCAGGGTTTACGTTAAGAAGTTCTGCAAACTTCTCTTCATTGGCGTTGTTATAGTCAAAATCAGCATCTGCATCATTTGTCCATACATTTCCATTTACCACAATCAGAGGGTTTGCATTACCATTGATGGTGCTGACACCACGCAGACGCATTGTCGTACCAGAACCCAGATTACCGGAATTTGCCACAATGTCGAGACCAGCAATACGACCTTGCAAAGCTTCATCGACACTTGTCAAACCCAGACCCTCGAATTCCTTCATACTAATAGTCTGAGACGCTACAGAAAGTTCCGTTACAGGAATGGAAAGACCGGTAGTTTCGGTCTTCTTGACAGCCTTGACGACAACCTCCTGCAACTGCGTGGAACTCTTCATCTTTATTTTAAATACCTTCCGGTCAATAGGGAGAACTTCTGTCTTATATCCAATATAAGAAATCTGAATTTTGTCCTTCGGATTAACGACACGGAAGGAGAAGTTACCGTTGATATCGGTAACTCCGTGGGCAACGATACGTCTGTTATTGTCTATCTCGACAACATTTACCATCATCAGTGGTTCTATATCATCAGAGACATTACCTGAAATCACGTCGCCCGCTGCTACTTGCGCTTTGGTAAATGAGCAAAAACAAGCAAACAGCAAAAGCATTGATATTATTCTTTTCATGGCTTAATTTATTTACGTAGTTTAGCTTCTTCCTCTTCTCCTTCATCATCACCACCGACAAGAACGTCATTCGGGTCATAGATAAATTGCTTTGAACTATACAGCAATGGATGGTCGATGGCATGAACAACAGCTGTTGAGGATGTGGAGATTTGAACTTGATCTGCACGAGGAGAGGATGAACTTCCTGCACTAATCCAACATTCACGAAGCATTTTGTTATAAAGAATATCTTTATTCACCTTCTGAGGTGCGCTGTAAATACCCGTTACTATCAGATCTGTACCATCATTTGTAACAGTAAGTTTGTATGGACGTCCCGTACTCGTATTCGTCTTTGCTGTCTCATAATTACCTCCATCAAAACCCTTATCCACATAAATGGAGTTATCTTGTACATGGTATTTAATAAAGTCAAGCATCACCTTTCTCAAATGTTCCACAGAGTCGACAGTCTCTCCTGCATCATCAAGCCTTTTTGCCTCCTCAAACATTTCCATTGTAGGAAGACCAGCCTCATAAGCTTCACGCATGGCCGCATTCGTAGGCGCATACACGGTATAACTGTATGAATTGAAAAGGTAATTTATACTTTCTGTCTTCTTTTCCGGTACATATATGAAATTACCATTCTTAGAAGCTGAAAGCCAACTATTTATAGTCACATTTGTTGCAAATGCACCAACCGTAGATATAAGCTCGTAAAATTCCGAAAACTCAGGATTACCGGAAAGGACATCGCTCAAAGCATTTGTAGAAGTCAAAACAGGAGCATCTTCAAGGACATAAGCATGTCCGTTGGTCATGTTATAGATTTTACTGACAGGAAGATTCTTGTCATTGTCAAGCTGCCATCCGCCGGCAACCTTTAATGCGCTTGGGTTGTTGACATCGACAGTTCCCTCAACCTTCACAAAAGAACGTCCTTTTGTCTGATAGTATTTCTTGCCTTCTTCCACCTCACCGATTACAATTGAATTTTCAAGTATATCACGAAGGCGGTCATACACAGGATCTTGCGGCATACCATAAACCGGAGCGGCAGAAGGAACAACCTTTCTCACAGATTCTCCTATGGCCCAAGTTCCGTCCGGCTGCTGGATGTATTTGTAAGTTTCAGCATAGATTGACTGGTACTCAGATTTGGCTGTTGGATCATAACGGAAGACCCAAAGCACTGTCTGATTCAGTCCGAACGAAACAGGATCAACATAAGCAAGCAGTCCTTCATTGGTCGGAATGAAGAAGCTATACTTAGATACCATTGAATTAAGGTAAGCATCGTAGTTGAGCAATTTCACAGCCTTGTAGATGATGTTCATGTTCTCGTTGATAAGAGCCGGGAACAAGACTGAAGAATATGTAGTAGGAGTATATACTTTATTTGTAAGATATACAGCACCGTTACATCCCAAAAGAACACTGTCGATGTTTTCCTTATTTACACCCATTTCCATATTCGCATCATCAAGAATAGTGGAGAATTTACTTGGAACCGAAGAAGTAAAGGAGGTCAACATATTATTGTTGATAAGTGCAGCCAACACATTGTTAGGCACGGCATCCCAAGTCTTGTACCTGTTTTTAAGAACCAAACCTCCTCCATTGTTCCACCAATCATCAAGAGCCTTATCGGTAGGAACAAGCATTACAGCCATGTTTTCCATAAGTGTAGATGTAGAAGAAGAATAAGCATTCCACCCCGGATCGAACTTCAGAAGGCCATCAAACAGATTGCCGGACTCATCCACATCGAGTGTATTCGTGGTTGTTATCGATGTTCCTCCCGCAACGGTTGTCGGTGCAGAAAGACTTGAAAAATAGCGTTTTGCATATACAGAATCATAATGTGTGCCCTGATTCTCATTAAAAGCATCAGTAGCAGTCTTGCCAATATATCGAGGAACACTATAACGCTCAAGAAGCGAGCTGAATTTCTGCGTTACAGGTGATTTGCGTATGATTTCCGCCATATTGTCAAGAGGAAGAACAACTTCATTGACTTCATGCAGGAATCCGTTCTTACAGAAAATATTCGCATCAATGATTTTTGCTTTGTTGATATACGCATCATCACTTTGGCGTGTGCCTTCCGGGTCATTGTAAAGGAAGTCCACATCCTCGCTCGTGATATAGTTCTTCTCCAAGAAGCGCGGCATGAAATGAATCATAGGAGCAGCACCTGAAGCATCTTTGAAAAGAACGAATTCATCCTTGCTGAGAGCTTTCCATGCAGCCGTATTAGGTATCTCGGCATCCGTTTTCTTGTAGATGGCAACAGAATCATAAAGACTCTGTGAAGAGTTGCGGCGCATACACTCACCCTCTACAATACCGTCTTCACCTCCCAAACTTGAGAGCATGCTCGTTGTGTAAGGGTTGTCAATCATTGCTGAACGCAAAAGAATCTTCTTCTGCGCCTCGCTCAGTTCTTCATAGCGCCGTACTCCCCATGAATTGCTCTGATAGAACCTTGAAAAGGCGTCATCGTTTGCAATAAACAGGGTCTTACTACCAGACTTGGAAAGAGTCTCTTTCTCCCCAAGGTCATCAATCAGTTGCAGGAAATTCTTGAAATCTCCTCTTTGCTCCATATAGCCGTAAATACTGTTCAGCCCTGTCGGCTGCTCAGTATCCAAGTCATAGCCATCCTTGCAAGAGAAAGACATAATACCTGCAGCACACAGTACGCCTCCTACCAGAAGGTGTCTGCATAGTTTTCTCCTCTGAAAGTTATACAACATAATATTAGAATAGATTATTGCTCTCTATTTTGTTAATAATTTAATTTGTTCTCACTATATATTCTTAGCTAAACATAAAAGTATAAAGTAAACCAATATGCTCAATGCAAAGGAACAAAAATTCTGTTGGAGAAACAAATTTTTAATATAAAGATTGAGGCATTGACAAAAAATTAACAATCAAGTAAGAAAAAAAGCAAAATAAAAGAAAAAGGAGACAGGCAAAGGACCAATTTCCGCAGCGGAAAGGCACTTAAAATCCCATTGAAAACACATCACATTGGCTTCTTTCACTTGTCCCCAAAACCTTTCAGAACAGGCATCATCGCGCCCTGCCATCCCCCCCAAAAAAAGCGGTTTCCCGGCTCTTGTTTCTGCCTGTCCGGAGCGCCGGCCGTCTGTCATGCAGATTGCCATAGCGGCATTTCATCTTCCCCGTCATTTCTGTATTCATTCTCCACATCCACCATGTTGTATCAAAGGCCACACCCTCCTGAGCGTCCTTATAGCTGTGTCTGCATCTGATGCCACAGAGCATCGGTCAAGCAGATTCCTCCTACAATCTTCACTCCTATTTTTTTTGACAGGTTCTATACCGATATATAATATACGTCTCCCCTTCCTTAAGTTCGGAGAAATGATGCGACGTGAAAGAGAAGTCAGTGAATACATTTCAACATCTATCACCGACTTCTCTTGTCCGCTTATCATACAACATCCGGCACGCAGTCAGCATTGCGAATACCGCACCTCTGCCACAGATACAGCATATCATTCGAAGATTCTTGCCTCTACGAAGATGTATGCCACAACAATAGAAGACTGAGTAATATCAGCAAATTCCAATTCTTGCCCCAACGAAGGTGAATGCCGCAGCCTAACACATCAGTCCGCAGCAGAATCCACTTTCTTGCCCCAGTAGGTCTTCGTGCCATTCACGGCATACCCGCCGCAGACAACGGTCGCCTTGCGAGGAGAAGCTTCCCAATCGAGTTCGCGTCCGAGACAAAGTTCGAACTTCGCACCTGAACTCAGCGTCACATTCAGGATGTTATTGTCCGTATCCAAAACAGCTGTTCCGGTAAGAGCACCGGACAGACTTACACGGTTCTCCGCAATAGTCGAAGCCTTGATGGTAAGCTCTGCCGATGTTTTCTGTTTTGCAAAGCTATAGCTCATATCTATCAGTTCCCATTTCCCCACGAGATCATCTCTGTTGATCGGAGCCTGTTCCACATCTGCATAGCGTTCAGGAGATACCACCGGCCATCCTGTCGATGTCCAGTATATTCTGCGTACATGCCCCATCATCAGCGCGTTCGCATAAGGGTTGCCGTCGTAGTTCTCCGGTTTACGCGCCTGAGAGCAGTAAAACCAATTTCCGCGTCCGTCGTCAAAGACTGCACAATGGGAAAATCCGACCCATCCGTCAATATCCTTGTTGCTGTCGAATTTATAAGGGTGGGTCACCACCGGATATGCATCTCCGCCGTTGTTTGTCACATTGGTTCCATTCATGCCATAGTACGGTCCTGTTATGGACTTGGCACGGACAACACGAGTGTTGTATGCCACGGCAAGTTCATCATAGGCAAGAAACAAATAATAATATCCGGTTTCCGGGTTGTATATGACCTCCGGTCCCTCAGATGCCTGCCAACGTGAAGCCTTGTTGCGCGTAGCAACCAACCGTCCGTAAGTTGAAGTCTGACCAGTACCGATATTCCACGGATCGCCAAGCGGATTGAGCGTTTTTCCCGTCTCCGGATCAAGCTGAATGGCAGCAATACCGCTGTGCCATGAACCATAGAGCAGCCAATGCTCGCCTTCCGGAGTTATGATATAGCTCGGGTCGATGGCATTCCATCGGCTATAGGCATTCCAGTCGTTCGTGCCGTTGCGCGAATATGCATCCTTGCCCTTGTCGGAAGCAGAGCACAGCACGGCGCCTTTGTCTTCCCATCTGCCGGATGCCGGATCCGAAGTTTCCATCAATCCAATCCATGCCGGTTCGTTCCAGCTACCATCAAACTCCGTACCTCCCGTCTTTATGTAATTGCCGTCGACAACCACGCTGTAATACATGCGGTAAAGTCCGTCGTTGACACGGCGTATCGTCGGTGCCCAATATCCGCGTCCTCCAAGTCCGTCAGCCGAAATGAGAGGCACTCCACGGCGCTCCCTCACCGAATTGACGGAGTCGAGAAGCCAATCAGGTCCCGCTTCCTTCATCGGGCATGAATTGTTGTAGCTCGTCACCGGTTCCCAGTTGACAAGGTCTTTTGAACGACGCATGTAATAATGTCCTTTTCCCGCCTGCGGATTTCCATAGCCGGCATCAGTCTGCGACATATAGAAATAACCGTCCGCCGCCTTCATGACAGAAGGGTCGTGTATGTTGGCAAGCTGCCACTGAGCGCGCTTGTCCCATCCTCCTATGCTGACATAGTTGTCGCCATATACAGGATAACACTTGGAATAGTTCTTGTCCTGATAGGCGATATGCTGCCGCATGAGCGCCTCCGGAGCATAATAGGTGATACTGTCGACCGTTTTGATGGTATACCTCTCGGTCGAGTTGTCCGTAAACTCAAAGCGCAGAGAGTCGTTGGTTATGATGTATCTGCCGTGAGTCAGCCCGATACGGTTGACGTATTTCATGTCATACACATCGGTCTTGTTCGTCGTACCTCCCCTGTTTACATATATCTTCTTCGGAATCTCCGTGACCTGCGCCACCGTGTATGCCGACATCGCCATGAAAGCGATTAATAGTAATGTGCTCTTTTTCATTTTTTCTGTATTTTTACGGACTTGCCGTTCAGGTTGAATATATATGTCCCATCCGCAAGGTCTGCGACACTAAGCCTATCCCCACTCTCTACAAGAGCAGACTTGACCATGCGTCCGTCTATCTGAAACACTTTTACAAGTCCGCTTGCATGGCAACAGATTTCACCATTGTGCATTTCCATCAGGGTCTCTCCGGCTGCAGCATACGCTATATCTTCAATACCTGTTGCCACGGAATTGAACAGTATTGCATCGTAGGTCAGCAAGTTAAACTCGTCAGATGTCCCATCCACGCGATTGACAATCATCTTGTTAACGCTTTTCCCATCCTCACGTACTTGTGCAAAACTCAGACTCCGAAGCGAAGAATAACCGAGACTTACATATTCTCCTTCCGAACTGAGAAGATACAGATCATAATCATCGCCGGAAGCAAGACAAGAACTACCGGCCGAGAGCACACAAAACAGTGTAGCAAGCATCGTTTTCTTTCTCATAATATAGTTTTTGCGGAACCATGCCACCGAAATGACATCCTCCAATAATTATTCAATATGCATACGCTTCCACGTACACAAGAATCTTTCTTGCTGCAAAATTACAATATTTTGGAACATTTGTACTACATTTTTATCATAATCTTGTGTCGTTCGGACATCATTTGTTCTGCAACTCCGCTTAAAAAGAGGCTTATTGTATCCGTTTTATATAAAAAGTACAAGTTTCGCATATTAATTGGGGTTATCCGACATTTGGAGTGACGGCCTTTCTTTTTCGTGATGACTCCAATTTATATATGTAGCCAACTGTTCCGGGCCTCGCAGCAGATGCTTCCGTACAAAATACCACATTTTTGGAGTGACAGCACAGGAAAGAGGAAATCACCTCTCTGAAAAATCAATTTCACTGCATTGTTTTCTTAAATCGGCACTGCTGATTGTAAAAACTGCACTGCTGATTGTATAATCTGCACTGTTGATTTTATAATCAGCACTGCCGATTATAAAAAACAGTGCAGTAATTTTGACTTTTCTACGAGGCGAATTTAATTTCTTACAGGCTGTAACACAATAAGTTTCAGTATTCTGCAAAAGCAATTCAGCTTATACGGAAATCAGGAATCCGTTCAAATCAAAAAAATAATGGATTTCAGGTTGATGGAAAAGCAAAACAGGCCCGGCAAATGAGGCATATCACGAAATACGAGAAAGCAGGGGTATTTACAGGCTCCTCTTATGATTTTGATATGTTTAAGCAGGGGTATTCACAGACTACTCCTATGATTTTAATATGTTTAAGCAGGGGTATTCACAGACTCCTCCGTCGCTATCGCGCCACCTCCCCTAACTTAGGGGAGGAGCTTAGTTACATTGCTGATACAAATGCTATTATATTAAGAATCAGCACATTGACATATTATTGATATTCCAACGAGCAAGGTAACCAGGCTCCTCCCCTAAGTTAGGGGAGGTGGCGCGATAGCGACGGAGGAGTCTGTGAATACCCCTGTTTAAACATATCAAAATCATAGGAGGAGTCTGTGGATACACCTGTTTAAACATATCAAAATCATAAGAGTAGCCTGTGAATACACCTACTTATCCCTATCAAAAAAGACAAAACACTTGACCCAACTTGACATCTACAGAAAAAAGCCAAAAGCAAACGGAATCATCTGACAACAAATGTCACATCCACATCTACGGCTTTCAAAGTATCGGCATCCCGATACAAATACTGCATCGTCACCGTATGCGTGTGTCCGCGCTTGCAATGCCCTGCATCTGTACGTACCCCACAATTCCAAGAATAAAGATTATCGAAAATTTCGATATATACATGTCCGTTATCCCACATATCAGGATTTCCATCAACATCGAACCAACCGCCATAGGCTCCATTCGTCCGGTTTGCACCTTCAGAACCGTCACGCATAAGCGGAACAATGGACAGCCCGTCGGATGCAGACAGCACAGACGGAGAAACTCCAAGAAGAGCGGCAAGTTCCGCCATGTCAATATCGACAGTCACAGATTGCTGATATCCGTCAGAATAACGAAGCGACAAAGACTTCTCCATCTTTCCAACCACATTCTTTTCGACAGGGAAAGGGTATGCATCGATGACCTTTGTCATATATCCGGCACGAGCAGACAACCACGACTTCATCTTGGCTATTTCCTGATCTACACTTTTACCTATATCCCAGCATTCGGAATCGCGCCTGAATGCACCTTCGTCCAAATGCGCTACATATTTTTCGCATTCCTTCCAATTATGGACAAAAAGAGAATCGGAAATTTCATCCCAAATCCTTTTATATTCCGAAACAAAAGACGCAGAAGCGAACATGTCGGTGAAAAAACGCGGAAGTGAATATGCGCCATTCTGATGGAGAGGGTCCGTCCCCATCATGAGTTTGGTATATGAAGCAAAAAAATCGTGCTCGCTCCCCCAGTCAAAATCATATCCGGCATCCCAGTCCCACACGGGGCCCATGGTATATTTGCCTCCGGCATCACGAAACATGTACACACTGCGCGGAGCTGTGAAATCGACATTATACAGATACTCCTGCAATTGAAGCATCAAGACGAAGGACCTCATGTCCATAAGGTCTGCCACCCTGTCGTAATCATGCTCCTTGACAGCAGATTCAAGAACAGAAAAATCGGAACGAATCTCACTTATCCGTGCGGCAGAAGGGTCGTCCGGAAACTTGACACACATGGGCATGCCATATATTTCAGAATAAAAATTATCCGTTGAAGAAGGACTCAATCCCGGTCCGTCATCAAGGTCGAAACTGAGCAGCACACCTCCATCGGAAGAGATGTCCACACGGTTTCTTCCCTGCTCCACCTGCTCCGTCAATTGATAGACCCCGATATATTCGGTATTGAGAAAAACTTCCACATAACGCGTATGATTCGTAAAGGGTATGCCGAGCCACTGCGCTGTTTCAAACGCAAAAGTATTCATCAAGTCTGTAGGGTCGCGATAATTGGCAAGAAGCACCCAGTCTTTGTTCTTCTTCAATCCAAGTATATTGTCCTTCACATCGAGCTTTATGCGGTAGGGCTTCTTCGGATACCAAAGCCATGTGGAGTTGCCACGTCCGCGTATACGCGCCGACCCGGAATAATCAGGGAACTCCCCTCTCCCATCCACCGATATGTAGCAAGGAACATACTGTTCCTTCGAAGAAACAGGGCACATGTCTTCGGTAGTGATGTTCATGGTGAAAACATGGTGATATTCACCGGTATACGCAACAGCCTCACCAGAAATAGAAATGCTGTCAAGTTTTGCAACAGGGAAAGGAATGCTCTTATACTCTGCATCTCCATCTTCCGCTCCATAGCGATAGGCATTGAGCATATCGAGCTGTTCACTAAACCTGAAATAAGGGATATGGTCTGCCCTGTAAGGAAACCTCCATACGGCATTCATGTCGTGCGTGTGCACCTGATACCACTCCTGCGCGTCATCTTCAAGAGAGATGACAAGCAAGCCTGCAAAGCATACTAAACGTAGTAAATTCTTCATGTTCTTCGGGGGGGTAAATAATCCAACGTATTGGAGTCATTTTAGAAATAAACGTTCACGTTTGCATCCGAACCTGTATCCGAGTCCAAGCATAAGATAATTGGGAGTCTTCATATCGTGCAAGGTATAGCCGATATGAAGAAATGCATTGTGCACCAAATTGACCTTCAGCGCAAGCACCTGATACAATCCGCTCAAATCGCCTCTTGAATTGATGAAATTGGCACCAATGCCAGCGGAGATGGTAAAGTACGGCATCACAAATTCGGCACGAGCAGACAATCCCAATGCCATCTGCCTCCATGCAGACAGACGCTCGTATTCAGATCTGACATTGGCACTTTGGTCGAACGCTCCGTCAAGAGAGACTCCGGCCCTGAACATCGGAGAAAAATTGTACATAGGAGCGAAATTGAATCCGCAAACCAGATATGTGCCCGGCAATGCCTGCGGACCGGATGGGGTATAAAAGCCTTTCGACCTCCAGGAGCCAAACAGCAGCAAATCATAAGTCATATACCGGGACACCGGCACATTCCTTGCAGGAGAAAGAGACCGGCTGGAAATATCACGGTTGATATAATAGGCAAGACCTATCTTTGCCCCTCCGATATTAAGCCCAGCATTCGGAATCTTCGTATTCCCATTGGAAAAATGAACCAAAGAAACTCCTACATTTACATCTATATGGCGAGAGACAAGCCAACTGAGATAGAAATCAACATCTATACAGGCAGTTACTTCCGAACCTATTATCCTATTGCTGCTGTTGGTTTCAGGATCATACGGATTCCAGCCCATAGTAAGGCCCAAGTTCCACTCATAATTGAAACTCAGCACATGTGCAAGCCGGGCAATTCTTGCTCCTTGAAAGACAAAAACAGAAAACGGATTGCCTAACTGGGGGTTGAAGCTGTGACGAGCAAATCCGATGCCTTGATAACACTCCGGATAAACGAATGAATTATGCTCACGTGATGATACAAAGGCATACTTCAACTTTGAGGCGAACGAACGGTTCATGATTCTCTGCTCCGGATTGTCGCCACGCAGGAACTGATTGGTATGAAAAATCAGTGACGGCGAAATCTCGGCTTCAATGCGATGGGTTTCAAACATTCCTGCATGCCGCTTTTTGGTCGTCGGCATATCCGTACACCTGCTTGCTACGGTATCGGCATAGTGGCAAAAAGACGTATCTCGTATGCCCACAGTCTCTTCTGCCGCACCAAATATCGACAAAAGAAAAAACGACAAGAACCAAAAGCCATATTTAATCTTCAAAAATCTCATATTCCTAAAACCATCATCAAGGGGAAGAAACTACATCATGGCAAATTCTCTTTATGGAGGGCAAATTTATATAAAAACTGCGATATTATATATAGACTGAACTAAGAAGTTTATTTGTTTAGACCAAATGAGAATGCAGAATCGGTTTTCGGAAAACAGCAGAAAAATGGGACGACAAAAATCCGGCAACATAGAAGCTGTTTTTATGAGGGAGTTCACGAATATACAAACAAGCGTACAGTACCCACTGACTGTGGCAAAACTCATGCGCAGAAGTGAACAACATGAATTAAGTAAAGCCAAACACAGCACTGTCAGCTACAGCAAAGCACCATGAGCATATGGCAATCAGTAAATCAACAGAAGACCGAGGGAAAACTTAATTTTGACACCCTTCTCAAACGTTTTTTTCCAGAATATCGCTTAACTTTGCATTTGCTGGTGGACTCTACAGCAATCAGTAACGGAATATTAAATTTATATTAAAATCCTCTTTCAGACTATGTATGAGCGCATATTGGGTATATTTAGGGTTTGCTTATTTAATATAAACAATTGATTATTAATTCAAGTTTCGCAAGTTCGTTAAGCGGTGTTTAGTCTATTAACGAACTTGCGAAACTTGAATTAATGAAAAAGAGGGTCAGTCCTAAAACCCTGTGGGTATGTTCAATCTATGCTGTTAGTTTGCATAATCTAAAAATAAAGAAAGGAATATCTCCGACT
>CAZKOB010000036.1:0-25848 GCA_964554265.1 uncultured Bacteroides sp. | reverse complement strand
TAGCCGATGTTGTCATATTTTGGAGATGCATCCTGTACTTCAGTTAATGCTTACACAATATCCAACCCTTACGGAATACTACGAGAAACTGCATCCGCGTTAAGAACCGCCGTATGCACGTACGGTGGTGTGAGAGGTCGGTAAGCACGAAAGTAGGAGATAAACACCTATGATTAGTGTTTACCTCCTACTCGATGTTTTTTCAGCAGGTTATAAAGAAATGAGGCTGTGCCTTTTTCGGCACAGCCTCGTTTTAACGTTTTTCAAATACAGGCTTAAGCCGGTCGAAAATTTTTTGGAAAAGCGTATTTCAGTAACGCTTCGTTTTGCGTTTAAGAACGTTTCGTTTCAAATCGCACGAACATTTCGTTTTGCGGATTATAAACGCACTGCTTATGGCATGATTCCCAGTTAATAAATACAGGATTATTTCAAACTAAAATGATTTTATGCACATTGGAGGCTTAGATTTTGAACTTCAGCACCTTGCCTCCATTGGCAGGAAGTTCTATGTACATTGTACCGTCAGGGATAAGTTTTTTCTCTTCTTTCTTTCCTGTAAGAAGATCCTTTACAGTATATGTCTTCTCTTCTTTCGGAAGGTTGAGAATATCAAAGGCATGAGCTGGAATTTTGATCCATGAACGAGCCGGAGAATCGTCAAAGTTTGCTACAATAAGTAGCAAGTCGTGTCCTTCTTTCCTAAGGAATGCATACTGACGGTGTTCGTTCATCATGTTATTACTATGATTGACATACATTATATCAAAGAAAGCACCTTCTCTTATGGCCTTTTCTTTATTGCATATAGTCAGCACTTTGGTGTAGTATGATTTCAGCTCTTTCTCTTCTTTGCTAAGCAATGAACCGTTGTATTTGCCGTTGTTGCGCCAGCGGCGGATTACGTCAATCGTCCAATAGTCAAAAATGGTTGTTCGGCCGTCTTGTCCGCTGAATCCTTCTGAATACATGCCTTTCTCGCCAAGTTCCTGTCCGAAATAAATCATCATAGGATTGGTGCGCATCAGTGCCGAAACGAGTAGGGCTGCTTTTCCGCGCTCTGCAGAACCTGCAAAGAATGATGAAGCGATGCGCTGCTCATCGTGATTTTCAAGAAAGTTTAGCATGTGCTCATGGATGTCGTCAACACTTTGCCAGCAACCTGTAATGCTTGTAGCAGGAGATGCGCCTGTTACAACAGAGCGAAGAGTATCATACAATCCCACTTTGTCGTAAAGATAGTCGAATTTGCCAAAATGGATATAATTCCGGTATTCACGTGGATTATAGACTTCTGCGATAAAGATTAGTTCATTGTTGATTTCTTTTACCTGAGGTATTGCCCATCCCCAAAATTCGTATGGAACCATTTCCGCCATATCACAACGGAAACCGTCGATGCCTTTTGAGGCCCAGAATTTTAGAATGTCGAGCATTTTGTTCCATGTGTCTGGAATTGGAGAAAAATGTGTCTGGTTGTCACCCATGTAATCAATACCATAGTTCAGTTTGACAGTCTCATACCAGTCGTTTGGCTTAGGCCATTGAGTGAAACAGTTGTTGCCTGTGGCTTTTGCCGGATTCTCAACATACTCATTCCCTTGAGCGTCTTTAAGGCTGAAAGATGGTGAGAATTTGGTTTTAGGTATATAATAGAAATTGTTGGAAGGGCTGAAACATATGGTCGTATCATCTGTTTCACCAAGATCGCGTACTCCTTCAGGCTTCGCGTCGGAGTAATATTGGCGAGCAACATGGTTGGGAACAAAATCTATTATTATCTTGAGACCGGCCTCGTGGGTACGGTTGACAAGGTTCAGAAATTCCTTCATTCGTTCAGGAACGTTGGTTGCCAAGTCTGGGTCTATGTCATAATAATCTTTTATAGCATAAGGACTTCCTGCTTTTCCTTTGACAACAGATGGGTGATCTTTTCTTATCCCATAAGAAGAATAATCTGTTTGGGTAGCATGTTCTATTACTCCTGTATACCATATATGTGTTACACCAAGCTTCTTTATTTCAACGAGTGCGTTGGATGTAAAGTCTGCCATACGCCCGCATCCGTTCTGCTGTTTACTTCCATTGTATATATGATGTATGCTGTTAGAACCAAAAAGGCGCGTAAATACCTGATATATTACAAGCTTTTCTTTCATTATCGTTGTTTCGTGTGGGGATTGTACAGTTTCCTGATTTAAACCTCCAAATGCAGTATTGCCTACAAGCAAAAATAAAATGAATAAAAGAAATAATACGTTTATAAAAAAGCATTGTACCTATTATTCATTTTATTGTTTTTTTATCATAAATGATCTGAAAGCCCACTTTTAATTTTATACTTGTACTCTTTACTATGTCATTTTGTGATTTATGCTTCTATTCCATGAGCTGTCACAGCATCATTGCCTTTTGCGATTTTTACAATCATACCCTGCAAGACTTTTCCCGGACCGCATTCTGTAAAGTCTGTCGCACCGTCTGCAATCATGTTGAGCACTTCGTTTGTCCAACGTACAGGTGCTGTAAGCTGGGCGATGAGGTTCTCTTTTATTTCTTCTGGTGCAGTATGTGCTTTTGCATCTACATTCTGATAAACAGGACATGTCGGTGTATGGAATGTGGTTGCCTCGATGGCTGCTTTCAGTTCTTCCTGTGCCGGCTTCATGAGTGGAGAATGGAATGCTCCTCCAACTTTCAAAGGCAATGCACGCTTGGCACCTGCTGCTTTAAGTTTCTCGCATGCTGTATTGATGGCATCTATATTTCCTGAGATTACGACTTGACCCGGACAGTTGTAGTTTGCTGCTACAACAATGTTGTCAGGAGTGCTGACTTCTGCACAGATTTCTTCTATCTTTTCATCGGCAAGCGCTATAATAGCCGCCATAGTCGAAGGAGTTGCCTCGCATGCTTTCTGCATAGCCATTGCACGCTTATATACGAGAGTAAGTCCGTCTTCAAAAGTAAGTGCGCCTGCTGCAACAAGAGCGGAAAACTCTCCGAGGGAGTGGCCTGCAACCATCTCTGGCTGGAATGCCTCGCCCATGCAAAGCGCAGATATTACAGAGTGAAGAAATACGGCGGGTTGAGTAACTTTTGTCTGTTTAAGTTCTTCGTCTGTTCCTCCAAACATGATGTCCGTGATACGAAAACCTAATATGTCGTTTGCTTTATCAAATAGATCCTTTGCCACAGGATTATTTTCATACAGGTCTTTCCCCATACCTGTAAATTGCGCCCCTTGTCCGGGGAATACAAATGCTTTCATTTTTATATTCTTTTATTATTTACAATTGTTTATTCTGTATTGTTATGTTTTTAGTATCTTATTAAGACTTTGCAAAGTTAATACAAATTGTTGAAAAATAAAAAGTATATAAATATAGATTTTATAAGGGGTATAAAAACACAAGGAGGACGCAAATACTGCATCCTCCTTGTGGCTTTATTAACTTTACAGTGTGTAAGTTTGCTATGTTTTTGTTACTTGACTTTTGCCACAATTGCTCTGAACGCATCCATATTATTCAAAGCCAAATAAGCAAGACTCTTACGGTTAAGCTCAATTCCTGCTTTGTGGAGAGCACCCATCAACTGAGAATAAGACATTCCTTCAAGGCGAGCTGCCGCATTGATACGCTGAATCCACAAGGAGCGGTACTCGCGTTTTTTACGGCGGCGATCCGCAAACGCATATGTAAGACCTTTTTCGTATGCATTTTTCGCAACTGTCCATACATTTTTACGAGCACCGAACTGTCCTTTTACACGCTTTAAAATCTTCTTTCTTCTTGCTCTTGAAGCAACATGATTTACTGATCTTGGCATAATTTTGATTCTTTTTGAATGTTAGCGCCACACATTCCATGCTGTGTGATCTTCAAGCTAATCATTCTGTTAAACATTTTGTTGATTTCTTTACTTACCTATTTTTATTCCTCACGAACAATTTTCATCAACGGAGAGTGAGGCACTCGCGTACTTGTCTGCGGTTTGCTTTCACTACAATTGTTGAATGAACAAGATTTCTCTTCTGCTTCTTAGTCTTCTTTGTCAAGATATGACTGTGATAAGCGTGCTTTCTCTTGATCTTTCCTGTTCCGGTAAGCTTGAAACGCTTCTTTGCTGCGGATTTTGTTTTAACTTTTGGCATTTTTTTTGTTTTTTAATTATTAGTAATTTGTGGCAACGTATATACCAAGACGTTACGCACATTCCTTTTTTCTTTTGTCTGTGTCCGTAGAGAACACCTCAACCCATATCCAGAAGTCCGTTCTTATTCAACTGTACTTTCTGTCAGCTCTTCCTCTTCAGCTATATCCTGTGGTTTGTTTTCACCAGCGGTTTTTACCTTTGGAGAAGCTGGCTTGGATGGGGTCTTTTTAGGCTGACCGCTTTTCTTTGGGGAAAGTATGATTATCATACGCTTCCCTTCAAGAACTGGCATGCTCTCTACTTTCGCAATTTCTTCAAGGTCATTGGCAAGACGTAAAAGGAGTACTTCCCCTTGTTCCTTGAATACAATGGCACGTCCCTTGAAGAAAACGTATGCCTTGACTTTATTTCCTTCATTAAGAAACTCGATTGCATGTTTCAGCTTGAAATTATAGTCTGCCTCTGCTGTTTGAGGTCCAAAACGTATTTCCTTGACTTCTACTTTCACCTGCTTGGCCTTCATGTCCTTAGCTTTCTTTTTCTGCTGATAAAGGAACTTTGAATAGTCAATCAGTCTGCAAACCGGAGGTACAGCATTTGGAGAAATCTCTACAAGATCAACTCCTTTTTCTTCAGCCATTTGTAATGCTGCTGCAGTAGGGAGTACTATTGATTCTATATCGTCGCCTACAATTCGCACTTCTCGCACACGTATCTGTTCGTTTACACGATACTGTTGCTTTTTGTTGTCACCTTTCATTAAATGTGAAATTTCCTCTGGTTATATTTTAGTTTTGAATTTACGTTTGGTGTATTTAGTTTGCACTAAAACTTTGCAAAGTTAGAAATTTTCCGTCATTTGGCGAACTTCTTCGTTGATTTTGTTTGCAAAATCTTCAAATTTCATGCTTCCTTGATCGCCTTCGCCCTGTTTGCGAACAGAAACTGTGCCTTCTGTCATTTCTTTTTCTCCGACAACAAGCATGTAAGGGATACGCTTCATTTCATTGTCGCGTATTTTTCTTCCTATCTTCTCGTTTCTGTCGTCTATCATAGAGCGGACGTCATTGTCGTTCAAGTACTGGTTTACTTTACGCGCATATTCATTGAATTTCTCCGAGATAGGCAGGATGACAACTTGGTCCGGTGTGAGCCACAATGGGAAATGGCCGGCTGTATGTTCTATAAGAACGGCTATGAAGCGTTCCATTGAGCCGAATGGCGCACGGTGAATCATAACAGGACGATGCTTTTCGTTGTCTGAACCTGTGTATTCAAGCTTGAAGCGTTCCGGCAAATTATAGTCCACCTGAATTGTTCCCAGTTGCCATCTGCGTCCAAGTGCGTCTTTCACCATGAAGTCAAGTTTAGGGCCATAGAATGCAGCCTCGCCAAGTTCAACGCGTGCAGGAAGTCCTTTTTCCTTGCAAGCTTCTACAATTGCGCTCTCCGCCTTTTCCCATACGTCATCCGAACCGATATATTTTTCCTTGTCATCAGGGTCTCGCAAAGATATCTGTGCTTCAAAATTTTTGAAGTCAAGAGCCTTGAAGATGATGTTGATGATGTCCATTACGCGAAGGAACTCGTCTTTCACTTGGTCCGGGCGGCAGAAGATATGCGCGTCATCTTGTGTGAACGAACGTACACGGGTAAGTCCATGAAGCTCTCCGCTCTGTTCGTAGCGATACACTGTACCAAATTCTGCTATTCGTAGCGGCAGATCCTTGTATGAACGTGGTTGCCAAGCATAGATTTCACAGTGATGAGGGCAGTTCATCGGTTTGAGCATATATTCTTCTCCTTCTTCAGGAGTGTGTATAGGCTGGAAACTATCTTTGCCATAGTGTGCATAATGGCCGGAAGTGACATAGAGAGTCTTTCCTCCGATATGAGGAGTCATTACCTCCTGATAACCATAGCGCTTTTGTATTTTGCGCAGAAAATCCTGCAGACGGATACGCAATGCAGTGCCCTTTGGCAACCACATAGGAAGTCCTTTGCCCACCTTGTCTGAGAAGAAGAAGAGTTCCATTTCTTTTCCTATCTTGCGATGGTCGCGCTTTTTGGCTTCTTCTAATTGTGCAAGGTATTCATCAAGCATTTTCTTCTTCGGGAATGAAATGCCGTATATACGGGTCATCATCGGACGCTTTTCGTCTCCGCGCCAATATGCTGCGGCAACAGACAAGACCTTTACAGCCTTAATCTTTTCCGTAGTCATAAGATGCGGCCCTTTACAAAGGTCTGTATAGTTGCCCTGAGTATAAGTGGTGATCTTTCCGTCTTCAAGCTCTGCTATTAGCTCATTCTTGTATGTCTGTCCTTTTCCTCCGAAAAACGCAAGGGCATCGCTTTTTGCTATTTCGCTGCGTACAAGAGATTCTTTCCGCTGTACAAGCTCCTGCATTTTCTTTTCTATCTTCGCAAAATCGGCATCTGAGATTTTTACACCTTCCGGTGGCATCACATCATAGTAATATCCGTTTTCTATTGCCGGACCGATGCCGAACTGTGTGCCGGGGTAGAGCTCCTGAAGAGCCTCAGCCATAAGATGGGCTGAAGTATGCCAGAAAGCATGTCTTCCCTGTTCGTCTTCCCATTTGTAAAGCACAAACTTGGCATCTTCCTTTATCGGACGGTTTAGTTCTGTTGTTTCTCCATTTATTCCACATGCAAGCACGTCTTGTGCAAGGCGAGAACTTATACTTTCTGCAATTTGCAGACCTGTTACTCCTGCTTCATATTCACGAACGGAATTGTCCGGAAATGTAATCTTTATCATAAAATCTGTTTTTATTTGTCACAACAACAATGCTGTAGCAGTTAATGCTCCAGCCTAATATTTTGTGCAAATTTAGCGTTTCTTTTTCTTATGTAAGAATAATGTACCGGATTATTTGTCTTTTATAAATCTTTTTATACTTCATACGGTCACGAATGTCATATTTGGTGACTGTATGGAGCATAAGAAGTCTATCTGATTTTGATTGCTTGCGCCTGATGGGTTTCTGTCGTTTGATGTCTTTCTGGCTCCTTGTATGCTTTCAATGCGACGAAGCGGATACAGAAGTGAGCCTCTATACCGGTCACACATTATCAGCTTATCATAAATTACGCGCTTTTTTTGACAATTTGAAATGTTAAAATTCAAGGCTCCGTAGAATCGCGTAAAATCGGCCAAACCCGACTGAAGTTCCATTTGCGCGATTCTAAGGCCGTTTTTGGGCCTTGAACTTCAAATGTAAAAATAATATAATTTGCACCCTGAAAAGATACATTTATTCACATTCGTGTGTGCATCGTCTGAAAAAAGAGCACGCTGGAAATAAATTTCGTGCACCTTGAAAATTTTTTTTAAGTGCCTTGTGAAAAATTTTTCAAGGTGAACAAAATTTATTTTCAAGGTGAACGAGTTTGAAAACGTCCGTTTTTCGGGGTAAAATTTGATGTTGGCTAATTTTGATTTCTTAAAAAGAATAAAATCGGATTTTCAATGCCACGAAAAACAAAGATGGATTCCGGTTGCGAAAAACAGGTATCTTGGACAAGAAATTTTATAACTCACTGATTATCAGTATATCCTATTTTTGTTCCAACCTGTACTTCTTGCACCTAAAACTGCATCGTTTTTCTGAAATGGTATTTTGTTGATAATCAGTTATTTATCTATAAAATTTCAAAAAATCGGCAATTGATTGAGTGCAAACGAATCTTAATTGTGTTAAAAAGAGGTTCATCAGAGATTTGGAGTGATAGTATTGTTGTCAACAATATGGTTTGAAAGAAAATAAGGCTCTTCCTGAATTTGGAGTGATAAGATATGTATAAAAAAGAAGCAAACAGCTGAACATATAGTATATTTGAATACCCACAACAAATATATCCGTATGAACAGCAGTTTTCTATATCATGCATTGGGTCTTTATTCCCACAAATGTACCAGAGAGGAATACAAAGGTAATACTATAATCCTACATATAGAAACAAAAGAGCGTCAAAAGACTTGCCCGCAATGCGGTCATACGCATCTGTTCAAGAACGGCTGCCGGATCAGGGATTTTATAGGCCTTCCCGTCGGTGGCAAGAAGACAATAATCCGTATGAAGGTACAGCGTTACAAGTGCATGAATGGCCAATGCACCTATGATGAAATGACCCCCAAAAGTTAGACACAAAACTTTTGGGGGGCATTTCAAGTTAGGGGAGGTGGCGCGAAGCGACGGAGGAGTCTGTGAATACATCAGCTTTAAATCATTAAAATCACAAGGGGAGTCTGTGAAAACACCAGCTTTAAATCATTAAAACCACAAGAGGAGTCTGTGAAAACACCAACTTAAAATCATCAAAATTACAAGAGTCGTCTGTAAATACACCAGCAAAGAACCAACAGATTTAACTTTTGAATCGATTTTGCGTACCACCTAAAATCACAAATATTAGAATTTTTTCAACGAAGTCAGTAAGTCTGAAGTTCAGAACCTGTCGCCCCATAGCTTCTGCATCCTTTCTTTTAGTTTGCTTTCCTGAGCATTTTGTTGTGGAATCCAGAAATGTTGTGTTTCAGCACCGTCAGGCAAAAACTGTTGCTCTACAAAATTGTCTTTGTAGTTATGGGCATATTTATAACCGTCGCCATAGCCGAGCTGTTCCATTAGTTTGGTCGGTGCATTGCGAAGATGCAGAGGAACAGGAATATTGCCGCTTTGATGTACGAATTGTATGGCATTGTCGATCGCCATATATGCCGAATTGCTTTTGGGACTTGTGGCAAGATACACAGTTGCTTCTGCAAGCGGAATACGTCCTTCCGGCATACCTAATTTCATTACAGCGTCAAATGCCGCATTTGCCAGCAGGAGGGCATTGGGATTTGCCAGTCCTATATCTTCACTTGCCGAGATGACAAGGCGGCGGGCTATGAAGGCCGGATCTTCCCCTCCTTCAATCATGCGTGCAAGATAATAAATTGCGGCATCAGGGTCGCTGCCGCGTATGCTCTTGATGAATGCCGAGATGATGTCATAGTGCATTTCTCCTTCCTTGTCGTATGCGAGAGGATTCTGTTGTATGCTGTCAGTGACGAGGCTGTCGGTGATTTCTATCCGGTCGCCGGTGGAAGACAAAAGGGCGGATGCTGCTTCGACCACGAGTTCCAAAATGTTGAGCAGCTTGCGTGCATCTCCACCGCTGTAACGGAGTATCGCATCTGTTTCTTTGAACGTGATGCTTTTTTGCCTTAGGAATGTATCTTTTACGACGGCAGTGTTGAGCAATGACAGAAGATCTTCTTTTTCAAGGGATTTTAGCACGTAGACTTGGCAACGGCTGAGGAGCGGACGGATGACTTCGAACGAAGGATTCTCTGTTGTCGCTCCGATGAGTGTGATGATGCCTTGCTCTACAGCTCCGAGCAGTGAGTCTTGTTGTGATTTTGAGAAGCGATGTATTTCATCGATAAAGAGTATTGGATTCCCATTACCAAAGAATCTGCTTGAACGTGCTTTTTCTATGATTCCACGAACATCTTTTACTCCAGATGTGACTGCGCTGAGTGTGAAAAAGGGGATTTCAAGGCTTTTGGCAATGATGTTTGCAAGTGTTGTCTTGCCGACACCTGGAGGCCCCCAAAGAATAAATGAAGAAATTCGTTTCTGTTCTATCATACGGCGGATTACAGCACCTTGGCCAACAAGGTGCTGCTGTCCTATATACTCGTCCAATGTTTGCGGACGTAGTCTTTCTGCCAACGGTTTCATGTCTGTTCGTAAGGAATATTTATGCTTTTACGCGATTGAAAATCTCAAATAATAAGGGCCATGAATCAGAAAGTTCCTGCATGGATTTGAAAAGCAAATTTGCTCCTTGTTCAAGCAGAACCGAGTCCGGCAGCGGGCCGGTATTCACTGCAATGGTGAAGCAACCGGATGCAACTCCAGCCTTTACTCCGAGGGGTGCATTTTCGATAACTATCGACTGGCTGGAAGACAGATTGCCGGCTTTTTGCAACCCCATGAGGTAAGGCTCTGGATGGGGCTTGCCATATTTGACATCAAAAGCGGTGACCATTAAATCCGGATGGAATATTCCGGGGAAGTTGTGGTTGAGACGTTCGATGAGCGACTTTTGTCCGGAGCCTGTGACTACCAGAGGGATGATTCCTGAATCTACAACTTGTTTGAGCAGTTCGTATGCTCCCGGCATGCGTGGGGCTTCCGGGCACAAATTGAACAGTTTGCTCTTGTATCCGTATATCATTTCTATTTCTTCGGGAGTGGATTCATATCCCCTTTCCCGAGTAGAGACTATGTTTATCGTGCTGGCTCCCGTACGCCCTTCATACATGTAAGCTTCTTCAAGAGACATGTTCATGCCGAAATGAACCATTGTCTCATGCCAGCAGCGTGCATGGTTCTTCATCGAGTCGAACAAGACTCCGTCCATGTCGAACATGGCTGAGGCAAGCGACAGGTTTGGCAGGTTCTTTTCTCTTAAATAGAGATATAGCGCATCTTCAATCTTTTTGCTTTCCATTATCAATACCTTTTTCTGTTACTCTTTTTATTTCGTTTCTATATGTGTATCCTCTATCGTCAGAACACAAAACCGAGGCTTATAAAGACATCTGCTTTTTTGGTTACGTTGGAACCACTGATGGTCAGGCTCAGAGGCCCTACAAAACTATCGTAAGAATAGTTGACTCCATACCCCAGTAAGATTCTTTCATCTATGCTTTCCCTGAGTCCGTCACTGCTTGAACCAGCATTGAATATGGCTGAAACATAGTGTTTGTTTCCGAAGCGCATGCGTCCTTGCAGACGTGCTACAAGCAAAGCCCGGTCTGCCCATTCTATATTTCCGATTCCATAGAAAGGAATTTGCGTCGGAAGGTAATGCCCTTCCCATGGGCCGCCGATGATGTTGTATATTCCGTATACATGAGATTGTTTGTTCATATAGCGGGCATAAGCGGAAGGTATCAGACAGAAACGTGGAGATATGGGACAATATATTGTGGCAAAAGTGCGCAAGGCATATAAATAGTGATCTGATGAGATTGTAACCTCATGACCTCTGTACATGTTTGCTTCGGCTTCAATCTTGACACCGTGTGTAGCAAAAATCTTCCTGTTGGTTGTATTTATGCCTGCATCAATGAAGAAGTTCCAGAAATTGCGTGAACCTTCCATTGCATCACTGAAGTCAAGATTGTTGCTTATTTTGTCAACGAGAGTGCTCTTGAAATTATAGTTGTTGAAACGGATTCCGCCTGCGATTTTGGCATATCTCCAGCTTTGCGAAACATGAAGGGAAAGAATATTGTCTGAAAAGGTTGTGTTCAGAGAGCTGATACCATTGTTGTTAAACTTGACATCGTTGTAGCCGACCTCGTAATTGAAATCTATATAGAACCCCTTGGTCAGCATGCTTGACAGATTCAACCTGAACTTATATCTTTTGCCAAGTCGTATTGTGGTTCCTATTTGGGTCGGAATCTTGAGGAATGGAACGTGTATATATCCTTGCATGATAAGGCTGGCCATTTCTTCCTGATTGAAGTTGGCTCCAAAACTGATTGCGTCGGTAGGAAACGGCTCAAAGACATATTCTGTCGGGCCATAAAGTGATACGGCATCCTTCAGCGTGTTAAAATACAGTTTGCGTTGTTGCATGTAATCAGCATTGCCTCCTATACTGTCAGCAAGCGACTTCAATGTTTCATATTCTTGTCTTGCTGCTTTTTCTCCTCTTGCAATAAGGGTGTCTATTGCATTTTTCGTAAAGCTGCCTGCATTATACCCCTTTACGTCAACCTTTATGTATATGTCTGTATCTTTTTTGTTTGTACGGTATTTCTGTGCTCCTGCTATGCCTGATATTTGGTTTACGATATCCAGCACACTTTTGATTTTGTCACCTTTAAGCATGCCTTCACCCAAGTCTACTCCTATTATAATGTCCGCTCCCATTTTGCGGGCTACATCTACAGGGTAGTTGTTGAGTATTCCGCCGTCGACAAGCAACAGACTGTCCTTCATGATAGGACGGAACACACCCGGTATGGACATGCTGGCACGCATTGCCATGTTGATGTCTCCATGATGGAAGACGATTTCTTTTCCCGAAACAAGATCTTCTGCCACACAGGCAAAACGTACCGGAAGATTGTCGAAGTCCATACTGTCCGGATATGACTTGGTAAGTTTGCGGAACATCTTGAGCACATTCATCCCATCGATGAGGCCCGCTTTCGATATCGACAATGAATCTATATATCTGTTGCCGAGAGGGATGTTCATGGCATAGTTGTCTTGACGCTCCCTTGCAAGAAAAGATTCTTCACGACTGTGTTTGCCATCGGTCAGAAGTACTACCCAATCTTGTACACGAAAGATACTGTCAAGACTTTCCGGGGTATATCCTGAGGAGTATAGACCGCCTACGATGGCCCCCATACTTGTGCCTACAATGATATCTATAGGTATTCCTGCTTCTTCTATGACTTTGAGAGCTCCGACGTGGGCCGCTCCTTTGGCTCCGCCACCGCTCAGTACCACCGCTATGGTTGGGCGTTGTCCCGGCTTTTTGAGGGTTGAAGGTTTTTCTGTGTGGAGTGGCGAGTTTGTTTTTTCAAAGTTGAAACCGCACATTTTTGCCGGAAAAAGGACTGAAACGGTAATAGCGAGTGCAAGAATCCTTATCATTGTGAAGTAAAAATGGATTTATGAGTCTTAATTGTCAAAAAAATTATAATAAAAAATGCATAATGCAAAATGCACGTCTGCATATCCGTGGCATTTGCTCAAACAGATTGCATCTGTGCGTTTTACATTATGCGTTGAACGGAAAATCTATTATTTCAGTTTTTCCTGAATGGCCTTGCTTTCAGCCTCATATCCGGGTTTGTTGAGCAGGGCAAACATGTTCTTTTTGTATGCTTCCACACCTGGCTGGTTGAAAGGGTTGACTTTGAGCAGCAAACCGCTGATGCCGCATGCTTTTTCAAAGAAGTAGATGAGTTGTCCAAGATTGTACTCATCGAGTTTGGCAATAGTTATATGCATGTTTGGCACACCGCCGTCGACATGTGCAAGCCGTGTTCCCAACTCTGCCATCTTGTTAACCTCGTCTATACGTTTGCCGGCCAAGAAGTTGAGTCCGTCAAGATTTTCCTTGTCTGAAGGAACTTCAAGTCTGGTGTTAGGTTCAGCGACAGATATGACAGTTTCAAATATTGTACGTTCGCCTTCCTGTATCCACTGTCCCATAGAGTGAAGGTCTGTTGTGAAATCGACAGCTGCAGGGAAGATGCCCTTGCCGTCTTTACCTTCACTCTCACCATAGAGCTGCTTCCACCACTCGTTCATGTAGTGGAGTTTGGGCTGATAGTTTACTAGAATCTCTATCTTCTTGCCTTCTTCATAAAGGGCATTGCGTACAGCTGCATACTGTGCGGATGGGTTTTCTGTGTAAGGTACGTCTGTAGCTGTTGCCTTTTCCATGTCCTGTGCACCCTTCACAAGCTGTTCTATATCAAAACCGGCGCAAGCGATTGGGAGCAGACCGACAGGGGTGAGGACAGAGAAGCGTCCGCCTACATTGTCAGGAATTACGAATGTCTTGTATCCTTCCTTGTCTGCGGTGGTACGTGCCGCACCTTTTTTTGCATCGGTAACTGCTACAATTACCTTCTTTGCCAATTCTTTTCCCATCTTGTCTTCGCAAAGTTTCTTCATCAGACGGAAGGTAATGGCTGTTTCTGTAGTTGTTCCTGATTTGGATATGTTGATGACACCGAACTTCTTGTCGTCGAGATAGCCGATAAGTTCAGACAGATAATCTTCGCCTATGTTGTTTCCTGCAAAAAGAATGCGTGGTCCGTTACTTGGCTTGAGCCAAGAGAAACTGTCACTGAGAGCTTCTATTACGGCACGTGCACCAAGATAACTGCCACCTATACCTGCAACGACAATGGCTTCGCATTTTTCGCGGAGAACTTTTGCCGTTTCATTTATCTCGCTGATAAATTCTTTTGTGATAGAAGACGGAAGATGAAGCCATCCCAAGAAATCGCTGCCGAGGCAGCTTCCGTTCTCAAGGGCTTCCATTGCAGCCTTGACTTCTGATTGGTAGCCTGCTATGGCTCCTGATGCTGCAAACTGTGCAGCTTTACTGATGTTGAGTTCCATAATTTATATTTTTACTGATGTAAATTCCTTAATATGTAATATGTCTCTTGCTTCCCTTATATCTGTGTTAGTCAAGAGAAGGCCGGATTCTCCTCTGCTTTTTATATTTTTTGCCGACTGTTGTTGGATTATCTGAAAGAATCGGCGAGAATCTTTATTTCTACAGATGGGGATATACGTTCATACAATATGTTGTATACAGCGTCGAGTATAGGCATGTTGACATGATAACGCTTATTTATTTCCTTCATGCACTTCGTTCCGTAATATCCTTCTGCTATCATTTCCATTTCCAGTTGTGCAGTCTTGACAGAATATCCTTGTCCTATCATGGTGCCGAAGACGCGGTTGCGTGAAAAGTTGGAATACATAGTGACAAGCAAGTCGCCCAAGTAGGCCGAAGCTGATATATTGCGTTCTCCCGGTTCCATTGTTTGCAAGAAACGGTCCATTTCTTGTATGGCATTGGCTACAAGCACCGCTTGAAAGTTATCGCCGTATTTCAAACCATGACAGATGCCCGCTGCTATGGCATATACATTTTTCAGTACAGAACTGTATTCTATGCCTTCTATGTCTGTGCTGACTGATGTCTTTACGGCTTTGCAGGACAGCAGGTCTGCCACTATATCCGCATTCTCCAGACAACGGCAGCCGACAGTTAGATAGCAAAGGCGGTCGAGAGCCACTTCCTCTGCATGCGAAGGGCCTCCGATTGTAGCTACCTGGTCTTCCGGCACATTATACATGCGTTGGAAATATCGTGACACTGTGATGTTTTCATCTGGTACAATTCCTTTGATGGCAGTGACCACAAGCTTTTCCCTCATGCTCGTCTTCAGCTTTTTCAGATGACTCTTTACATAAGGAGAAGGGGTGACGAAAATGAGAGTATCGGAATGCTTGACTATATCATTGATGTCAGAAGAGAATTTTATCCTGTTGACGTCAAAATGAAGACTGGTCAGATAAGCGGGGTTGTGCCCCAGACGCTTGAAATCCTCGATGCGGTCATCACGTCTGATATACCAGTTTATACTTTCTTCATGGTTAAGCACTATTTTCGCTATGGCAGTAGCCCAGCTTCCGCCTCCCATGATTGCCACTCGTCCGCAACTCTTGAACTGCATAATCAATATGTATTGATGAATATACAGAAACCACAGTTACCGGACGGTTTTCTTTTTGGAAAAAAACATGAAGTGCCTGTGGCTCCTGAAATTTATATTAACTTATCTTTACGATTATCGCGTTTAGTTCGTCTACACTCGGTTTTCTGATGTCAAGTTTATACTTTTTGATGATTTCACCGAGTTGTTGCTGAATTTTCTGGGCATTTCCTCCTGCAAGGTCCGATACCAGATTATAGCCTGCTTTTTGGAGTACGGGAACTATATCTTCGCAGAAACCGACTTCCACATATTTTGCTGTTGCGTCTTTAGGTGTCTTCTTTTCAGGTTTCATCTGAGGGAAGAACAACACTTCCTGTATGGTTGTCTGTCCGGTCATGAGCATGACAAGACGGTCGATTCCTATACCGATACCGGAGGTTGGAGGCATGCCATACTGCAAGGCACGCAGGAAGTCCTGATCGATAATCATTGCCTCGTCATCTCCCTTGTCGGCTAAACGCATCTGTTCTTTGAAACGTTCTTCCTGATCTATCGGATCGTTAAGTTCCGAATAGGCATTGGCAAGTTCCTTGCCGTTCACCATCAACTCAAAGCGTTCGGTAAGTCCCGGTTTTGAACGGTGTATCTTGGTCAGAGGCGACATCTCCACCGGATAGTCCGTGATGAATGTTGGTTGAATGAACGTACCTTCACAAAATTCACCGAATATCTCGTCTATGAGCTTGCCTTTGCCCATAGTGTCGTTGATTTCCATGTTGAGCTTCTTACACACTTCGCGTATCTCATCTTCCGATTTGCCTTCAAGGTCATATCCGGTTTTCTCTTTTATAGCCTCAAGGATAGGTAGGCGACGGTAAGGAGCCTTGAAAGAAATGGTCTTGCCGTCGACCGTCGTTTCTGCTGTGCCGTTTGCAGCGATGCATATTTTCTCAAGAAGCTGTTCAGTAAACTCCATCATCCAGTTGTAGTCTTTGTATTGAACATACAGCTCCATACATGTAAATTCTGGATTGTGGGTGCGGTCCATACCTTCATTGCGGAAATTCTTTCCTATTTCATATACACCTTCAAAACCTCCCACGATAAGACGTTTCAGATAAAGTTCTGTCGCTATGCGGCAGTAGAGGTCAATGTCGAGTGAATTGTGATGGGTGATGAACGGACGTGCGCTTGCTCCTCCCGGAATGGATTGGAGTATTGGGGTTTCCACCTCCGTATATCCGGCATCATCGAGCACATGGCGCAATGTGCTTATACATTTTGAACGCTTCAGGAATGTGGTTTTCACTCCATCGTTTACTACGAGGTCCACATAGCGCTGGCGGTATCTCAATTCCGGGTCTTCAAATGCATCGTATGCCACACCGTCTTTGTATTTGACGATAGGTAACGGCTTTATGCTCTTGGCAAGTACGGTGATTTCTTGAGCATGAACTGAAATCTCGCCGGTCTGAGTACGGAACACAAAGCCCTTGATTCCGATAAAGTCACCCAAGTCCAGAAGTTTCTTGAATACGGTATTATACATATCCTTGTTCTCTTCGGGACAAATGTCATCTCGTGTGACATACACTTGTATGCGGCCTTTTGAGTCCTGCAACTCCACAAATGAAGCCTTGCCCATCACGCGTCGGCTCATCATGCGTCCAGCGATGCATACTTGGCGAGGTTCGTCTTCATCCTTGAACTCCGAATTTATATCAACAGAAAAAGCATTTGTAGGATATTCCGCTGCCGGATAAGGATTAATCCCCATGTCCTTCAATGCCTGAAGGTTGTTTCTGCGGTTTATTTCCTGTTCACTAAGTTCCAATACGTTCATATATGTATATATTCTTAATTTATTAATCTAAAATCAATGCACACTGCATAAAGAAAAGCACGGAGAAGCGGCTTGTATACGCTTCATCATCTGATTTTCAGTGGAAAATCTATACTTTGTGTGTGCAAAGTTAATAAATACTTATGACAAAAACCTACATACGGCTTGTCTTTCTTTACAAAATAATCTTCCACACAGAACTTGCATAGCAGCGGTTGGGCATCAGAGGAGAGCACGTGTGCACATAATCGAAACTGAATCCTGCTGCATATTTTTTCGTGCTCAGATAGTCGAAAGCAAAACCTCCGCCAAGTTCAAAGCTGTTGTCTTTTGGGATACGGATAAATAGCTCAGCGGTTTCTGTATCAAGCATATCTGCCTTTTCGGTGAATCTGTTGCCTGCAAATACTCTGACCGAGAAGCGTGTGGCAAGCGTGAGGGGTATTGAATATTTCAGCGATAGGTCCAGATGGCATATATTGATGTTGCAGCCGTATACGGAAGGGGTGTCTTCCGTAAGGCTTGTAAATGATGCTTTGGCCTTGCTGTTTGAGATGCGTGCCATTGCTTCCACAGCCAGAGTGCTGTTCAGAAACCATGACCCTTCAAGTCCTGCATAGAAAGTGGAACTCATGCTGACATTGACATTGCCGACAAATCCGGCATGCTGTTCATAGCACGTTGGCGAAACATATCTTTTGCCTATTTCGGCTCCGGAAATAAGACTGAACGAGGAAGGCTTTGCGTTATATCTCATCACTCTCATCATGTCCTCCTTTGTCAGTCTGGGACGGTGGATTCCTTGTTCGCCAAGAATGGCATCTGTTATGAAGTAGGCCACATTAGTTGACACAATACCTATTCCAGCACCTACGAAAGTGTCGTTTATCCAGTGGCGGTTGTTTCTTAGACGAAGGAGTTGGGTTGCTGTCGCTGCCGTATATCCGCCTATGCTGACCCAGGGGCTGTGATGCCCGTATTCCCTGTGCAGAATCGTGGCGCCGGCAAATGCCAGCGACGTGTGTCCCGACGGCATGCTATGCTGATCTGTTCCGTCTGGACGTGTTTCCTTTACCGATGCCTTCAGACCGCTGCTTATACCTGATGACAGTGCCAGTGCCATAGCGTTTGCCATAAGCATCCGTTGTGTCGTGCTCCTGCTCTCCACACCGGCTACCTTCAGAATCCAATTGGCTGCGAGAGGAGTGAGTGCCACACCGTAGTCTGCCTTATCGTGATGGGTACGTATGAAAAGTCCGTCGCGCTTATTGAATTTGTTATCTGCCACCGAAAGTATGACGCCTCTCAGTAGGGGCTGTGTTTCCTTGAAATGGAATTCCATTTCTTCCTGAAGCATTCTTTTCTCATACTCATCTACAGCTTTGGCTGCTTCCTTTTCTTTACTTTTCTGAATCATGAGCAGTTCCACTTCTTTGAGATATGTAGAGTCTACCGGCTGGAATACTATATTGGGGGAGGTATTCAGGGTGTCTCTGCCATTATCGGTGTTGTTCATGCCTTGAGCATGAATATATACGGATATGCACATATATGTTATAAGGTGTATGTATCTCATCAAATTGAATTTATTATAATCGGATGGGCAAAAGTAGAGAATTTCAGCCACATTGTTTGTCACGTTCTTTCTTCAACTTTTGTCAATTTTTTTCGCAACGGATGTTCAATGACGGAGGATTAGGGTGGTCTTGGGAATATGTCTTTTTTATATTGCAGAATTGCATCCCGAATTTTAGGAGTGCTGTTTCGCTTTATATCAGGTCGACAACTGTTATTCCGGCTCCACCGAACTGTACATGCTCGTCATGGCAGTCTGCTACAGCAGGTATGGTGTGCAGGTACTGACGTATGAGGGTGCGCAGTATGCCGGAACCCGTACCGTGAAGGATACGCACGCGTGATACACCTGCTACAAGTGCATCGTCAATAAAGTATGTCACGGCTTGCACAGCCTCATCGCCTCGCATTCCTCGCACATCTATGTCTTGCTTGAAATTGAGGGTCGTTTCGCGTATGTCGTCTTGTGTCTTCAGACTGACGAAGGTGGTTGCACGTGTTTCCTTTTTCGGTTCGGTGGCTGTTTCAAGACGATTCATCTTTATATTGGTCTGAATCATTCCGAATGTTACTTGTGCTTCACCTCCACTTATTTTGGTTATTCTTCCCACTGTGGTCTGTCCTTTGATGCGCACATAGTCGCCGATAGCAAGGAGGGTGTCCTTCTTGTTCTGCGTCATTAGAGACACTTCTGCTCCCACTGTTTTCTTGCTGTCTTCTTTTGGATTCTGTTTCTTGTCCTGCTTTCTCTTCTGCCTTGCCTTCAGCTTCTCCATCTGTCTGCGTATGTGCTCCTCCATCTCCTCCGGATTGATTTCGCGTACATTTTGTTTGAAATCGGCGAGTTCCTGACGGATTTCTCTTGTACGTTCCTTCTCGGCTTGTGCCTCTTTGATGGCTTTGATGGTTTGTTCTATCTGTGCGTTCGAGTTTTTCAGCAGTTCCATTGCCTCTTCCTTTGCTTTGGCTATGATTTGCTTGCGCTCCTCATGCAGCTTCTTTATTTCCTCTTCATAACGTGCGATGGTCTGTTCCATCTGCTTCTCGTGCTGATGGATTGTCTGTCGCTTGTTTTCCCAGTAACGCTTGTCGCGCACGATGTCTTGCAGATATTTATCGGCATTGATATAGTCTTGCCCCACAATGGCGGACGCATCAGCGATGACATCGTCCGGTATACCTGTTTTTCTTGCAATTTCTATGGCAAAAGAACTGCCGGGATTGCCTATGCGCAATTGGAACAGCGGTTGCATCTGCTGGCGGTCGTAGAGCATTGCACCGTTGACGATGCCTTCTGTGTCTTGTGCATAATGCTTGAGGTTCTGATAGTGGGTGGTTATCACACCGTATGCGTGCTTGTTGTTGAAGCGTTTCAATACGGCTTCGGCCATAGCACCGCCTATCTGCGGTTCTGTTCCCGAACCGAACTCGTCTATCAGTACGAGACTTGCACCGTTGCAGTGACGCATCATGTTCTTCATGTTCAGCAGGTGCGACGAATAGGTGGACAAGTCATTCTCAAGGCTCTGTTCGTCGCCGATGTCGATGAAGATGCTTTGGAAGATGCCGGCTATACTGCTTTCTGCCATAGGGACGGGCAGGCCGCATTGGAGCATGTATTGCAGCAGACCCACTGTCTTCAGGCACACTGATTTTCCTCCTGCGTTCGGTCCTGATATGAGGAGTATGCGCTGTTTGCGGTTGAGCAGCAGGTCGAGCGGAACGACTTTACGCCCATGGTGTGCGAGTGACATCTGCAGGAGCGGATGTACAGCCATGCTCCAGTCGAGTATCTGTTTCTCCTCGATGACCGGTTCGATGGAACCGGTGCTGATGGCGAATTTGGCTTTGGCGCGTATGAAGTCGATGTCGGCAAGAAATTCATAGCTTTGCATGATGTCTTTCACGTCAGGACGTACTATTGTTGTAAATTCCGTGAGTATTCTGATGATTTCCCGGCGTTCTTCCGATTCCAGTTCACGTATCTTGTTGTTGGCCTCTACCACTTCGGTCGGCTCTATGAATACTGTCCTTCCCGAATCCGATTCGTCATGTACGATTCCGTGTATCTTGCGTTTCATGGCCGGAGCTACAGGAATGACGAGACGTCCGTCGCGCATGGTCGGTGCAAGGTCTTTGTCTATGAGACCGTCACTCTTCGCGCTTTTCAGAATACTGTTCAGCGAACGTGATATGCCTTGTGCCGTAGAAGCGAGTTCTCTGCGTATGCGCATCAGCTCGGGAGATGCCGTATCTTTGACATTCCCGAATTTATCAAGAATTTGGTCTATGCGTTTCACAAGTTGGGGAAATGTCCTGACATCGGCCGACAGTTCGCTGAGTGTGGGATAGGCTGTTGGGCCGGATTCTCCTTTCTGGCATTCTTCCTCCTCCTCTTTTCCCTGCGTCTCTTCTGCTGTTTGGGCCGGATTGCCTGATTTCTTCAGGAATGCCACAATGCGGCATATTGTGTCGAGCGAGCGTTGCAGGTCGAACAGTTCCTTGACTTCAAAAAAAGTGTTTTCTATGCGTATGCGTTTCAGCGATTGTCTGACATCAAAGAAGTTCTGGTCAGGAAAATCTTCTTCTTGCAATATGCGTACAAACTCCATCGTCTGTCTCACTTGTCTTTTTATCACAGCATATTGTATGGAGAAGCTCATTTGCTCTACACGCTCTTGACCGAGCGTGCAAAGGCATTTTTCCGCAAGGATTTTCCGTATGTTTGTAAATCCAATCTTTTCTTCGTAGTTGTTAGGATAAATCATATAATGTGAATTTTGAAGATAAACCTGTTTCTGTGAAGACGTTTTCACGGGAACGGTTCCCCGTCATATATAATTATGGTATGCTCTTATGAAAGTCTCTATGTTTGCGGTTCTGTATCGGTTGGGGCAGAGAGTTCTCATTTCTTGTGATATGTTTATGTCCGGAAAATACAGGAGCGGAGATTTTATGGGCATTGTCTCTTTTTTCGGGTGTCGTGGCAGTGACAATGGTTTCCCGGTAGAATAATTCCTTCCATATTTACTGCAAATTTACAGCTTTGCCGTTATCTGCGCAAACAAAGAGTGTGGCATTTGTGTTAGACTGTCAAAAAAACGATAAAAATTGGAGATAAGCTTATGACAGCAGATATTGGTATTATAGGGCTTGGGGTTATGGGAAGTAGCCTTGCCCGCAATATGGAGAACCGTGGACTGACCGTGGCGGTTTATAACCGTTCTGTTCCGGAAAGAGAGGATATGACGGACAAATTCATGTTGGAGTTTGGAACCGGCAGAAAGTTTGTGGCAACTCATTCTGTGGCGGAACTTGTAGCGACATTGCGAAAACCGCGCATTGTGATGTTCATGGTTACGGCCGGGGATGCCGTGGATGAGATGATTGGGCAGACGCTTCCGCATCTTTCTTCCGGTGATGTGATGATTGACGGTGGCAATTCCGATTTCAAGGATACGCAGCGTAGGGAGTCTGCGGTGGAAGAACTGGGTGTATATTACATAGGGTGTGGAATATCCGGAGGCGAAGACGGTGCGCTCCGGGGGCCTTCTGTCATGCCGGGCGGTTCGTCTGAAGCGTGGCGCATTGCCGGTGGTGTACTACAGAGCATTGCCGCCCGGCTTGACGACGGTACTCCGTGCTGTGCGTGGATGGGAGGAGGCGGAGCCGGACATTTTGTCAAGATGGTGCACAATGGCATTGAATATGGAGACATGCAATTGATAGCCGAAGCGTATACATTGCTGAAGTATGGTTGCAGGCTTGACAATGATGCAATGTCAGATGTGTTCAGTGAATGGAATATCGGCGAGCTTGACAGTTTTCTGGTTAAGATTACTTCCGATATTCTCCGGCATCGTGACGTTGACGGAACTTGGCTTGTCGACAATATTCTGGGTGTGGCATCCCAAAAGGGGACGGGCAAAGGGTGTGTTGTGGCTGCGGTCGATGAGGATGAACCTGCCACGCTGATGGCAGAGGCGGTCTATGCGCGTATATTGTCCTCGCTCCGCGACAATCGTATGGAGGCTGACAGCATCTATCGGAAGACTGTGGTGTATGATGTTCGTTGCCCCGACATTGAGGATATACGCAAGGCACTGTATGCTTCGAAAATCATTTCCTATTCTCAGGGATTCTCTCTCATACAGAAGGCTTCACGGAAATATGGGTGGAAGGTTGATTTGTCTGCTGTGGCACGGATATGGCAGAATGGTTGCATCATACGTTCTGCCTTTCTGAAAAACGTGGCGGAGGCATATGACAGGATGCCTTCTCTGGAGAATATTCTGCTTGACCGTTTTTTCTCATCGGAACTGATGGGGCTGGTCGGTGCATGGCGCAGGATGGTTTCGTATGGGGCGCTTGCAGGAATGCCACTTCCGGCAATGAGTTCGGCACTGAGTTATTTCGACGGTTTTCGTGTGCTCCGTTCGTCTGCCAATCTCATACAGGCCCAGCGTGATTATTTCGGTGCACATAAGTATGAGAGAACCGACTGCGAACGTGGAAGATGGTTTCATACGCTTTGGAATGAGTGAGGCATGGATATTTTTTGAACACTTTCTAACAGGATTATAGATTATGAAACCGGTTACAGATCAGATGCTGGTCATCTTCGGGGCTTCAGGCGACCTTACGAGGCGCAAGCTCATGCCTTCGCTCTATGAACTGCATATACGTGGCATGCTTCCCGGACGCTTTTGCATACTGGGTGTGGGACGCACGGAATATGATGACAAGGCTTTCCGCCTGCGGCAGGCGGAACATATACATGAGGTGTTTGGAGGGGAGGAGACGGATACGGTGTTTCTGGACAGATTGTTTTATCTTTCGATGGATGCTGCCATACCGGAACAGTATGGACTCTTGAGGGATGCCATAAACCGTTTGAGAAACAGCCGGCAGATTCCGGACAGGGTGGTCTTTTATCTTGCCATGCCGCCTTTTATGTATGAAGGCATATCGGAATGTATAAGGCTGGCTGGGCTGAATGTGGCGGGAAACGGAGGCTGGAGGAGGATTATCATTGAAAAGCCGTTTGGCACGAGCCTTGACACGGCGAAGAGGTTGAATACTCATTTGCTCGGCATCTTTGCGGAGGAAGATATATATCGTATCGATCATTTTCTTGGAAAGGAGACGGTGCAGAATATCCTTGCACTGCGTTTCTCGAATGGCATATTCGAACCTTTGTGGAACCGCAATTTCATCGACTCGGTGGAGATACATGCTACGGAGACTGTGGGTGTGGAGAATCGAGGAGGCTATTACGACAGTTCCGGAGCGTTGAGGGATATGGTGCAGAACCACCTTATGCAGCTTATGGGATTTGTTGCGATGGAACCGCCTTCTGCTTTCGATTCGGAAACCATACGCGACGAAGTGTCGAAAGTGCTTCGTTCGGTTCATCTGTACGCTCCGCATGAGATCGACAGGTTTGTGGTGAGAGGACAGTATGCCGGTTACCGCAGGGAGAAGGATGTGGACCCTTTGTCGAATACGGAAACATATATTGCAATGAAAGTTTTTGTTGACAACTGGAGATGGAGTGGCGTGCCCTTCTATTTCGTTACGGGAAAAGCAATGTCGGAGAAGGTGTCGGAAGTGGTGGTCAACTTCCGTTCGACTCCACACCGTTTGTTTGCCGGACAATGCGATGGAAGTTCGTGCAACAAGTTGCTTATACGCATACAGCCGGACGAGAGCATTACTCTCATGTTCGGACTAAAAGAACCCGGTGAAGGATTTACTGTCAAGCAGGTCGGCATGAGGTTTGAGTATGATTCGCTTCATGGTGTGCGTCTGCCCGATGCTTATGAACGCTTGCTCATAGATGCCATGTCCGGCGATTCCACTCTTTATGCGCGCAGCGATGCACTGGAAGCGAGTTGGGCATTTGTCGACCCTGTGGTGGAGCATTGGAGGCAGAAGGGTGGGGAGGAGTTGTTCCTGTATGAATGTGGCGGTGAAGGACCGGAGGAAAGAAAAAGCGTTGGGATTCCTGAATACGCTTCATGCGATGTGTAAGGTCGGAACCGAATGGCTGATAGGGATACATTATCGTTTTAAGTTTGCAATGTGGATGAAACGGAAACTTTCCGGTGTGATTTAAACGAATTACTACACTACTATTATCTTGGATTTGTATATGGTATTCAGAAAATATCCGAATCATGCAGAGGCAATACACGCGCTGACTGCATATTTAATGAAATGTATGTCGGAAAAAGACATGTGCGCCTCCTTTAACCTTGCGCTTTCCGGAGGGGAGACGGCAAAGGAAATTTTTAGAGTATGGACGGATGAATATGCCGGACGGATAGACTGGAAGAGAATCCACTTCTATTGGGTGGATGAACGGTGTGTGGCTCCGGACAGTGAGGACAGCAACTATCGCCATGCTTATGAACAGCTGTTCGCTCCTCTCGATATAAGTTCTGAAAGAATCCACCGGATATGGGGTGAAGACGTGCCGGAGCAGGAGGCGGAAAGGTATGAAGCGGAAGTAAGGCGGAGGTTGCCCATGCGAGACAACAGGCCTGTATTTGATTGTATCATACTTGGGATTGGTGAAGATATGCATGTGGCATCTATATTTTCAGGGGGCAGTCATTTGCTTACGGACGACAGATGGTATGCCGTTTCGCAGCATCCGCATACTCGTATGTTGCGGATTACCATGACAGGAAAAGCAATATTGTGTGGTGCTCCGCTGCTTATACCTTTATTGGGCGAAGCGAAGAAAAGCGTGATGGATGAGTTGGAGAATATGGGAAAAGGTAGTGGAATGGTGCAGAATAAGATTGATGATTCCACTCCGGCATCTTTCGTCGTCTCCTCCGCACGGAATCAGGCTCATGTGTTTGTCGCAGTATGACTCTTTGACATTTATCTGATTGTCATAAATTACGGCGTATAGGTCAAAATGGAGGCTGAAATCTTTGAAAGATGTTATGTATTAATA
>CAZKOB010000035.1:0-25884 GCA_964554265.1 uncultured Bacteroides sp. | reverse complement strand
TACATAACATCTTTCAAAGATTTCAGCCTCCATTTTGACCTATACGCCGAAAAATAAGACAACAAAAAAGAATGTTAAATTACAACTTATCAATCAATTAAAGAAAATGCCATTGAAAAACGGGGCAACAAGAGGAAAATAACGAAAATGTTAAATTGAGAAAAGGGGCTAAAAACGGTACACAATATAAGAATATATATATAATATCCTACCGCAATTTCGCATTTCAGCGAAATGCGGCTTGGAGCTTTTGTATTAAGGTTTAAAAGTTAAACATCCTGTAGCCCAGCGATTTAGGGATGTAAACGTGCGATTTTAAGTAAAATTCTGGCTATCTTTACAGCATATAAGAAACAATAATAAAATCAATAAGAACAATGAAAGTTACAGAATTGAATAGCGAACTTATAGGTAAACGAGTTACCTGCATCCACAATGGCGAGAGCCGTAACGGAACTATTATCAGTCTTGTTGAGGAAACAGACCCTTATTCAAAAAAAGTTTGCAGTAAGGGAGTGAGAATCAGACTTGACAATCCTGTTTTCTTCGCATCAGGATATGGAGTTCAACACACAGAATGGTGGGAACACGAATTTGACAGCACAGCCAGAGTGTTTGATGGCTGGGGAAATCTTCAATACACGAATCTTGTTTAAATCTATTCGATATGAGATATACAGTGACATGTATGGTCAAGAATACATACAATGAAGGAAATCAAGAGACGTGCCATGTGTTTGCATCTTCCAAGGAAGAGGCTGCAATAAAAGTTGAAGCGGAGCGCATGGGGATATGCGATTATGTAGTTAAAGTAGAGGAGGATAGATAATGAAACGACCTGCGAGATTATTGAAACCGTGGAGAGGCTATACTGCAATTTTGGTGGATACAGAAAGTTGCGACGCTCCCGGAACATATACTTACGACTGTGAGATTGTGGAAAGCGGAGCACACATTAGGTGCTATGAGGACGAATTTGAATATGAAGATTGAAGTATGAAACAGATAGATTTTTATGAGAAGAAAAAGGCCCTCCATAATGAAATGCTGGAGGCAATTGTTACACTATTCAATTTGGGTGGTATAACGGAAATAGACTTTGAACAAAATTGTGAGTTGCAGAATGCATACATCATCCTTTCGCCGGATGGCATTGATAGCACTTATGAAACCAAAGTTTCCAGAATCCGTTGCAAGAACAATGGAGTATCGGTTTTGTCGGAAGGTGAAAATAAGTGGATTTCCTGTGAATATGCGGGCCGTGTAGTTAGCTGTACATTAGAAACACTCTATGATGCTGTATATGACTATGTGACCAAAGTAATGCCGGAATATTCAACTGTAAAAGAATAAAACGATGGAAGAAAAAGTAGTTAAACAGAAAAATGTGATTTTAGGAGGCAAATCCCACATAATGAGACTTACGGAAAAGGATTTAGAGGAAATCCGATATGATGCCAATATTTGGAAACTTAACGGTTGGTTGGATGAGACTGAATTCATTGAGCATTCAGGTTACAATGTTCGTCTATTCTGCTCAAGTGAGGCCTTGAAAATATTCAGAGCCGCTTCTCCAATACTGAAAGTTGGAATGGGAGCTACGATGAATCTATACAGCGACTATAGAGCCATGACTATTATAAAAGTCATCAGCCCCAAGAAAATTGTAGTTGCTGAAAACAATACAGAGTGCATTGATTATTATGCAGGTGAATACAAGGTGCTTTATACCATTGCAGAATATATGCGTCAGCATATATTTACTTTACGCAGAAACGGTACATGGGTAGAGGAAGGGCAGAAGAAAGAGTCCGGAAGTGTAACTCTGACTGTTGGGTTTCGCCGGCACTTTATAGATCCGTCATTTTAAGAGCAATGAAAATATACAGACTGGTAATGTGCCGCAAACAGAACGTGTCACATTCTCAAAGAACGGCTTGTTAAAGCTGTTTATAAGAAAGAACAATGGAAACAGAAATTAAGCAAATAAACGAGTTTATCAGGAAGTGGAACCTGTGGTGCTGTAATTATCGCACACCATTTGAAAATGTAATCTGTGAGATTTGGGGTGGTGCTCTTCAAGGTTTCGGAGGTAGATGTTATTGTCCGGACAATTTTATGGCACAGCATATTATTGAGAAATGGCAATCAATGGAACGATTGGGTGACTCCCGGATGATGATGTTCTACTTAGAACTCGACACAGAATGCCGCGAGAAATTAGTGGAATGGATGTTGCAAAACTATAGGGGATGAATATTATTGATGAAATAGAAGCTCTATACCGTGCTAATCCCCAATATGGAGTCCAATTTAGCATAGATGCATCCTCCTATGAATGCGATAAAGAGGTAGAGTTCACAGGAAGCAGGAAATCTATGCAAGCCGGGTGTATCTATAATTGGCAGAATATAATACTTGACGGCAAAGAAATAGGTTTTCTTGAGGAAGTGGTAAGCGAAAAGCTGTTTGCCCCTATGACGGTCAGTTTCTATATTCCCATTGAGGATGAAAAGCTTACTCCTGCTATGCGAGAAAGTCCCCATTTCTATGAGGACGAATGGTGCTTTATGCGTTTCGCAACGCTTCAGCAAATGGTGAATTATATCTGTAGCACATAATCAATAACTTTTCGATTGGCGTCATCAACCTTACGCCGGTCTTTGTTGATGTATATTGCCGTTGTACTGTTTCCGAAAGTGTGACCAAGTGCGGCGGCAATCGTTTCATTAGGAATTTCCAGTTCGTATGCAATTGTAGCCCATGTATGCCGGGCAACGTATGTCGAAATATCAGGAAAAGCAGAGTTATACATTAACTTCCTCTTGCCGTTTTGTAAGACATATTCGCGAGGTCCAATTTGTTTCAGTACACGATTGATGGAAGCCATATAGCTGTGAGCAGAAGCGAAATGGTCAGAGATATTAAGCAGATTTTTTGTGCCACGGTAACGCTCTATAATTTCCATAGCTTCCGGCTCGACCTTTATATCATATAACTTCGATGTCTTGGAACGCTGATACACGATTCTTCCATTCTCTATTTTTTGAAGACCATAGAGATCGACAAGATTGATTCCGATAAGGTAAAAAATGAGCTTGAACATATCAAGATATTTCTGTTCGTGTGGAAGAACCGGATAGTTGAAAAGTTCTCTCAACCTTTCAACTGTATATGCTCTCTTTATTGTAGGAATCGGTTTAACCATGAATTTTCGAAAAGGATAGGCTGTTGTTATTTCATTGTCAATAGCATCATTGAATACAGCCCGGATATTGCGGAAATGAATAGAGCGTGAGTTTTGTGATGGCTCATATTGCATGAGAAATGTATCGAAGCGAGTAAGCCAATCTTTACCAATAGCTTCAAAAGACAGTGCCCCTGCCTTATTGTCGAACTGCATTATTCGCTTGTATGTTTCGTAATATATTTCTTGTGTACGTTGTTTCTGGCGCGTCTCCATATATGCTTTGAAACGATTCATGAATAGAGCCTCATTCTCCACTTTTGGATAGAGTATTTCGCAAAGTTCGTTCTTAATCTGTACCGCAGTCATTCTCGTCAATTTCCCTTCTGAAGTAAGTTTAAGCAGTAAGTTGTCGATTTTCTGCTTTTCTGTCTGAATGTAAGAATTTAGAGCGACCTTGTTAGGGTTGTCCTTGACCTTGCCAAGTCTTTTGTCCCATTGCCCAGGCAGTATCTTTATATGCAGCGGAATGTATGCGGCAACCCCATATTTGGTGACGCTTACTTTTAAGGGAGCCGCTTCCCCACGTTTGACTGCCCGTGTGTCAAGATATAATTTTGTCGTTGCCATTCCGTTTCCTTTTACAAGTTATTTGCAAGTTTTTTTGTGCAGAATGTATCAAAATGGAGCAAAGTGGTGCAAAATTAAAAATGCCCTTACAATGACTATATCTTTATAACGTACTTGTTTGCAGTATATTCCATAAAAATAAGGGATTCTTGTTCCCTATTCTATTCAAATGCCTACACGCCCTATGAGCGTGAACTTCCAGTCTACTTGTTCTCACGTAACGAATATTGGCGGTATTCACATAAAAGAGAACAAGAGCTAAAAAGCTCAATTCAATATATCAAGTACGAATGGAAACGCTTTTCCGTTAATTATTTTTATTATAATTCTCGGTGAAGTCACATTGTAATACAATGATTAACCACTAATCTGCCTTTTTCCATGCTTGTATAACCTGATTTCTTATGATAAAATTATACAAAATCTATTAACCGTACAAATGTACGACCATTGATGCTATTTTTATTACTTAAGCGAGCTTCTTAGATGCCAATAAATTCATTTTCTGCAAAGTTTATGGTGTCAATTAATTCAATTTTATTATCTTTGCATCCAGAAACGAATATTATCTACAGTAATGAAGCAATACTACAAACGAATGATTGATAGGGAACTATCTCACTGGGCCGAGGAACAAGAACGAAAGCCTTTACTGTTGCGTGGAGCCAGGCAGGTGGGAAAGACCTCAGCCGTGCGCCATTTGGCCGAACAATTTGAATATTTCGCCGAAATAGATTTCAATGAGCGCAAAGATATCCACTACTTGTTTGAGGGTGTCTATTCACCGCAGGAGATATGCCAACTGCTTTCCATACAATTTAGCATCCCCGTCATTGCCGGTAAAACCCTGTTGTTTTTCGATGAAATACAAGCTTGCCCGAAAGCCATTAACCGGTTGCGTTATTTCTATGAAAAATATCCTGAATTGCATCTCATCGCCGCTGGTTCGTTGCTCGAATTTGCATTGGAAGAGCTTCCCTCGTATGGCGTGGGACGCATACGAAGTGTTTTCATGTATCCTTTTAGCTTTGAGGAGTTTCTATGGGCATCCGGCAACGAAGCCCTTGCCACGGCTATCAACCAGGCTTCACCTGTTCGCCCGCTTCCACAACCTATACATGAACAAGCCCTGCGGTTGTTGCGTACATTCCTTGTCATAGGTGGCATGCCGGCCGTTGTTGCAAAATTCTGCCAAGACGGGAATCTTTTGGAGTGCCAGCATATACTTAGTGAACTCATACTTTCCTTCAAAGATGATTTTGCCAAATACCGCAAACGGGTTCCGTCATCACGCATTGATGCGGTTTTCCGCTCCGTTGCCGAACAGGGTCTTGGCAAATTCGTGTACAACCGTGTGGATGCGGATGCCAATACCGGACAGGTCAAGACTGCCCTCGACACCCTCATACTTGCAGGCTTGGTATATCCCGTTACCCATACATCGGCCAACGGCATTCCTTTAGGTGCTGAGACAAACGACAAGTACCGGCGTATGCTGCTGTGCGACACCGGGCTTCTGCAGCGTCTATTGAATCTTGAGCTTTCAGATTTATTTTCATCAAACAATTTGCAGGTAGTCAATCGTGGTGCCATTGCCGAGACATTCATAGGAACCGAACTCGTCAAAGCTGCCTCATGCTATTCCCCCCAACCCTTGTATTGCTGGCATAGGGAAAAAGCCGGCAGCAATGCCGAGGTGGACTATGTTGTCCAGATAGGAGCGGACATATATCCTGTCGAAGTGAAATCTGGAATCAAAGGGTCAATGCAGAGTATGCGGATCTTCATGCAGCTGAAAGGATTATCCAAAGGTATACGGACATCATTGGAAAATTACTGTGTCTATGATGACATCCTTCTCTATCCGTTGTATTCCATCAAGAATATTTTTGGAGCCAATCCCGGATAGATTAACTCATGGGAAATAAAAAGAAAGAGTGAATAGACCGCCACATGAACGTATCTTATTCACGTTGGGAAATTGAACCCATTTCAAATTGCAGAAACCCGTTTACAGGTAAAAAGACATGGGTAAGTGTTCGATGTGATTAAAATGAGTTTTCAATATGATATTTGACATAGTGTTCAGAAATCATTTCCAAATGTCGGGAAATAAGATTAATTATGCGATATAAAAATATTGGTATGACAAAAGCTGAGATAGTGAATCTTTGTCTTCTCATAGTCTTCATGTCCAATTCGCAGGCAGACAAACAGAATTAGTACAAAACTGAGATAGTACAACAGCTGTTTGTATGATGACATCACATCCAAAGCAGACCTTCCTTTACATTGGCATAGAAACCAATAAACGGCTGGCAATAAAGATAGCAAAAATTCCTGAAGGAACTCACCAATCCAAAACCCAAAATGGATATATACAATGTCTCCTTTCTTACATCTTTCGGAAAATCCGTCAAAAGCCGAAATAATCCCAGCCTTAGTCGCATTCTTGTTGACCAATGTTGCAATATCATTGTATCCACAGGCTGTCAACATATTTTTCACCAAAGGCACATCCTTATCTCCATGTACCGTTCCCCAGGTCCTATCTTGATATTGACCAAGTCCAATAACAAGCCCATGTCGTGTTATACACCATGATTGGGAATAAGTGATACATACTATGATTAAAACAAAGACATACCTTCGGATAATTGTGTCCATATTCATAAAAATTTAACAAGAGGGTGTGCCGAAATTCATTTTTTGAAAAGATGAACTTATAATTTGAAATTAGAACATCCTAAAAGACTAAAGAAAGGGGCATATCATTACTCAATACAGAGCTTGATACGCCCCTATTTAAGTATTGCAGTTACAATCTGTAACTTTTGGGAGTAGTCATTTTCATTTCGGCACACCCTCTTTTAACCCCGCCAGACGGCATATTTCGGATGGATACGATTATCCCCATGTCGGGCGAACCTAAAAAAGGCACACCTGCATAAGAATCTATCGCAGATGTGCCTTTTTATAAACAAAACGTTTGCCGTCCGCCTACTATTTTCCGAGAACGGCGTTCAATCTGTCGCAAGCTTTGACAATCATATCCATTGTTCCGCTTCCGTCTCCAACATACTTGACAACCATCTCCGAATATTCGATAGCCTCCTTCACTTTCTGTTCGCTGGCCTTGGAAGACTCTTTTGCTTCTTTCAGCAGCTTCAGCAAATCGTTCATATCTTCCAGTTCAGGAAGATTACCCGGACGCATCGTGTTGATGGCCGTATTGAGGGCAGAAGTTGCATTGTTCACTTCCTCCTGATTATAATTCTTGTCCTTGTTCTTGCTTACAACTTCAGCCTTTTCAAACTGTTCCATAAGACGAGCATATCCGTAAGGAGCCCACGGTGAATATTCCGGCACCTTGACTTCAAGTGCCATCCATGCTTCTTGAGCAGCCTTTCTTTCTTCTACGACTTTCAGAAGTTCCGACAACTTTGTCTTGTCCACCTTATCAACCGACAGAAGTCCGGAAACAGCCCGCTTGATTTTAAGCTTCTGACTGTCAAGCAGCTTCTGAACATTAGATGTCTCGCAGACATCCTTTGCTTCAGCAAGTACACTTTGCAAGTCTGCATAACTGTCCCATGTAAACAACTCAGCGTTCTTGGACTCGGCATCCTTGATAGCCTCTTCAAGAGCAGTCTTGTCCGTAGCAACAGAAACAAGTCCGTCGACAGCATTGTCAATAGCATTCACTCGCTCCTTCGTCAATGTCTCATTGATTTCAGGCAACGAACAAAGCTGTTGCGCCGCGGCAATCTCTTTCTTCAAGACCGCATACGAGTCAGCAGTGTAATTTACAGCCTGATATATTCCGGCATCCTCCACTTTGTCGAGCAACGTGTTTCTAAACATCTCGCTCGGGTCGTCAACAAGATTAATTCTGAGGTAGTGAGTGGAATTGTCTCCGAGATAATAATCCGGCACAAATGTCCTGTCGCCCAAACTCAACGTATAAAGATTTCCATTCGTCCCCTCATCGCTTGTTGGAGCATTAAGCTTGATGCTCTCCAACGCCACATCAATATTGACAGTAGCTTGTTGCCAATTGTCAATGCCATCTGTCGCCATGGTCAGCGGACCATACATTATAGTCCCGACCCACATCGGTTCAAAGGCAGTGTTGGTCTGATTCAATCCTGTCGCAGCAGTCTCCATCTTATCAGGACCATAATTAATATGCTTCGTAAACGGCATTGTCACTTCCACCACATCACCTTTCTTCCATTTTCGCAAAGGAATTTCAACGTATGAAGACGGCTTGTATTCCTTTGCAACAGAAACACCGTTCAACTTGACATCAAATCCGCTGGTCGCCCAATAAGGGACTCTAAGCTTCATGGCAAACTCACTCTTGCCATCTACAATCCGTATGGTCGACTTCTCTGCCGGCCACAAGCAATCTTGCTGTATTTTCACCTTTTTGGCATCCCACGTCAGTGTTGTCGGCAGGTAAAGCCCCACCCAGATGGTATTGTCAGATACAAAATAAGCAGCCTCCTGATACTTTACATGATTCTCGGATCCGGTACCACCGCAACAAGTAGACTGTGGTGTTTCATTGCCCCACGGCTTTGATGCATTCAAGCCCACAGCATACTGATAGGTTGTCATATAATGAGTAGGATGGACAGAACCTACAATTTGGTTGTACAGCACACGTTCATAATAATCCATATATTGTGCATTGTCAGGGTCAAAACAATTGAGATCTTTCGTAAGCTTGGCAAGATTATAGGCACAGCAAGTCTCATTAATCGTCGGATTAGGACTGAGATTACGGTTCCTGTCAGAAGTAAGATTGGTATTCATACTCAGAATCTGCGTATACGGCTGACGAAACATTTCACCATTGCCCACACCTCCAGTGGCATAGCTGTAACGTCCCTGTATCATATTCCAGAAGTTGAGGGCTATGTTGTAATAATAAGGATTCTTGTTGCCTCTGTAACTCCTTAATGCACTTGTAATCTTCGGAATATGCTGATTCGCATGCCGCGTGCGCACATCGTCTATATTTCGCGAAAGCGGTTCATAAAAAGCAGGACTGTCAAAATAGCTCGCAGCCTCAAGCAGACGTGCTTTTTCCGTAGGGTCGCTCACCATTTCGGAAAGTCTGGAAAGAGACTCACCCGTTCCTCCGTCTTCACCGGCAATATACATATTCCACATCTCGTACCTGTTTCCCGGTCTCGACCTTCTTTCCTCCTGAGTACCTCCGGTCTCCACAAAAGTGCGGTAGTGCATTCTGTTCCAAATCCAAAGCCCCATATCCTTAGCCACAAGCAGAGCCTTCGCCGCCACTTTCTTGTCGTCAATATAAGTCGCTATATCAATGAGACCTGCCAACTGTTTGTGTATGGAGTAATAAGGAGCCCATACCCAATTCTCATTGTTATAGCCCCTGTACATTTCAATCAACGCTGCGTGATGCGCCGGAATCGCATTGAGATAACCATAGCCATACTTGGCATACTCCTTCTTGTGCTCATCGAAAGCCTCCCATGTTCCCAACATATTGCGCAACTCTTCTTCCGGTGCAAAATCACGGGCTTCCCAATACCTTCCCAACCGGTCGTTCCATACAAAAGTTCTTTCCTGACACTCACGCAGTTCGTTTACCATGCGTGTAATATTCTTGCGCAAAGCGTCTTTCTGTTCTTTCTTTGTGGCACTGGCAAAAGCGAAAGCAAGTGCAGACATATAATGCCCCGAACCATGCCCTTTGAGTTTCGTCGTCGGAGAATCCCATCCATCGGCCTCCTTATAACCCTCTGTACTCAAGCCGTAAGTGTCACGGTAATTATAAAGTTGCTGTGAGACATCCCAACTCAAAATCGCTTCTATATCAAGCTCTCTATTGGATGTCAGACGATTGTTCCCATTGATCGACACCTTGTTCAAAGGCAGCGGTTCTGCCACAGTCTTATTCGACGGTACGTTATACGGTTCGGAAACAACCTTGACGTTTGCCACAACAGGATATCCATTTGCCGTAGTATTGTCACCGATGACAAAACCACTGATAGTATAACACTTGCCCACAGGATTAAGCACTTTGTCTGCCTGCTCCTTTTCCACAGCGAGGGCAGAATTCGACCACCTCACCTGCCTGTATTCGGAGGTTCCGTCTGAATAAGTGACCCAAACCTGAAACGGAAGCCGAGGCACTGTACCTACTGGCGACTCCACATTGACAGCCTCCACCGACACTATGCTCTTTTTCGCTATGTCTACAGAAGCGGCAACAACTGTTCCTGCTTCAGCTGCACTGAAAGCGTCAAAGCTCCGCAGCGCCAACAATGACATAGCTTGCGAAGGCACAGTCAGCAACAAGCATGCTGTTCCACAAACTTTAAGAGAAACATTTTTCATCATATATATAAAATTAGAAGTTTATCGCTAACAGATAACAAGGTTAATCGCAGACTTTAATAAAATACAGAGTGCAAATCATTAAAAGCCCATTTTTCATTCGCAAAAGTAAATATAATAAATGAGTTTCCAAAATTTTTGGCTACAACAAAAACGGTCATACCTTTTCAGCAAAGGCTTCCCTGTTTCTTCCATCCATATTTTTCATACCGAAAGCTTCCATCCGTTCCGTGCCCGTCCACTTTCCAAACCGTCTTTCCGAAATGCCTGTCTGTCAAATCCTTTACCACATTCTTCCTTGTTTCGCTTTTTATTAGTACCTTTGCGCAACAAAACAAATACAAACTGCAAAGTTCAACATTTTTATGACAGAATTAGCATTGAAGTATGGTTGCAACCCCAACCAGAAACCTTCCAGAATCTACATGGAAGAAGGTGAACTCCCTATTCAAGTACTCAACGGACGTCCGGGATACATCAACCTGCTTGACGCATTAAATTCATGGCAGCTCGTCAAAGAACTGAAGGCTGCTACGGGAATGGCTGCCGCCGCATCGTTCAAGCATGTAAGTCCAGCCGGTGCCGCTGTAGGCGTCCCGATGAGCGACACACTGAAAAAAATCTATTTTGTCGACGACATTCCAATGCCTCTCTCTCCGATAGCAACAGCCTATGCACGCGCAAGAGGTGCCGACCGTATGTCTTCATACGGCGACTTTATTGCTTTGAGTGACACTTGCGATGAGGTGACAGCACTGCTCATCAAGCGCGAGGTAAGCGACGGTGTGATTGCTCCTGACTATACACCGGAAGCCCTTGAGATTCTGAAGGAAAAACGTAAAGGTACTTATAATGTCATCAAAATCGCCCCTGATTACCGTCCGGCTCCAATAGAGCGCAAACAAGTGTTCGGAGTAACTTTTGAGCAGGGACGCAACGAGATAGACCTTTCCGGCGACAATCTTTTCGACAACATCCCTACAGAGAACATGAATTTCCCGGACGAGGCGAAACGCGACTTGAAGATCGCGCTGATCACCCTGAAATACACACAATCCAACTCCGTCTGCTATGCAAAGGACGGACAGGCAATAGGTATCGGCGCCGGACAGCAGAGTCGCATACACTGTACACGTCTCGCCGGCAACAAGGCTGATATATGGTGGCTCCGCCAGTGTCCGAAAGTAATGGACCTGCCTTTCAAGCCAAATATCAGACGTGCCGACCGCGACAACACAATAGATGTCTACATAGGGGAGGAATATGAGGACGTTCTTCGCGAAGGCACATGGCAGCAGTTCTTCACGGAAAAACCGGAACCGCTCACTGCTGAGGAAAAGAAAGCATGGATTGCCAAGAATACCGGTGTGTGCCTCGGCAGTGATGCCTTCTTCCCTTTCGGCGACAACATTGAGCGTGCCCACAAGAGTGGTGTGGAATATATCGCACAGGCCGGAGGTTCGGTGCGTGACGACAATGTCATCGAGACATGCGACAAATACGGCATAGCAATGGCCTTCACCGGTATCAGATTGTTCCATCATTAATATTTCCTCTGAAATTCGTAAACAGATATGGCTTCAGACAAAGAAGTACAAAATGCCATCATGAACGGCATAACTTTCGGAGGAGGATTCAGATCAAGCAACGACAATTCGGACAAGGTTAAAACTAAGGCACGGAAAAAAGCTTACCAAACAGGAGCGCACGGTTCCGGGGCCGCAAAGCACAAGGCTGAAATACGTAAACGCGTAAAAAACAGACCTACACAACGAAGAAAATGATTCCTGACTCTCCCCAACAATACGGATGCGGCATAATTCAAACTCAAGAATCACGCCTTACATGCTGAAGGATTCCCATCCTAACAAACCAAGAAAAGAGCTATACCACTCTGTATTGAGTTGGATATAGCTCTTTTCTTGTTTGCCAATTACTATCTACAGCCCAATGTTCATCAGCATAAAAGCAAGGTAACCAAACTCCCCTCTAAGTTAGAGGCAATTGCGACAGAGGAGTCTGTGGAGACGTCTGATAAAGACAAAGAAAATACGAAACAAGTCTGTGAATGCACCAACTTAAATCCGCCGGACCCCAAACCACCACCTACCCAAGCTTTACATCTATCGAAAAAGAGCAAACAGCAAACGGCAAAATCCGATTTGCTTGCGTCCATCCAAAAAACATGGTTTCTCGCATCTCACATGACAGACCTCATCTGCTCGGCCTGTTTTATTTCCATATGTAAAGTAATATTTTTTAATGCACACTTTTTTTATCAAATTCATGTGCCCGTCCTTCGTGAGAAAGGTGGCCACAAACCTTATAAAATTCCCACAAAGAAAAACAGACCCTTCTAAAAGGAGTCTGTGAAGACACCGGCAAAAGCAACTGTCTTTCACAGCGTCATTTCTTCTTTCTTTTTGACACCGGGTCCACCCATAGCTGACGGAGCTTTATTAATATAATTAAGATTCATTTACACTTGGTTGCTTGCTGAATTCTTGAAGATTTATGAATAAGCAATTGATAATCAATAAAATACTGTTTCAGCAGAACGATGCGGTTTTAGCTGCAAGAAGCACAGGTAGAAACAAAAATAGGATATACTGATAATCAGTAAGTTATAAAATTATTGGTCCAAGATTCCTGTTTTTCGCCACCAGAATCCATCCTTGTTTTTCGTGACATTGAAAATTTTGATTTTGATTTTTTTAGAAATCACTTTTAGTCAATATCCAATTTCAGCCCGAAAAACGGACATTCTCGAACTCGTTCACCTTGAAAATAAATTTCGTTCACCTTGAAAGTTTTTTTACAAGGCACTTTAAAACTATTTTCAAGGTGAACGAAATTTATTTCCAGCGTACTCTTTTTTCAGGCGAGACGCATGGGAATGTGAATAAATGTATCTTTTCAGGATGAAAATTGTATTATTTTTACATTTGGAGTTCAAGGCTTGAAAATGGCCTTAGAATCGCGCAAATGGAACTTCGGCAAGGTTCGGCCGATTTGATGCGATTCTGCGAAGGCTTGATTTTAACATTTTCGAATTGTCAGAAAAAAAACGAAATTTATGACAATCAGATGGCATGAAGGTGGAATAACCAAGCCGTTTTATGAGGATATTAAGGTCCATGAAAAGACATCAAAAAACAGCGAAAATCTTCGATGGGAATGTTTTTGGTGACACAATGACGAAGTCAGGAAAACGACAACGGCTGTTTTCAAGATGATGTGCATGTCATTCTTGAAAACAGCCGTAATTTGTTTGCCGCACTATGTGCCGTTTAATTTTTCTTGAACAAGAATCCCGATTTCATTCCCTGGTATGATGAAGCAATTCCGGACAAAGTAGATATCGTGCTGTTTGCTGAGGATGCACCGAGTGTCTGGGCCACAGTCAGCAGTTTGGAAGAATCAAAAGTCAGCGCAAGATTGTTCGCTGAAATTGTTGTATATGCTGTTGCCAGCTTGAATCCCATACTTCCTGTTATGACCAGTGTGTTCGATTGGTTGTCGTATTCGTATGTTCCTGTGTATTCTTTTTGGCCTATTATGAATGAGCAGCTGTTGTCCTCCTTGAACGTAAAGACGATAGATCCGTTTTTTATGCCTATTTTCTCATAATAAGGCTGGAGTTTCTTGACAATGGCCTGTCCGGCGACAACACCGCCTGCTTGTGCCAATAAGTTTTCGCTCTCAAACTGTACTGTAGGTTCTATATATGTCCATGTTCCTACTATCGAAGTCTGCGATACAGAAGATGTAAGTTGCCCGATTATTCCGCTTATCAGGGAACCTGTGTTTATCGTATTGTCCGTATCTTGTGAATTGTTGTTTGCCGCCAAACTTCCAAGTATTGAGCCGATAATGCTACCGTTCCCACTGTCCGTGGATGTTTGTGCTTGTCCTGATGTTGAGTTTGCAGGCATAGAACCACCGCAACTTGAAATAATGAGAGTGCATCCCAAAGCGAAAGATGCTGTTCTCAATGCATTTTTCTTTTTCATATAATAGTTTGTTTATGATTGTATTTTATATTTATTCATTGCAGCAGGTTGTCGTGTGGCAACAAATTTGAATTATTGTTGCAAATTTACTTATAACATATCAATATAACAAATTGTATATTCGTGTTTTATATTATTTCTGCATTGGCGAGATGAATATCTTATTACCGATTTAATTATATTCCTTAAAAAAAGTAATGGTATGGCAACAGTAAAAATCAAATTCAGGCCTTCTTCGGTCAGTAAAAAAGAAGGGACGATTTATTATCAAGTGATTCATTGTCGCGTAACAAGGCAGATAACTACTGCTTATAAAATTTTTGCGGAAGAATGGGATTTTATGATGTCCGATATGGGTCTGCCGGTATCGATGGATACGGCGAGGACCATCTATCTATCAACCTTGAAAGTCAAGGTCAGGAATGATTTGGACAGGCTTTCCCAGATTGTGTCTTTCTTCAATTGCAAGGGCAAGCCTTATACGGTAGACGACATTGTATTGTCGTATATGAATCCTGTGAACAGCAATTTCCTTATACCGTTTATGATGGATATTATAAGGAACTTCAAAATGTTGGGTAAGGAACGCACAAGCGAGACTTACATGACGACCCTTAACAGTTTTATAAGGTTTGTCGGGAACAAGAACATTGTATTCGATGAAGTCAACTCTGAACTGATGATATCGTATGAAGCTTTTCTCAAAAATGAAGAGAAGGTAAAGATGAACACTGTGTCGTTCTATATGCGGGTCATGCGGGCCGTCTACAATCGTGCTGTTGAAAAAGGGCTGACTATCCAGCGAAATCCTTTTAAGCGGGTGTATACAGGTATCAGTAAAACAGTGAAGCGGGCCATACCGCTCGATACCGTCCGTAGTATAAAGAGATTGGATTTGGTCATGTATCCCTCACTCGACTGTGTCAGGGATATTTTTATGTTCAGTTTCTATACCAGAGGAATGGCATTCGTCGATATGGCTTTTTTGACAAGGGATAATTTGAAAAATGGCATTTTGTCATACCGCAGGCAGAAAACCGGGCAGCAGCTTTTTATAAAGTGGGAACCTTGCATGCAGAGCATTTTGGATAAGTACTATAATCCCGGCAGAAAATATCTTTTGCCGATAATAAACATGGACGGTGATGAAAGGAGGCAATACAAGAATGCCTCTCATCTGATGAATCGCAAGTTGAAGCGCATTGGGAATATGATAGGCCTTTCTGCTCCTCTGACAATGTATGTCGCCCGGCATTCGTGGGCTTCCATTGCCAAAAGCAAGAATGTGCCGCTTTCGGTCATCAGCGAGGGGATGGGGCATGATTCTGAGAAGACGACGCTGATTTATCTTGCTTCTCTTGATACAACGGCTGTAGACAGAGCGAACAGGCTGATTCTTCGTTCTGTATAGTATGGAGGAATGGAACTTGCAGGTGGGGATATGGGATGGGGATGTAAAAGCCGGTCGTGCTTGTTGGGTGTGTTCGCAGACTCCTCCATTTCCGCAACAATCATGAAGGAAACTGTATCGCTGAGCTGAAGCCTCCCGACTGAGTGCCTAAGGTGAGGCTTGTATAAATCCGGTTTGAAGCTGTCCGGTAACAAGGAAATCTGTAAATAATCTGCAGGCTGTCCGGGTGGCTGGCCCATGATATGCTCCGATTTGCAAGGAGGCCATGGGCTCATCCGGTTCTCCGGTGGCGAAACCGTATGCATATATAAAAAAAACAAAAGTGCCTCTTTTCACAAAGAAGCACTCCCTACTTTCAATAGGTATTAGTTTTTAAGGTAAAAAGATTGTTTTCAGGATAACGATTACAAAGTTGGGACTTTTTGTTGGATAAAAACTTCCTATTTTTATGCTATAAAACATGTTTTGTGATAAATGTAATATTTTTTATGAAAATAAGTCGTTTTTTATGTAAATGGATTGTCCCTCGGATGTTGTTTGGCCTTTTGTATTCGGTTTTCTGTCCGATACTTGTCCGTGGACGCTTTCTGTACCTGATGAAAAAAGCCGGCGTAGATATACCGGCTTTTTCTTCAGGTGGAGTTTTTCGTTCACCGTTGTCTTTCTCTTTTTGCAGCACTGATTCCTATGCCATATTTTCTTTCCGGCTGAAAAGCCTTATCAGCGTACATCCAAGTATTCCGGCCGAAAGCGAACCCATGAGCACCGCTATCTTTCCGCTGGCTCTCATGCTTTCCGTCACAGCCGGGGATAATTCAGCGAATGAAAGTGTGTCCACAAAGATGGACATTGTGAAACCTATACCTCCGAGGCATGCTACAGCAAAAACCATTTTCCATGTTGAGTTGGCCGGCATTTCACCAATCTTACATTTGATGGCGATGAAGCTTGCTATTGTGATACCTATAGGCTTTCCGAGGAGCAGGCCGAAGAATACTCCCATTCCTACAGAACCCAACTCCTGCGAATACCGGAAGATGTTGAAATAGCTGAGGTCCGGTATCTCCACTCCTGCATTTGCCAGTGCGAATATAGGCATTATGCCGAAATTCACCCAGCGGTCGAGAGCATGTTCAAGACGATAGCTCATACCTATGGAATTTCTTGAGATGTAGCTCATCCGTCGGAGGCAATGGCGCTGCGGAGCGTTAGGGAAGTCCACATTTTCCTCTCCTTCGCAATGGTCATATTCTGTGATACGTCTGCTGTATTCCTTGCTTTTTCGTGTCAGGTATGCCCGTGTGAACCGTGCGTCCATAGGGATGAGGAATGCCATGACCACTCCGGACATTGTGGAGTGTATTCCGGAGTAGTAGAAAAGAAACCATATGGCAATGGCCGGGATGAGGTAGAACATCATGCGCTTTTCGCCCAGCTTGTTCATCGTCAGGACGATGGCGACAAGAAGCAGCGATATGCTGAGCAGCGGAATGTTTATGCTGCCTCCGTAGAAGAAGGCGACGACAAGTATTGCGCCGAGGTCGTCTGCTATCGCGAGAGCAGTCAGGAACACCTTGAGCGAAACAGGAACTTTCTTGCCGAGTATGGACATTATTCCTACTGCGAAGGCTATGTCCGTTGCCGTCGGTATACCCCAGCCGCTGCTTGCCATCGTGCCGTTGTTGAAAAGGGTATAAATCAATGCAGGCACCGCCATTCCACCGGCTGCCGCTATCACGGGCAGCATGGCTTTCTTTACGTTGGACAGTTCTCCGCACACCACTTCTCGCTTGATTTCAAGACCTACGGTAAAGAAGAAGATGACCATCAGTACGTCATTGATGAATTTCTCTACAGTCATGTCTTTGGGGAATATCCAGTCTATTGCGCGTATTCCGGTTTCTACGTCTGTAGGGCTTTGTATCGACATTGAAAGCTCTATGTCAAGTATGGCATGGTAGATGTCTTTCGTCCAACTGAGGTTTGCAAGTAGCATGGCTACAATAACGCATGTCAGGAGTGTGACTCCCGATGCCCATGGCTGGCTCATGAAGCTAAGGTTGTTTTGTCTCATTTTTTTTAACCCTTTAGTCCATGTGTAAGTGGGAATGAGTTTCATAATGTTTTTAATCTCTGTTTTATTGTTTGTCTTATATTATCGGCTTGTTTTTTTGTGTGTCTCTACAACTGAATGTTTTGCAAATGTAGCCTTTTAATTTTTACTCCCCAATCTATACACGATACATTTTTGCTTATTTCACAGTCTAAAAGAATTGTTTTACAATTTTGTTAAGGAGGATTGTGACCAAGCGAGGATATTGGGTGAATATAGAAGTAGGTGTGGAGTTGATAACTCAACGACAACCTTATGATGATACGCAACTGCGCAAAGCGATCCTGTGGTCTTTTTCATTCTGACAGTGGGCAAAACACACACCTATAATATATAACTTTTTATTATATATAGAAAACTGTTTCGGACCTCGTGGCAGATGTTTCCGTACAAAATGCTGCATTCTTGGAGTGGCTGCACCGGAAATATGGAATCGCCTTTCTGAAAAGTCAAATTCACCGTACTGTTTTTTACAATCAGCACTGCTGATTATAAAAACTGCACTGCTGATTATACAATCTACACTGCTGATTTTATAATCAGCAGTGCTGATTTAAGAAAACAGTGCGGTGGAAACGAATTTTCAGTGGCCTGTCATGAGGTATGAGAAACCATATTTTCTGATGTACACAGGCAAATCAAGTTATACCGTTTGCTTTTTCGATAGATGCCAAGTTTTGTCAGATGGTTTTTGGGGAGAGGGAGCAGGTGCATTCACAGAGTCATCTCATGATTTTTGGTATATTTAATCTGGTGTCTTCACAGTAATTTGTTTGTATAAGAAGGGGTAGTCGGGTATTTTGCTTGTCGGAATATTATCAAAGAGATAAAAGCGGATAAATTGGGAAACATCTCCCAAAAAATGTATGTTTTATTTCTGCTTCTCTGATTTTAGTGTTATTTTTGCATCAGAACGAGCCTGTATTCCGATGGACAGGCAAGGATACTTATTGAAAAATAGAGACTTGTCGCTTCATCATGAGACTGTAGACTTGATTCTGGTAATATAAACTTCTAATTTGAAAAGAAAACCGTGAAAGCATTGAACAAACGCACAGCACCTAAGAGTTGTGCACCGGAGAGAATCATCCAGTTTGGTGAAGGCAATTTCTTGCGCTGCTTTGTAGACTGGATCATCTACAACATGAATCAACGCACAGACTTCAATTCGAGTGTTGTAGTCGTACAGCCGATAGAAAAAGGCATGGTGGACTGGCTTAACGGGCAGGACTGTCTGTATCATGTGAATCTGCAGGGACGTCTGAATGGCGAGGTTGTAAATTCCCTGACACGCGTCGACTGCATCAGCCGTGCACTCAATCCTTATACGCAGAATCAGGCATTCATGGCGCTTGCCGACCAACCGGACATCCGGTTCGTGATAAGCAACACGACGGAAGCCGGCATCACGTTCGACCCTTCGTGCAAGTTTAGTGATGCTCCTGCCTCTTCTTATCCGGGAAAGCTCACCCAACTGCTGTTCCGCCGTTTCCGGACTTTCAAGGGCGACAAGACTAAGGGGCTCATCATCATGCCTTGTGAACTGATTTTCCTTAACGGACATCATCTGAAGGAGTGCATATACCGGTACATCGAATTGTGGAAGGAGGACTTTGGCCGTGAATACGAGAAGTTCAAGACGTGGTTTACGAAGTACTGTTATGTGTGCGCCACTCTGGTGGACCGCATCGTTCCGGGATTCCCACGTAAGGAAATCGCACAAATTCAGAAGAAAGTGTGCTATGCCGACAACCTTGTTGTGCAGGGCGAGATATTCCACTTGTGGGTCATCGAGAAACCGGAAAACATGTCGATAGCAGCATTGAAGAAGGAGTTCCCGGCAGACAAGGCCGGGTTGAATGTGCTCATCGCACCATCGGAGAAGCCTTATCATGAGCGCAAGGTGACGCTGCTCAACGGACCTCATACGGTGCTCTCGCCTGTGGCTTACCTTTCCGGCATCAATATTGTGCGCGATGCATGCAATCATCCTGTTGTTGGCAAGTATATATATAAGGTGCAGTTTGAGGAACTGATGGAGACTCTTAACCTGCCTATGGACGAGTTGCGCAAGTTTGCGGCGGACGTCATAGAACGGTTTAACAATCCGTATGTAGACCATCAGGTGACAAGCATCATGCTCAACTCGTTCCCTAAGTACGAGACACGTGATCTGCCTGGGGTGAAGACTTATCTGGAACGCAAAGGCAAACTGCCTGAAGGGCTTGTGTTCGGACTTGCCGCCATCATCACTTATTACAAGGGAGGTCAGCGCGCTGACGGTGCGGAGATTGTTCCGAACGACGCACCGGAAATCATGCAGTTGCTGAGTGATTTGTGGGCTACCGGTGACACGCGGAAGGTGGCGGAAGGTGTGCTTGCCGCAGAGAATATATGGCATGAGAATCTTAACGACATCCCGGGTCTTACGGCTCTTGTGAAGGAAGATCTTGACAAGATACAGCAACTCGGCATGCTTGAGGCTGTAAAGACTATCATTTGATTTGTTGAGAGAGGCTGCCTGAAGCTTTTCTGTGACATCCGGGAATCTTGTCCGAGGCTGTCGTTATCGGCAATTGTTACTCGGGAGGGGCGCCCCTCTTTCAGACGGAGGAGACGGACAGAGGGGCGGGGTTCCGGACGGACAGGAAGACGCGACTTTATCCGCGAAAGCGGAATGGCAGTTTCTGGATTTTGAAAATCGAGGGTTGAGAATCGAGAGCCGGGAATCACGGACACAGACTGTCAAGTCTTTTGTTCTTTGTTTCTTGGATCTTGATTTTTTATTTCAAGAAAGACAGCAATGGAGAAGATAGTACAGGAACTTGATGAAACGGATATCCGGATTTTGCGTATCTTGCAGGAGAATTGCAGGCTTACGACGAAAGAGCTTGCCTTGAAGATACACCTTTCGACCACGCCGACCTTTGAGCGGCAGAAAAGGCTTGAGCGCATGGGATTCATATCCAAATACATTGCGGTGCTCGATGCGGGAAGGCTTGACCGGGGATTTATGGTGTTCTGCAATGTCAGCATGAAACAGATAAACCGCGATATAGCTACAGAGTTTGCAGGGGTGGTGTCGCAGTGGGCAGAAGTGACGGAATGTTACAACGTGAGTGGCGACGGTGACTATCTGCTGAAGGTATGTGTGGCAAGCATGCGCAATTATCAGGAGTTTATCCTCAACAAGCTCGGTTCATTTCCGTATGTGGCGCATGTGAGGAGCATATTCGTCATGGATACCTTGAAACTGAAGTATGGGATAACGATTTGAACGGACGGATGAAGGTCTGTGCAGACGGAAGAAAGGAAGAATCGGAGGTATCCGGAACGTAAGAATGTGGTCCGGATATGCTCCGGAAAATGGCAACTGTGATTTTGCCGGCCGAACTTTTTTGTGAATAAAGAAAATAGAGAGTCTTTAAATCGGAAATATGTCAATACCGAATACAGATTGTTTGAAAACCGATGTGCTGATTGTCGGAGGAGGTCCGTCAGGTTCCTGCTGTGGCATAGCCTTGCAGAAGAACGGCGTAGACTGCTGCATTGTAGACAAGGCCGTGTTTCCGCGCGTGAAACTCTGTGCGGGTCTGTTTACAGGAAAGTCTCAGAGCTGTCTGCGAACCCTTCTCGGAAGCGATGCCTACCGTCAGGTGATGAATGAGTCGCTCATGAGTCGCGAGAAGCATTTCGTGTTGTGGAACGGTATGGAAAAACTTGTGGACTGTGTTCCATGCGATGATATAATGCTTGTCGACCGCCAACACTTCGATGCATGTCTGCTGGAACATTACAAGGCACTTGGCGGACTGGCTTATGAGGGCTGTGCACTGAAAGACATTGACTTTGCCGGAAAGACAGCTTTCCTCTCGGACGGAAGGAGGGTGGAGTTTGGATATATAGTGGCGGCAGATGGTGCAAACAGTACAGTGGAACATATTCTTGCCCGTAATAAGGAAGAAAATTTTGCTCGCAGAAGTCTTGATTCGCTATGTCTTGAAGTCAACGTGGATAGAGAGGATTTCGACATGAGCGGTGTGAATATCTTTTTTAATATTGTACCGGACAGCTATGCATGGGTATTCTCGAAAGGACCGAAGGTGTGTATCGGTCTTGTCAAACTGGCAGGCAGGGAGTTTGATGCCAATGCCGTTATGCTCGGCTTCATGCGTAAGCTCGGAGTCAGGAATATCGACCGCTATCCGCTGCGCGGAGCCATGCTTCCTTTCGGGAATGTGAGGTGCAGACCGGCATACAAATCTGTATTGTTTGTTGGCGATGCCGGAGGTTTTGTGGAACCTCTGACAGGCGAAGGCATATATTATGCGATGCAGAGTGGAGTGTATGCCGCAGAATCTGTTGCGGGGAAAAGCAGAACAGTGGCAGAAGAGGTGGGGAAAGAGTATTGTGTGAGATGCTCATACCTTATGACATTGATACGTAAGGGCGGACAATATCAGCGATGGCTTGAGAAGCGATGGGCGAGAGAACTGTTTTTCAGACATGCGTCTCGTAATGCACGTTTTATATCACATTTTTATTCTACTCAGATAGACAAAGCCTGTCTTGACGGATTTGTGAAGATTGTATATAAATATAAGAAACAATTTTGATTGGTATACGTGTGGTATTCCGTTCGTTCTGGAAAACCGGTTCTGTCTGCCAGACTCCGGTCTGTAAGGGCAAACAATTGTCTTTTCAGCGCTCAGTATGAAAACGGAGGCTGGCCACAGTTTTATCTGTGTAAAAATTGTAATTATTACATTTTTTTCTGTGGTTGTTTTTGAAAATAGCATGAAAACATATAAATTTGTACCGGAAAAATGAAGGTGACAGATACTTCGGGTAGAGATGCATTTCCGGAAAGCAGCGTGAGCCTCGGTGCTGAGAGGTTTGGCAGAGAGATGGGCGTATGCTTGACAGTGAGAATAAAGGTTTACATTAATAATTCTAAAAAGAGAGATTTATGACAAAGAAATGGATTTGCCCTGTATGTGGCTATGTGCATGAGGGAGAGACAGCACCGGAGAAGTGTCCGCAGTGCGGAGTTCCGGGAAGCAAGTTTAAGCTTGCAGCAGAGAATGCCGGACTTAATTTTGTAACAGAACATGTTCTTGGTGTTGCCAATGACATACCTCAGAACGAAGATGGTGCGTTTGTCCTTCAGGGTTTGAAGGATCACTTCGCTGGCGAATGTACAGAGGTAGGTATGTATCTTGCCATGTCTCGTCAGGCAGACCGTGAAGGATACCCGGAAATAGCAGAAGCCTTCAAGCGCTATGCCTGGGAAGAGGCAGAGCATGCATCTAAGTTTGCAGAACTTCTTGGTGAGGTTGTTTGGGATACGAAGACCAATGTGGAGAAGCGCATGATGGCAGAGGAAGGTGCATGTGCCGGCAAAATGGAAATAGCAAAGAAAGCAAAGCAGCTTGGACTTGATGCCATTCATGACACAGTGCATGAAATGGCCAAGGATGAGGCACGTCACGGTGCGGGTTTTCAGGGACTCTTCAACAGATTTTTCAAGAAATAAGTTTGACTTTCGGAGACAAAGGCATATGGTAGCTCTTGTGGCTGCAGCGTAATAAAAAAAGTGGAGTAGAGTTTGTTTCTCTGTTCCACTTTTTTTGTTTATGCTGTGACTTCATTTCAGATGAATTCGTGAGAGGAAAGGACGGGGCTTTATGTTTGAGACGAGTATGTGACAGGATATTATGACAAACTTCTTGCTTATTGAAGAAAGCTGCTGTCGAAAGATACCGGCAGAAGTGTCTTCGCGCTTTGGATAATATAGATGCCTTCTGTTCCGTACAAAATAATCTTCATATCTTTTCCGCTTCTACTTTCGGTTTCGATCAGTACTTGTCTGCAACTGCCACATGGAGTAATGGGGATTGCCGTGAACTCTCCGGAAATATCTCTCGCAGCAATGCACAATGCCGACACAGCCTTGTCGGGGTATTGTGAATTGGCATAGAAGATAGCAGTGCGCTCAGCGCATATTCCGGATGGATAAGCGCAGTTCTCCTGATTGCTTCCGGTAACGACGGTTCTATCATCGAGCAGCACGGCAGCTCCCACACTGAACCTGGAATATGGGCTGTAGCTTCTGAATGTGGCTTCTTTGGCGGAATTGACAAGTAAAAGCTCTTCGGATGTGAGTTCTTGCAGGTTTTTCATTGTCACGTGGATTGTGATGTCAAATTCTTTCATGGCGCTTATTTTTATATTTTTAACTTCAAAGTTATATTTTATTCTTCGTATCTACATGTTTTTTCGTAACTTCTGGAAGAATCTTATAACCTCTTTACATATAGGAGGTTGTGGAAAATGACAGAATTTAGGTAACGAATTGGCAATCGTGCCTATTTTTGCACTTTGCTGTGAGTTACTTAACTTGGTCTCTTGTATCGATGTAAAGTTACGGAATATCTCTGGAATAACCTCGAAAAACGGGAGAAATGACGCTAAATGGCTTTACATCAATGTTATTACGGTGTCAGATGATACCAAACCGAAAATGCTGAAAAAGCAAAGAAAAGCAGAGCTAAGCAGGAGAACGGTTTGCAAATCATTACCCGATGAGAAGTGAGATTTAACACATCGTTGATGCTATTTCACCGTTTGTCACTGATTTGCGTATCAAGGTCTAACTCGTTGATATTTAATTGTAGAATTAAATTGTATGGTTACTTCTATTGTATAGCCTAAACCTCTGTTACGCCTACCACTCTCTCCATAATTGACGATTAGAGTTTCATTAGCTAATTCAGATTTAAGCTCAGGTAATAATATACCCCTGTTTTATCAATATTCCTGCTATCACATCACTCGGATTAACACTTTTGGTAGTTGAAGAGCCATAGATACCATATTGCCCTCCATATATACCTCCTGTGCTTGATTTGATGTTAATTCCTTTGTCGGAGAAATGTATGCGTATTTATATTTTCAATAGGAGCATTCCTTACTATTACAGGCATTCTAAGTGGCGCACACCCATTTGTTAATAGAATGGTGCAGATAATTAATAGCCAATTTTTAATTGCTTTCATACACTACACATTTATCCGGGGGCAGGCAGCAGGCTCACTCCTGAATTCGTGGCTTTTTTAAAAGGAACAGATTGATAATACCGCCGAGAGCATCAGTTCGATAGCCCGTCACTATGGTGTGAACGGGAAATCACCGGCGCATCAGTACAGGAATTTCTCAGTGACTTCCGCCAATGGAATCAGCTGGGACATACCCACGAGTATCTGCTGTTCCCTGAAAACATCGGACCGAACCTGTGCATCGATGAATCTCCACTGAGCTGAGGTGAGCTATACACATTCGTGGCCAATCCGGACGGCCATGGCGGAAAAGGCGGCCTTGTGGGAGTCATCGAGGGGATGAAAGCCGGAACGCGTCATACAGCTCCTTGAGAAGATACAGCGCAGCAAGCGTCTGAAAGTCAGGGAAGTCACACCGGATTTATCACCGACAATGATGCTCGTGGCACATATAGTTTTCCAAAAGGCCACCATGATCAACGACCGGTTCCATGTGCCCCAATTATTCTACGAGGCCATTGATGAACTGCGCGTTTCTCTAAGATGGATGGCACGTGATCTTGAAAACAGCATAATGGCGGAGTGTAGAAGGGAGGGCAGACCATACGTCCCCTTCAGATATGCCAACGGTGATACACGTAGACAGTTGCTGACTAGAGCGAAATATGTCCTGATGAAACACTCCTCGAAATGGACGGACTCACAGCGATGGAGGGCCGATATTATTTTCGAATTCTATCCTGGGCTGAAAGATGCATATGAACCGGCTCTTGGGCTGACATCCATATTCAACAGACACACATCCCAAAATACTGCCAGGTGTCGCTCGCCAATTGGTATGGCAGAGTTGGGAAACTCCCGGGAGAACAGTTCATGACAGTTCTGAACACTTTCCATAATCACTACGATACGATGCTGATTTTCTTTGAGAAGCGTTCTACAAATGCCTTTGCTTAATCTTTCAATGCCAAAGTCAAGGCATTCCGTGCCCAGTTCCACGGCGTGACAGATATCCCGTTCTTCCTATATCGTCTTTCGGGTCAGTCCTAAAACCCTGTGGGTATGTTATGTTAATACGTGAAAATAAG
>CAZKOB010000034.1:0-25984 GCA_964554265.1 uncultured Bacteroides sp. | reverse complement strand
TATGCAAACTAACAGCATAGATTTAACATACCCACAGGGTTTTAGGACTGACCCCTTTTAACTTGTTGAGAGGTTATGAGATGCCATCCGGATGGTTGCCTATGTGGTCGTAATCGAATACGAGCATATATAGTATGCAATGTCTGCGCTTCGATCGTATTCAATGTGTGGCACATTCATTTGCCATATAATGATAAAACTAAAAAAACAAAGATTTATGGAAAATATCAGTAGCTATCTTCCTTATCTCAAAGGATATGATTTTACGGGGAAAATGCCTGTTGTGATTGATTTTTATGCCACGTGGTGTGGCCCTTGCAAGGCTCTGTCTCCCTTTGTGCAACAGTTAGCCCATGAACTTGAAGGCAAGGTCAAAGTGTTGAAAGTGGATGTGGACAAGAATCATGCTCTGGCAGAGGCTGCTCGTATCATGTCGGTTCCGACATTATTCTTCATAGATATAAATGGCAACATAGAACGTTGCGTAGGAGGAGTCCCTTATAGCGAACTTTTGAGAAGAGCATCATCCCTGCTCTCTTGATTTGGCAAATGCAAGTTTCCTGTCCGTAGGCTTTGGTATGGAATGATAAGAAAGGTCATACATACATGAGCATGGATAGTTTTTGAATATGAAGAAAAGGCAGTACCAAGAGAAAAAATCTCTTGACACTGCCTTTCCTTTTTTGAGGTTATAACATTTTCAAGGCGAGCTTGATTACTCGTTCCACAGGAGCTGTCGGTTCGTCCTTCAGAATTGTGCGCACAGCCTTCACCACAGGAGCAGGAGGGAAACCGAGCATCTTGAGCGCCTCGATGGCTTCATCGTGAACCTCACTGTTGGCCGCAGTAACCACCGTCTGTTTGTCAGATGGAGATGCTGGTGAGATACCGAGAGTCGCCACCTTGTCTTTCAACTCTACAATGATGCGTTGTGCTGTCTTTACTCCTAACCCTTTCACGGTCTTCAGCAATTTTTCGTTGCCGGAGGTAATCACTTCGCATAACTCAGAAGGTGAGAATGCCGAGAGCATTGTCCGGGCCGTATTGCCTCCTATACCTGATACGCTGATAAGCTGTATGAACAGTTCTCTTTCCTCTTTGGTCGCAAATCCGAAAAGTGTCCATGAATCTTCTCTAATGGATTCGTATACGAACAGTCTTGTTTCGCTTTTGCCTTGAATGGCAGAGTAGGTGTTTAGTGAAATGTTGCACAAATATCCTACACCGTGGCACTCAATAGTGGCTTGTGCCGGAGTCAGTTCGTCAAGTATTCCTCTTACGTAGTCAATCATGTTTTTGGGTATTGTTTCTGCTTTTTATATGGGCAGGAGCCATGAACCTTTTCCTGCATCGTGCAAAGTCGGGTTCAGAATGCTCCTCCGTCTTTATTTGTCTGCCACAATCAGTGCACCGCCGTTTGTAGGCACGCTGATAGCCACCACATTCTTCTTCGATAATTTCATGCTTTTGCAGCAACCTTGCAACTTGGCATCGTCGGCATATACTGTAAGATTACGTCCGCAACCGAGCGGCGAAAGGTCTATATTCAGTTTTAGTGTCTCTTTTTGAGCATTGATGGCTGCAATGAACCACTTGTCTCCGCTGCGACGAGCGATGACGGCATATTTTCCGGGATAACCGTCGATGAATCTGATGTCGTTCCATACAGTCGGTACCGACTTCATGAAATCTATGGCCCACGTCGGTGCGTCTGTCAGATTGTTCGGAGCCAAGGCGAAGTTCTGTACCGGTGTCTGGAACATTACCGCTGTTGCCAATGCAAACACATCGCTCGTCCGTCTTGTCTTTCCGCTCCGATTGTCCTTGCTGTAATGCTTGTTGAGTGTGCTTCCTCCAAAGTCGATGCTGCCGATAGAGTTTCTCATAAACGGATGTATGGTGGCGCATTCGGCTTCAATGTCATTGTCATGTTGTCCAAACGAAAGATTTTCGCTCGCCCTTACAGCTTCCGCGGAGATGAAATTAGGGTACATGCGCTCCCATCCGCGAGGTATCGTACATCCGTGATATATGACCATAAGTCCGTATTCATTGGCATCCGCAAGCATGTCTTCGTAGAGCTGTATGGTCTGCTGTTTGTCGCTTCCGATAAAGTCTATTTTCAATCCTTTTATGCCAGCCTTCTGCAGCCATTTCATCTCTTCGTGCCGTGTAATCAGACGGTGCATCTTGTGTTTGGGGCCTTGAGGCGCATCGTTCCAGTATCCGTTGGAGTTGTACCACAGGAAGAGGCCTACACCTTTGCCTTCTGCATATTCGGTCAGTCTTTCAATACCCTCATATCCTATTTGAGTGTCCCAAAGCGCATCAATAAGCACATATTCATATCCCATGTCTGCCGCAAAGTCGATATATTCTTTCTGCTCATCATAGTTGCAGCTTGCATCCATTCGTATGATCCAGCTCCATGTGGCGCGTCCGTACTTGTATTCTTGCGAGGCAGGATAAAGCGGAGTGACCAAATCCCACATTACGGTTGTTTCGACAATCGGCTTGAGTGAATTGCCAAGTGTGATGGTTCTCCACGGAGTTTCTCCGGGGAGCGCCAATCCGGGCGCGGCAGTTCCTATGCCTCCAAATTCCTCGTCTGTAGGATACCCTACAGTATAAAGGTTGCCTTGACCTCCCATAAGACGACTGCCGCAATATTCTCCTGACAATCCGGTTTCGCAAAGCATCACCCATCCGTCGTTTCCGATTTTGAAGAGTGAAGGGAATGTATACCCATATCCGTCGCCGTTCTTGCCGAGCGGTCCGTCAGTGGTGTAGAATGTCTCATAGCTTGGTGCTGTGCGTGCCCATCCTCCTTGCGGCTTCATGTACGGACAGAGGAAAGATGTTGAGCCTTCCGGAAAGAGATATCCTGTGGCTTCACTGTTTACGGTGCATGACAGATGTTCTCCTACAGGATACATTTTGTATTTGAAAGCAATGTTGTTATTGTCAGCCCTGAAGACTATGTCATAAATGTGTTTTCCTTTCTTGTCGTTGAAACTGCATGTCACTTCATTTGCCTGATAGTTTACATCGCTTTTTTTGATGGTCTTCAGTGAATACCTGTCTTCTATCTTCTTTACTTCCGAAATGTTAGCCAGTGTCATACCGTCCGTGAAATTTCCGACAGAGGTGTTCAGTCCCAACGGTGAGTTTTCAATAAATGTCTTGTCATCATAGTCTATCGAGAATTGAGGTCTGCCATCGTCTGCCGTAACCGTCAGCTTGACCATTCCGTCGGGACTGCATAAAGTCTGTGCGAATGTTGCAGGCGAACATACAATATACAGTATACCTGCCAATGTAGATGTTTTCATTTTTTGTTTTTTTGGGGTAGTGAGTAATTATCGAAACAAATATAAGTCTTTTTGGCAAAGAATGGAAGTGTATAAAATAATAAAATGTGTTTGTGAGGTCATTTCGGGGAAAAACACCATTTTTTTCTGACTTCGTCATCATGTTCCTCCCAAAATTCTCATCGAAGAGTTTCGCCATCCTTTGATGTCTTTTCACGGGCATTGTCCTGCCCATGACCTCCCTGTTTTACGGAAGCGGTATCTATATTGTCCCACCGGTTTGTACAAGAGTCAATATTTTGTCTACACTCATTTTTATGTCTGTAATTTTCAGTACCCTTTCCGGTTTCCTGTATATTTCAATGCAACGAAGAACGGATACAGACGTGAGCCTCTATATCGTCATACTATCTATTTATCATAAATTATGGGATTTTTCTGACAATTTGAAATGTTAAAATTCAAACCTTCGCAGAATCGCATAAAATCGTCCGAACCCGACCAAAGTTCCGTTTGTGCGATTCTGAGGCCGTTTTCAGGCCTTGGACCCCAAATGTAAAAATAACACAATTCTCGTCCAGAAAAGATACATTAATTCACATTTACGCATGCTTCGTCTGAAAAAAGAGCACGCTGGAAATAAATTTTCAAGGTGAACAAAATTTGTTTAAAAGGCAGTTTAAAAACATTTTCAAGGTGAACGAAATTTATTTTCAAGGTGAACGAGTTTGAGAAGGTCCGTTTTTCGGGCTGAAATCCGGTATTGTCCGGATTCTTTTCTAAAAAAAATCAAATTCAATTTTTTCAATGCCACGAAAAACAAAGATGGGTTTTGATGGCGGAAAACAGTAATCTTGGACAAGTATTTTTATAACTCGCTGATTATCAACATATCCTATTTTGTCTCTGCCTGTACCTTTTGCACCTAAAACCGCTCCGTTTTATCAAAAATAGCATTTTGTTGATTTTCAATTATTTATCAATAAAACTTCAAAAATTCAACAATAGGACAAGTGTAAACGAGCCTTAATTGTGTTAATAAGATGCCGTCCGCAATGGGTGAACTTAGTGTCAAAAAGAAAGAAGAAATGTCTCTAAAAAAGACGCTTGCTTTTGCTGTTGTATTTACAGACTCAGCTTGTGATTTAAAGCTGATGTATTCACAGACTCAGTTAATACATCAGCATACAACCATAAGAATTATATAAACTACATATCCCGATGCCACTTAAAAACAGATTTCTTAACTTTATGAGATTCTGAATATTTGGAAAGACTCTCAAAAGAAAGCCGGAGACAAGTTTCCCGTTATCTGGATCCTTATCTCCGATCTTTCCATTTTTCGCAATATCTATCAGTGAACAAAATTAATCACATAAATATAATATGCCACCATACAGAGTGTAAGAAGAACGCCTTCAGGACGAGTGATGATGTGATAATCTTTTCCAAACTTACAACAAAGCCACAGTGAAACAGATGATGCAAACAAGACCAAGAAGTCGAACGTGGTGATACTTCCAAGTGCAAGAGGGCAAACAGTGGAAGACACACCAAGAATAAGAAATATATTGAAGATGTTGCTGCCTACAACATTTCCCATAGCCATGTCCGTATCGCCCTTGCGTGCAGCCACTACCGATGTCACAAGTTCCGGAGCAGAAGTACCGGCGCCTACGATAGTCAGTGCAATCACAGACTGACTTACACCCAACGCGGATGCAATGCCGGACGCACCATCGACGAAACAATCACCGCCAAAAATCAATCCCGCTAAGCCTAATATAATGAAAATCAAGGATTTCCACATCGGCATTCTATAATTGGAAGTTTGTTCATCCTGAACACGCTCCATCTGTCCGGATGTACATACAGAAGGAATATTCTCCCCCATCTTGTTTCGAGCTATAGCAAACGTGTATGACATAAAAATGACAAAAAAACACAAGAGCGTCATACCTTCAGAACGACTTATACTGTTCGTTCCTTTTCCTTCGACAAGAGAATCATTGGCCATAACAAAAACCACCACAGAAGCCAGAATACACAAAGGAACATCATAACGAAGGTTGTTGCCGCTTACCTTTACGGGAGATACCATCGCAGTGATTCCCATTATGGCAAAGGCATTGAAGATGTTGCTACCTACCACATTGCCCAATGCCATCTCTGTCTTTCCCGAAACAGCGGAAAGCAAACTGATGACAAGTTCCGGAGCAGAAGTACCAAAGGCAACAATAGTCAATCCTATGACAAGAGTAGATATGTTAAAACGTCTTGCCACGGCTGAAGCACCGTCTGTAAGCCAGTCCGCACCTTTAAGAATCAAGACCAGACCGACAACAAAACGGAGCACAAACAGAAAAGTATCCATTATCTTAGCTTATCCAGATAAACTTGGTATGTATATTTATCAAAACAGCAAAAAATGACACGTTCAATCTTGGGATACAGAAAAAGCGAGGTGCGCACTTCATGTATGGCTATTTCTGTAGCTTCCTCCAACGGATAGCTGTACACCCCCGTACTTATCGCAGGAAAGGCAATGCTTCTGATTCCCTTTTTAGCCGCAATTTTCATACTGTTACGATAGCACCGGGCAAGAAGCTCAGCCTTGTTCTGTTGGGTACTGAAATAAACGGGACCGACAGTATGTATGACATACTTTGCCGGAAGATTATAACCTTTGGTGAGCTTTGCTTCACCTGTCTCGCAGCCTCCCAGGGACTTGCATTCCTCTAACAATTCGGGACCGGCAGCCCTATGAATAGCTCCATCTACACCTCCACCACCCAACAAAGACTTGTTTGCAGCATTTACAATGGCATCAACTTTCAGGGTTGTAATGTCACCAAGGAATGTCTCTATAATCTGTGCCATAGCGTTTTTTTTATGAAATTTAGCGCAAAAATAAGGATTTGACCAGAAACAGACAAGATTTATTTATCTTTTAGTCAGTAAAAAACAAGCAAAATATCCAGAGAAACAGACAAAGCAATTCAGATACAAAAAATCAAAAGAAATTCTCAATCAATGCGGAACTTAAAGAATAATTTTTTATTCTTCTGATATTTTCCGTAATTTTGGAAGAATCATATAACCTCTTTACATATAGGAGGCTTGGAAGAATGGCAGAAAATTGGGTAACGAATTGGCAATCGTGCCTATTTCTGCGCTTTGCTGTGAGTTGCTTAACATGACCTCTCGTCTTGGCGCGAAAGTAGTTCTTTTTATAAAATAACAAGTAGAATTGCGTTGGACTTTAGTCTTAACTCAACGATTCTTTCAGATTTTCATTCGAAAATTTTATTAGGCGATGGTAACTGTAAATCACCATCATAGGTTATGCGTTGTTTTTTTGACACGACGAAAGATTAGCACGTGGCTTGTGGCTACATGCGGCTATTGGGTAGGCGTTTAGGTTTTAAAACGACCGGATGGTCAGGAAATTTCATCCGCGTGCTCGGAGCAACAATCTTGGACTCTCAGTCGTTTAGGACTGTTTCATATAAACAATGTTAAATACATGTATCGATAAGCAGTCATTCCTATTTTTCAGGAACAATATATTCCAAAAGAGTATTGAATCCCATGGATATGTCAAATATTATAGAAGCATGTAAATCCGGCGACAAGCAAGCCATAGGTTTGCTGTACACTACATACTATCAAAAACTGCATGGTATTTGCAAACTGTATGTCAAAGACAAAGACTTGGCGGAAGACTTGTTTCATGATGCCTTTATCATTATTATTTCTTCACTTCCCAAACTCAAAGACAATGCCAAGTTTGAGGCATGGATGACCAAAATAGTGCGCAACTATGCACTCAAGTCCATAGGAAAACTCAGCAGAGTGCCTACCGTCCCTTTGGCAGAAGCCCTAATCGATGAGACAGGATATACCATCAATCCCGACAATTTCAAAAATGTTGATTATGACAAACTGCTCCTGATGTTAGACAGACTTCCGGAAGGCTATCGCAAAGTCTTCAAGATGTCTGTATTCGATGGCATGTCCCACAAAGAGATAGCCGCAGAATTAGGCATTGAGCCTCACAGTTCCTCTTCCCAATTGTCCAGAGCAAAGAAAATGCTCCGTATAATGCTCAAAAGATATTGGGCGCTGCTTCTGCTTTTCCCTATCACCATGCCGATATTTCTGCTCTTATATAAAAATAAAAAAGAGGATTCCATGTTTGAATCTTCCACAACTCCTGTGGCCCTGAAAAAAGCAAAAGAGAAAAGACTGCATGTCAAACAAGATACAGCTTCAAACAACCAAGCATATCCGCCTCTCACGCAATATGAAAAGCCTGCCCCAAACAACATTGCACATAATGCGGACACAGCCAAGACAAAGGACCATACCATCGGCTATATTGATATAGCCATCAAAGATTCCATCGCTGCTGATTCCGCTGCAACTGTAGCAGACAAACACTTGCCCGACGCTCCTCAAAAAGAATATGCAAATCACCACATTCCAATCTCCTCACCTCACAATGCCAAAGTGCCGGGTCGTTGTATTTTTGCTCTTGCATACAACGGCAATATAAACCGCAACATCACACATACGGAGCAGCCGGCTTCAATACTTAATTCCTATTATAATCCGGATGCCACATCATCGCCTCTACCAGATACCGATGACGGAACCTTTATACCAAAAGAGATTACCAACTGGAAAGACTATATCAATTACGTAAAGACTTATAGTTCTGATTTTACAACGGAAGAAATCCAATCGCTCATCGGTATCGGCGAAACAAACCTCCAAAACAACACGACCGAACTTGAACGAAGTGAGCATCATCATGTTCCGTTCACAATCCAAATTTCAATGGACAAGATGTTGGGCAGACGTTTTTCCATAGGTACCGCTATCAGCTATACCAAACTGGAGTCTGATTTTATCACCGGCAGTGCGGAGGCCAACATCGCGGAACATCAGCAGATACATTATTTAGGTATGTCACTCTACTCATCCATGCATGTGGCCGGAGCAAAAGCGTTCCGACTTTATTCCAAAGCCGGCCTTACGTTTGAAATCCCTATCCATTCGTCCATGACGACGATTCATCATCTCAAAGGTACAAGTACATACAGAAAGAAGACCGCCTTCACTGCACCGTGCCAATGGTCTACCCATATCGGAATGGGCATCCAATACAATATCACACCGGATATCGGCATTTATGCCGAACCCGGTGCCACATACTATATACCAACAGGAAGTTCTCTTGAAACCTACCGTACCGAACACCCATTTATGTTCACACTACCGGTCGGCATAAGATTCACATGGTAAATGCACCACAGTACAGGAATCAACCCCACGCCGGGAATATAACCGAATGGAACATGCATTCATGAAAAGAAGCTACAGATTCCTTATGCAAGCCCACTGTCGGGATGTCCATACAAACGGCAACTATTTCCCTGACTTGTCTTCCTCAAGGAACAGTCTTATCTGCCTGACAGCCTCTTCAAATTCTTCCGCCTTAAAACCATGACCGGCACCGGGAATCACATGCAACTTGGCATGTCTATACACCTTCATGGCACGATAGGCATAATCCACAGGCACAATATTGTCGGCATCGCCATGAACAATCAGCACCGGTCTCCTAAACGCGCCTATTCGCCCGAACACATCCATATCGCGCAATTCAGTGAAAAAGCGCTTCCCTATCGGCACATTCCACAAGAAAGTCGTATCCGGAATATCTGTCAGTTCGGGATACCTTCCGTTCCAATTGTCAGGAATGCATAGTGCCGGATACACCAGCACCAACCGACTGATTTCCTTGCGCATTTCGGAGGCGACAAGCGAAGATACCAGTCCTCCCTGACTTTCACCTATCAGCACAATACGGTCCGGATCCACATCCGGCTGAGATTTGAAATGACGGACCACAGCCTCCAAATCCTTCATCTCGTCAAGTACCGACATGTTTACTGTATGGGCATCGCTCCGGCTATGAACCGAACCACAAGGAAAATCAAACGCGTAGCATTGATATCCGATGTTGTTCAAAGGCTCAAAATAATTCATGCCAAAGTGATGCGTACCATTAAAGCCATGAGCAATAATGGCGACAGGCTGTCTGCCTTTGCCATTGACAGGTCTGCTTATTATGCCAAAAACACTTCTGCTCCCATTTTGTATACAAAGCGTATCTTCGGTTCCGCATGCGTCCTCTTGAAACTTATTCTCCTCCTGTGCATAAAAAGGAAGAAACTGTACAGCAAATAAAAACTGCAACAACAATACCTTATTTATTCTCATGATAGCATCCGATTTCCAATATTGACCGACATATCAGAAAAGGCATCACCAAAGATGTCCGTCTTTCCTTTTACAAAAGTAATTATTTTATTCCAACTCAGAAAAAAAAAAACGGAGAAAACTTCTGAAATCAGAGATTCTATTTCAGAAACATACGCGAGTTCGGTACAACAGTTTACAACCATAAAAACCACAACAGGAGCCTGTGAAGACACCGGCAAAAGCTGTTGACCTTTACCGGTGAATATGCGTTTTTTTTAGGGATATTTCTTCCTTTTTTTGATGATAAGTCCACCCATAGCGGACGGAATATTATTAACATAATTAAGATTCGTTTACATTTATCCGATTACCGAATTTTTGAAGTTTTATTGATAAACAATTGATAATCAATAGAATACTATTTCAATAAAACAGTGCGGTTTCAGGTACAAGAAGTACAAGTCGTAACAAAATAGGATATACTGATAATCAGCAAGTTATAAAATAACTTGTCTAAGATTGCTGTTTTCCGCTGCCAAAATCCATCTTTGTTTTTCGTGGCATTGAAAAATCTGATTTTATTTTTTTTAGAATTAAAATTGTGCAATACCGGATTTCAGCCCGAAAAACGGACGTCCTCAAATTCGTTCACCTTGAAAATAAATTCCGTTCACCTTGAAAATGTGTTTAAAGTGCCTTTTAAACAAATTTGGTTCACCTTGAAAATTTATTTCCAGCGTACTCTTTTTTCAGGCGAGATACACGCAAATGTAAATAAATGTATCTTTTTTGAAGTAAAAATTGTATTATTTTTACATTTGAAGTTCAAGGTTTGAAAATGGCCTTAGAATCGCGCAAATGAAACTTTGGTATGATTCGGCCGATTTTATGCGATTCTGCGAAGCCTTGAATTTTAACATTTCAGATGGTCAAAAAAAAGCCCATAATTTATGATAAGCTGATGGTGTGACGGTGATTCCGGTGGGTAACGACTTGAAAACCGTTCTGCTTCATAAATCCGCTTTTCTTTGCGTCAGCAGATTTTTGCCGATGTCACCGTCCGGCTTCGCAAATGCCTTTCCACCAAGCCGTTCGACGCCATTTCTTCCGTTTTTCAAGGTTATTCCAGAGATTATTTGTAACTTTGTCTTTGACAATCATAAGTATTATCTTTGTAAGATGTTGTTTATCAGACCTAAAATATAAAATAATGCTATGATTGCCAACTTTTAAAAGAATTTTCTTATATATACCGAATCACGTATGATTAAAATTGTGAATTATGACAGAAAATGATAAAAAAGACGACATGGCATGGGAGGTTTTGGAATCGGAATACCTTTTCCAACGTCCATGGCTTACAGCAAGACGTGAACATGTAAAACTGCCTACAGGTGCAGAAATAAAGGACTTCTATGTACTGGAGTACCCTGAGTTCTGCAATGTGATAGCCATTACCAAAGAAGGCAAATTTCTTATGGAGCGTCAGTATCGCCATGCCCAACACTGGACGGGATATGAGATACCCGCTGGTTGCGTTGAGCCGGGCGAAGACCCCATGGAAGCGGCAAAGCGAGAATTGTACGAAGAGACAGGCTTTGGCGGTGGCGAGTGGAGTCATTTCATGACCATCAGCCCCAATGCCGGTGCCTGCACCAACTATAGTCACACTTTCTTGGCTTTAGGCGTAGAACAACTGTCAAGCCAGCACCTTGAAACATCGGAAGACATCAAGATTGTGCTTTTGGAGCAGGACGAAGTGATCCGACTGCTGAAAAATGACGAGTTTCATCAGGCAATGATGGCCGCACCACTTTGGAAGTATTTTGCTGTGAATCATCTTATCTGACCCTATGACTTCAAACGAACAAGCACTTCTGACACAGATGCAGAATATGAGTTATTCCTATGGTCTCCGCATGACAGCCCTTCAAATATTGTCCCAATCTAAACAAGCGGTCAGCAATATGCTGACCTATCTATATGATGAACAGCCTACAGAAGAGGATTTCATCACAGAGATAGCGAGGGTTTGTGGAGTAAACGGATTGAATCCTCGACCATAGGACATAACAATCCTGTCCATACTTTAGCGTTAAAAGCCATTAGTATGGATAGAAAGAGACAAGCTATGTCGTGAACTTCTATCTGTCGTCTCTTTATGGAAGTCGTTGTGGTTATCACCTCCGAAGATAGCCTTCAGCACGATGGCCATCATGCGGAAAACCACAAAGAATACGCCAAGAGAAATAATGTCTGTCACTTTTCTTGACAGCCAGATACTTCATCGAGTGTGAATACTCTTGTATAAAAATTTTGAATTTTGTTCTTTCTGCTTTCCTCCCCTACCCTTTTGCCATATAATAAAATCCATCCTTTCTTTCTTCAAATTACACCCTGTTACAGTCATAGTCATGTCCGCCCCTCTGTCTGATATCCTTCTATTCAAAACGTATGGACTTGGCAGGTTTGCTTATACTTATGAAAAAAGAAGAACAAAATATGACAAATGCCGATACACAAAGGGTCAATGCATTCACTGCCAGAATCAGCCATATATTGAATTCTATCGGAACCGACTCAATATAATAGACTGAAGGATCAAGCTTGACCACATCGAACATTTTTTGTAAAAGACATATAAGCAGGCCCACAACATTTCCGATGATAATTCCTTTTCCCACCAGCATTACCGAAAAGTACATGAAAATTTTGCGCACCGACAGGTTTGTCGCCCCAAGAGCCTTCAGCATACCTATCATGTTGATACGTTCAAGCATGATAATAAGCAAACCGGAAATAACGGTAAATGTGGCCACACACAACATCAGTATCAAAATCATCACCACATTCATGTCGAGCACATCAAGCCACGAAAACGTATGCGGAGCTATTTCCTTGATACTGAATGCTCCATACGTTGCACCGTATTTATCAACATTATGGTTTACTTTCTTTACAAGTTGCCGGGTTACGGATTCCATCTGAGAAAAATCCTCAATCTCAACCTCAAAGCCAGAAGACATGTCACTGTCCCAACGATTCAATCGCCTCATCGTATAGATGTCGGTAAAAACGAAGTTGAGGTCGTATTCTGAAAGATTTGTCTGAAAAATACCGGCCACCGTAAGCTTCCGGGCACGTATAGTTCCATTACCGACAAAGTACGAGAATATTCTGTCACCTGTATTCACACCAAGCTTCGATGCCACATCTTTGGATATGACAATACTATCGGAAGATTCTGACGAACTGAACCGGGGTATTTTTCCTTCAACCAGATGCCTACGGAAGAAAGCCATGTCGTAGTCCTCGCCTACCCCTTTGAAAGTAAGACCAAGAAAGTCATCATCCGTCTTCAGCATCCCAAGCTTGGTGATGAAGCGCTGGACATGCCGCACACCATTCGTCTTACATACAACTTGTTCCAGACTGTCGCTTGTAATTACAGGCATCATTTCATGATTCTGGTCCAATGTAAGGCTGAGAACCTGTATGTGTGAACCAAAGCCAACAACTTTGGAACTGATTTCACGTTTGAAACCAAGCACAACACACAAGCTTACAATCATCACTGTAAGTCCGACTGCAATACCAAGCATTGCTATGCGTATGGCAGGACGCGATATGCGCTTTCTGCCATCACTGTCGGAATACAAGCGATGTGCTACGAATAATTCAAATGACATGTCAACTATACAAATTCTTTGTTTTCTCTTATGAAACTCCGACTGCATTTCTAAACTTTTACAGTCAGGCTGCTGTTCTATTATATCCAACGATTAAAAACCGGAAATTGCTCTCCTATTTCATAAAAACAACAATGAAATCTCTATCTTCCCTGTTTCTGTCAAATTCCATCAGTTCTATGATTCGCTACGTGCTTCTTATTCAACTTACAAGAAGAATCTGAAACAAATACCTCAAATATTGCGGCCAAATTCCAAACAGCCCTATAAAGTATTGGGTCCTATCCGGGACCCAATACCTTTAACAACAAGTTTTTTTATGAAATCTTAATTTTCTGTTCTTCCAGGATAAGCCTCAAGGGCTTTTCTCAAGACAAAAAGGGCACGTACAAGATCTTCTTTCTTGAGCACATAGGCAATTCTGACTTCATTTCTTCCGGCTCCCGGGGTTGTATAGAAACCGGAAGCCGGTGCCATCATCACCGTTTCCCCCTCATAGTCAAACTCCTTCAGACACCACGCACAGAATCTTTCACAATCATCGACCGGAAGTCTCGCTACCGTATAGAAGGCGCCCATCGGAATCGGAGAATACACACCGGGGATACGGTTAAGTCCGTCGATAAGACATTTCCTGCGTTCCACATACTCGTCATACGTGTCGCGCGTATATTCTTCCGGAGCATCAAGCGAAGCCTCAGCGGCAATCTGTCCGATAAGCGGCGGACTCAGACGAGCCTGACAGAACTTCATCACAGCCTGGCGCACTTCCGCATTCTTGGTAATGAGAGCACCTATACGTATCCCACACTCCGAATAACGCTTTGAAACGGAATCGATCAGCACGACATTCTGTTCTATACCCTCAAGATGACAAGCGGATATATACGGAGAACCTGTATATATAAATTCACGATACACTTCATCCGAAAAAAGATAAAGGTCATACTTTTTTACAAGGTCGCGAATCTGATTCATCTCACGACGTGTATACAGATATCCGGTAGGGTTATTCGGATTACATATAAGTATGGCACGAGTACGTTCGTTTATCAGTTCTTCAAATTTTTCCACTTTCGGAAGACTGAACCCTTCGTCTATAGTAGTTGCAATGGTACGAATCACAGCTCCGGCCGATATGGCAAAAGCCATGTAATTGGCATATGCCGGTTCCGGAACAATAATTTCATCACCCGGATTCAGACAAGAAAGAAAAGCGAACAACACCGCCTCAGAACCTCCACTTGTAATGATGATGTCATCTGCCGTCAGATTGATGTCATATTTCCTATAATAACCGACCAACTTCTCGCGATAACTTCTATATCCCTGACTCGGACTGTACTCCAGAATCTTCCGGTCTATATTACGTATGGCATCAATGGCAACCTGTGGTGTAGGCAAATCCGGCTGTCCTATATTAAGATGATAAACGTGTATACCCCTCTTCTTCGCGTCATCGGCAAGAGGTGCGAGTTTGCGAATAGGCGAACTCGGCATTTCGGTACCACGAACTGAAATTTTAGGCATTTTATTCTATTACAAATATGTTCTTTTATACGTTAAATCCGTACAAAGGTAGTGCTAATTATTGAAAAACTAAAATCGTATGCTTATTTTTATGCAGCCATTTTTCTAAGTAGTACAGCAGAAATCCACAAGGGCAGATTCTTCCCTACACATAATCATACAGTAAATGCGCCGATGCAACAATCTGCTTCCCACCAACTCCTGCCGAATCGAATGCATACTTAAAAAGTACCGGTCATTTCCGGACATACAGAGGCTCCGCCGGTTCTATCGGAAGTCCGTTACTATCCACCACCTTTTCCGATTTAAGGAAAGCCACCGGAGGAGGCCCATAAAGAAGCCGCATGGTAGGACGCACGTTTTCTTTTTGTTCAGACTTGTCCTTACCGTCTTTTTTTGAATCATCCGGTTTCTGCGTCGGATCAACCTTTATTTCTTCCTTCGATGTCGGGTTTTGCGGTTTCTCAAGCCCCACCTTGCGTGTACAAGATGCAAAGCCCAGCAAACAAAGAAAGGCGGAAAGCAATGATTCCATTTTCATATTTAGGAATTTCTTCATATCCGTATGCTTATAAAATTGTTTATACGGAGCAAACTTACGCAAAAATTCCATATCACACATCATTTTTCTGACTTTTCTTAAGAAAATGTCCGTCTGTATATCCTCCTTAAACACTTCTTATACCAAGCCATTCTATGCCATTTCTTCCGTTTTGTTCGTTTATTCCGGAGATTCTCCGTAATTTTGTGAAATCGGTAATAACTACGATTATTTTTAACCCCTAAAGCGACAAAGGAAACATGAAAATAGGAATCATACAACAGAGCTGCTCTGCTGATGTCGAGAAGAACAAGCTGAAATTGGCAGACCATATACGAGAAGCAGCTGAGAAAGGCGCGCAACTTGTTGTGCTTCAAGAGCTTCATAATTCACTGTATTTTTGTCAGACAGAAAATACAGAACTCTTCAATCTTGCCGAACCTATTCCGGGACCTTCAACCGACTTCTACAGCAAAATAGCGAGAGAATATGGGATTGTACTTGTCACATCACTCTTTGAAAGGCGCACTGCCGGACTATACCATAACACGGCCGTTGTTTTTGAAAAAGACGGTACCATTGCCGGCAAATACCGCAAAATGCATATTCCGGACGACCCAGCATATTACGAGAAGTTCTATTTCACTCCCGGCGACATCGGTTTCAAGCCCATAGATACAAGCGTGGGGCGACTCGGTGTACAGGTTTGCTGGGACCAATGGTATCCGGAAGGTGCCAGACTCATGGCATTACGGGGAGCTGATCTTCTTATATATCCGACCGCCATCGGCTATGAAAGTACAGACACTCAGGAGGAACAGCAGCGACAGCGCGAAGCGTGGACAACTGTACAACGCGGACATGCTGTGGCCAACGGACTCCCTGTAGTGGCTGTCAACAGAACAGGATATGAGCCGGATCCTTCAGGACAGACGAACGGCATACAGTTCTGGGGAAGCAGTTTCATTGCCGGTCCACAAGGTGAGTTCCTTTACCGTGCATCCTGCGACAAAGAAGAAGTCGCCGTTGTCGATGTAGACATGAAGCGCAGCGAGAATGTGCGCCGCTGGTGGCCGTTCCTGCGTGACAGAAGAATAGAAGAGTTCGGCAATCTGACCAAAAGGTTCATCGAATCGGATTGATCGCCCATCTTCTGAGAAAAAACATAGTAATACTTTCTTTTACGTGAGTTCGGGATAAGAAAATCCTTTAAAAGTGGGTAATCATTGCTTGTTTTTTTTGTAAGTATTTGAATATTAACTTTAAAGATACAAAAAAAGCTTGCAGGATTACTCTCTTTTTTCAAGACTTTCTTAAATCGGACTCGCGTTGACAATTATATTTCTGTTGGTTCTTAAGTGACGAAGTCGGGTACAGATACAGACCTTTTTTACCGGTCCGGCTGTCACGCCACAACAAGGCCGACAACCTCATAAACCGGCTTGGTCATCCCCACCCTCACACCATCTGCCTTGTCATAAATTACGGGCTTTTTCTGACAATTTGAAATGTTAAAATCAAGGCCTCGCAGAATCGCATAAAATCGTCCGGACCTTGCCGAAGTTCCATTTGTGCGATTGTAGGGCCGTTTTCCGGCCTTGAATTCCAAATGTAAAAAATAATACAATTTTAATCCGAAAAAGATATATTTGTTAACATTCGCGTGTATCTTTCCTGAAAAAAGAGTACGCTGGAAATAAATTTTCAAGGTGAACAAAATTTGTTTAAAAGGCACTTTAAAAACATTTTCAAGGTGAACGAAATTTATTTTCAAGGTGAACGGGTTTGAGAAGATCCGTTTTTCGGACTGAAATCCGGTATTGTCCAATTTAATTTCTTAAAAAGTCTAAAATCGGATTTTTCAATGCCACGAGAAACAAAGATCGATTCCGACAGCAAAAAAACAAGAATATCAGACAAGAAACTTTATAACCTGTTGATTATCAATACATCCTATTTTTGCCCTAACTATACTTCCTTCTCCTGAAACCACATCGTTCTTATCAAAATAGTATTTTATTGATTATCAGCTTCTTATCAATAGAACTTCAAAAATTCAGCGATCGACAAAGTGCAAACGAACCTTAATTATGTTAATGAAATTCCGTACGCCACAGGTGTACTTGGTATCAAAAAGAAAGAAGAAATGCCTCTGAGGTAGACAAAATGTTCACCGGCAAAAACAATTGATTGTTGTTTCTAGGTGCCGAAGCTGCCTTCGAGCCGGGTGGCCCTCTCCCTCGAGAGTTCACTTCCGGGACCCCTCCTCACCTCCCCGTCCTTTGCAGCCATTCCCTTGTGTACAAATGATGTCGTTTTCCAAGACATCGAATTCTGTAAAGCCCAAAGTAGGGTGAATTTCTGGAATATTATGTATTTTCGCCATATCTTGGTCCAGATATTTCCCCCCCGTTTTGACCGTCAAACCTTATTTTAGGGGGGGATACCCAAAGATACAAAAAAGCCAACCAATTCATACTTAAAGTATTGCGAATTAGTTGGCTATTTTTATAGGATTTACGGAATATCCCTACATTATACATATTTTAATAACGGACAATTCTGCCTGCCCCAGAACAAAGCCTGCGAAAAAAAATTAGTCTTGTAACATAAGTCCAAGACTAATTAATTCACCATATTTAAAATCTTTACTCCCACTCGATTGTTGCAGGTGGCTTTGAGCTTACATCATAGCATACCCGGTTGACACCTTTCACATTATTGATGATGTCGTTGCTAACCTTGGCAAGGAACTCGTATGGAAGTTTTGCCCAATCGGCAGTCATCGCGTCTGTACTTGTCACTGCACGCAAGGCAACGGCACGTTCGTACGTACGTTCATCGCCCATGACACCGACACTCTGCACATTCAGCAGTATCACTCCTGCCTGCCACACTTCATCATAGAGTTTCCATTCCCTCAAGCCACGGATGAAAATGTCATCCGCATCCTGCAAGATGCGCACCTTCTCCCGAGTGATGTCTCCGAGAATACGCACGGCAAGTCCCGGACCCGGAAAAGGATGACGCTTTATCAGATGTTCCGGCATACCAAGTTCATTTCCCACACGACGAACCTCATCCTTGAAAAGCCATTTCAACGGTTCGCACAACTTAAGGTTCATCTTCTCCGGCAGTCCACCTACATTGTGATGGCTCTTGATGGTCTTGCCCGTAATATTAAGGCTCTCAATACGGTCCGGATATATCGTACCCTGGGCAAGCCACTTGGCGTCGGTAATCTTCTGTGCTTCTGCATCAAACACGTCGATGAATCCTGCACCAATGATTTTACGCTTCTTCTCCGGCTCTGTCACACCCTCAAGTTCCTTGAAAAACTTGTCGCTGGCATCCACTCCTATCACGTTAAGCCCCAAATACTTATAGTCGTTAAGAACATCCTGAAACTCATTCTTGCGAAGCATTCCGTGGTCAACAAAGATACAAGTAAGGTTATTACCTATTGCCTTGTTGAGCAACACTGCACATACAGAAGAGTCCACACCTCCGGACAATCCAAGAATTACCCTGTCGTTGCCCAACTGCTCCTTAAGTTCCTTGACTGTAGTTTCGACGAATGAAGCCGGACTCCAGTCTTGCTTTCCGCCACAAATGTCAACCACAAAATTACGCAGGAGTTGAGTTCCCTGAGTCGAATGGAACACTTCCGGATGGAACTGTACGCCCCAAAGTTTTTCTCCTTCAGCCTGATATGCCGCGTTCCGTATTGTATCCGTTGAGGCTATTGTACGGAATGTCTCCGGCAGACGTGTGATTGTATCTCCATGGCTCATCCATACCTGACTATTTTCATCGAAGCCTTTGAAAAGCGGATTATCTTTCTCGAATGACGAGAGATTGGCACGTCCGTACTCACGCGTTCCGGCCGGTTCAACACTTCCGCCAAAAGTCTGCGCCATCAACTGTGCACCATAGCAAATGCCAAGTATAGGATATTTACCACGAATCTGCTCAAAATTCAGTTTGAATGATTTTTCATCGTACACACTGTAAGGTGAGCCGCTCAAGATGACACCCATTACAGAGGGATCATGTTCTGGAAATTTGTTGTAGGGAAGAATCTCACAAAACGTGTTAAGCTCGCGGATACGTCGTCCGATAAGCTGTGTCGTCTGTGAGCCAAAATCCAAAATAATAATTTTCTGCTGCATACACTTCTTTAAATTTTTGTTTGCAAAAATACTACAAAAAAGTGAAATGCGGAAAGATACAGCGATAGAATTGAGTTCATTATAGGCCGTACAAAAAGCTATTTAGGGTCTCCTCTCCAATTGTTGAGTTGAAAATACTTTTGTTAGGGTATGGTGATGACTTTCAGATATTCTTTCAAACGTTTGAATTTGTTTCCTGCACCTTTTTGCGAATCGTTGATCAGTATGATTGTCTGCCTGCCATTGTTGAGCTTCGGACCGAGACACATGCCTTCATAGTTGGCAAGATTCATTTTCCCTATTTTAAGATAGGTCGTGAACTCACAGAGCATACTTTTTTCCAGAAATCTGTCGTCGGATAAAGTGTCCATGTCGGTATTGTTGCTGATTTCTGCATATTCTGTGGGGCTTGTTATGAAAAGCCTTACAGTACAATAGCTTCCTATATAGCTTTTGGTAATGCACATCTCTCGTTCCATTATGATTAAATCCCCGTTGTCGAGTGCAATCATATCTGAAACACCATGTACAAAAGTCTTGATATGTTTTTTTCTTATCTGTGGCTTTTCCATCTTGTAGGCATATTGTTTTTGAGGCTCCAAATCGAGACCGAAACTTTGCAGGCGAAGTTTTCCTTCTTTCTTTTTCTTGGTTGCATCGGTTGACGAAAGATGGTCATCGGCTTTTAGAACTGACTCCGTGGTGGTCCAGAAAAGTTTCGTACTGCTGTTGAAAGTGAGTGATTCAAATCCGAGATTCCGCTGTATCCTGTCTTTACCCATCAATTGCGGAATGGCAAGTTTTCGTCCTGTCGGTTTCCCATCCATGTCATATTCCTTGATTTCCTGGTCCGCTTCTCCTGAAACAAATAAGCTTCTTGTGTCCTTGCAATAAGCCACCCCTTCGCAGTCGCGTATGCCTTTGTGCTTTGATCGGACTTTAGGGACAAATTTCTGTGTCACATCTGTGATTTTCCCATTTGTCCTGTCCATTTTTATATTTAAGAAACTTATTCCGCCCTCCTCTCCTTTGTCATCCACAATCGCATATTTGTCATCCCCAATGTAAGTTATGCCACTGTAATCCGCCGGGATAATACCCATTCTTGATATATTGACAGGTTTGAGCACTGATATAGAACCTGTGTTTTGAGAATAGGCTGTTTTGGTGCAGCAGTTCATCCATAATAGTATGAACAGGGATATAAATGTTATCCTTTTGTTCTCCTTCTTTTTCATCATTTTCTTATTTTGTCGTTGATGTTGTTGCTTAAATTGGTTTTGTGCTCTTTTATATTAAGTATAACTGTTTTGTTGCGAATATTGTTTGAAAATGTTGCTTGAAAATATATAAATTATTTTGAATGTTAAGAATAGTATACTTTACGCGAGTTCAGTTTAAGAAAGTCCTGTAAAAAGCCGGTAACCTTGCAAGCGTTTTCATGTGCCTTTATAAGTGAAAATCAAAAACATATTCAGTCGTTTTTTTGCTGATGTATCCACATACTCCTCTCATAATTCTTATGGTTGTAAGTCTGTGAATACATCTGCTTAGAATTACAGGAGGAGTCTGTGAATCCACAGGCAAAAGCCGCTGACTTTTTCTTTTGTTATTTACATCAAATGTTTTCGAGCTTTTGAGCGGGTTTTGAAGATTTAGCGGCCTTTTGGTCGCCCGAAGAATTGCGTTCCCAAAATACACCGTCTGCATACCCCTGTATGGTATTGTCTGAATCCGCATTAACAAGACGTTTTACAGCCCAAAGACAATACTCTTTATTAATCTCTATTCCACAATAACTTCTTCCGAGTTTTTGAGCGACAACGGCCGCTGTTCCGCTACCCAAAAAAGGATCAAAAATCTTGTCTCCCGGCTTTGAGGAAGCAAGAACCAACTTCGCATAAAGTTTTTCAGGCTTTTGTGTAGGATGATCCGTATTTTCCGGCATAGACCAAAAAGGAATACTGATGTCATCCCAAAAATTTGACGGATAAGTTATTCTAAAATTGCCGGAATTTGTTTCTTTCCAATCTTTAGGCTTTCCATCTACTTTATATGGTGCGATAACTTTGCGTTTCATCATAACTGAATTTACATCAAAGTAATAGTTTTGGGGATTTTTAACTGCAAACCAAATATCTTCCATGCAATTTTTCCAGTTCGATTTTGCACCTCGCCCTTTTTCTCTTTGCCAGGAAATGCGATTGATGACAGTCAGTTTTTCTTCAATGACTCGCTGCATTGAAGAAGTACATTTCCAGTCACCACACATATAAAGAGAACCATTTTCCTTCAGCTTGTCGCATACTCTATAGAACCAACTTCTAAGATAGTCTTCGTATGAATCGGATTTCATGGCAGAAAACTTTTGGCCATGAAAATCCTTGTCCAAATTGTAAGGAGGGTCTATAATGATCAAGTCAAAGTATTCATTCGGAACCAAATCCAAGCAGTCGAAAATATCTGCATTAACGATTATATTGTCATGAAAATCAGATTTGAGGTTATCAATGGATCTGATAAATTTTTCCAAAGAAGGAATCTCTTCATTTGAAACAGTAAGAGTTCTGTTTCTTTCAGCCCTTTGTTTTTTCACTTCTGACATATTTTTGTAGGAGTTATAAATCTTGTTTGTTAATGCCAATAACTCTGGCGATATCTTCTGAAGTTTGTAAATCCGGTTGCACTTTATTACAGCACCATTTGTATTGAAAACAGTGCCACCTGACAGATATAATAAAATCGAATCTCAGCACCAAATTATAAGAAGCAAAGTTCTATGACGACAAAGGAAGGGTGAGTCGATAGATATAAAAAAACGATAGCTTAGTGAATCAGAGGCCACCGGAAGCAAATAATACAAAGATATACTATTTTATGTCAAACATAAAAGATCTCGGAAAAAAATTCAAAAAATGTATTATTTGCGTCTTGAACTCGACTAATCTTTCCTCTTCCAATTGCCCTTTATACGTCCATTCTTATCTTATATATATGCGAGTTCGGTTTAAGAAAGTCCTGTAAAAAGTCTGTGAATACACCGGCAAAAGCAACTGACTTTCTAAGGAACAATTCTTCTTTCTTTTTGACACCAAGTCCACCATAGCGAACGGCGTTCTTATTAACATAATTAAGATTCGTTTACATCCGATTGATAGCTGTTTTTTTGAATATTTATTGATAAACAACTGATAATCAATAAAATACTATTTCGATAAGAACGATACGGTTTCAGGTGCAGGAAGTATAGGTAGGAGATAAAATAGGATGTATTGATAATCAGCGAGTTATAAAATTCTTTATCCAGGATTCTCGTTTTTCGCCACTGGAATCCGTCTTTGTTTTTCGTGGCATTGAAAAATCAGATTTTGATTTTTTAAGAAATCAATTGGGACAATATCCAATTTCAGCCCGAAAAACGGACCTTCTTAAACTCGTTCACCTTGAAAAAAAATTTCTTTCACCTTGAAAATGTTTTTAAAGTGCCTTTTAAACAAATTTGATTCACCTTGAAAATTTATTTCCAGCGTACTCTTTTTTCAGGAAAGATACACGCAAATGTGAATAAACGTATTTTTTTGAGGCTAAAATTGTATTATTTTTACATTGAGGATTCAAGGCCCGAAAACAGCCTCAGAATCGCACAAATGGAACTTCGGCAAGGTTCGGACGATTTTATGCGATTCTGCGAGCCTTGATTTTTAACATTTCAGATTGTCAAAAAAATGGCTCTTCCGGAATTTGGAGTGATAAGATATGTATAAATTCAATCTGCTTTTTGGTATTCACTCGGTGACATACCGGTTTCTCTTTTGAAGAACAAGCCGAAGGCCGATTGACTCGGGAAGTTGAGCCGTTCCGCGACCTCATAAACAAGCATATCTTTATTTTTTAGTAATATTTTGGCTTGTACGAGTGTGGCACGGTTAATCCAATACATCACGCTCCGGCCGCTGACTTTCGATATCAGAGTGGACAGATAGTGTGGCGTGAGGGAAAGTTTATCCGCATAAAACGGAATGTTTCTGTACTTACAACAATTCTCATTTACAAGTTTTTTGAATTTGTTGAATATTTCTTCCTGACGGCTTCTCCTTTTGGTCGGATGCAACTCCTGTTCTACACGGTTTATGTACTGAATTTCGCTGATTATCGAGGAAATGAGATACTTCACCGTTTCTTGCCGGAACGGAATGCGTCGGGCTGTGTCCCAAAGGATATTGGCAAGCCTTAAAGTTTCACGCCAGTCTTCTTCTCCCGCATGAAAGATGATGTTTTTATTGACCGGAATGCTCTCCTTGTATATTATGCCAATCATGGTAAAATCATTCCTGTTCAACAATCATCTGATCGAAATCCAACAAACCGATGGAATAGCCAAATACCGACAGATGATAATGGATGACCGTGAGATAGTGGCCCTGCGTGGCGATGTACGCCGTTCCGCGGAATCACGGCTTGAACATGGCATCATCGATACTGACAATCTATTGCAGGAGATAACCCGTGAAAACCGGTCGCGCATAGACCTCTCAACCCATACCATACTGATGCTGAAAGAGAGTTACGATTTGAAATACACTATGAACAATTAAATAACAACAGATATGAAAAAAGTGATAATCCTTATGTCGGTAGTTTCGGCAATGATGCTCACAGCCTGTGGAAACAAAGATGTCGATTACGACGCATCGGGAGTATTTGAAACGACAGAAGTCATTGTGTCAGCCAGAGGAACAGGGGAAATCAAGTTCCTTAACGTGGAAGAAGGACAAACCGTGAAAGCGAACCGGCCTCTGGGCGAACTTGATATGACACAACTCGCGTTGAAAAAGCAACAACTCCGCGCCGGTAAAGACGCCGCTACAAGTCGCAAGCTGAACACCGCACAGCAGGTAGCCTCCCTGCGTCAGCAGATAGCCAATCTCCAGTCGGAGCAGGCGCGTTTCAAGGCTTTGCTCAAAGACGGCGCGGCAACGCAAAAGCAGGTCGATGACATCGGTTATCAGATCGCCACGCTGCAGAAACAGCTTGCAGCGACAGACGAGCAGGTGTCCACCGCCAACCGGAGCATCGATGGACAATCCGCCGGTTTCGATGCACAGATCGGACAGGTTGACGACATGATGCAGCAGGCTGTGATAACATCCCCTATCAATGGTGTTATTTTATCCAAATACGCTGAAACAGGCGAATTGGCAGTACCGGGACGTGCTTTGTTCAAGGTCGCCGATGTATCGGAGATGAAGTTGCGGACCTATATAACAGCCGACCTGTTGACCAATCTTAAAATCGGGCAGAAAGTAAAGGTCTATGCCGATCAGGGGGCAAATGGGCGCAAGGAGTATGAGGGTAGCGTTTCATGGATAAGCAGCGAGGCTGAGTTTACACCCAAGACAATCCAGACCCGCGATGAACGCTCGAATCTTGTCTATGCCATAAAAATAACAGTTCGGAACGACGGACTTATCAAACGGGGAATGTACGGGGATGTAAAATTATAAATATAGTGGGATATGGCTATAGTAAGTGTGGAAAATCTCAGGATGTCCTACGACAAAGGAAGGGTACAAGCTCTGAAAGGAGTTTCCTTCGATGTCATGGAAGGTGAAATCTTCGGACTGATTGGTCCCGACGGAGCTGGCAAGACCTCTCTGTTCCGTATCCTCACGACGCTGCTCCTTGCCGATTCCGGCAAGGCTACAGTTGATGGCATGGACGTGCTGAAAGATTACAAGAAGATACGTCGACACATCGGATACATGCCCGGACGGTTCTCTCTGTATCCGGATCTGACCGTAGAGGAAAACCTGTCGTTCTTTGCCACCGTATTCAACACCACAATCGAAGAGAACTATCATCTGGTAGAGGATATATACCGGCAGATAGAGCCGTTCAAAAAGCGTAAGGCGGGTAAGCTTTCAGGGGGTATGAAGCAGAAACTCGCATTGTCGTGTGCGTTGATACACGCGCACCATGTACTGTTTCTCGATGAGCCTACAACGGGTGTCGATCCGGTAAGCCGTAAGGAATTTTGGGAGATGTTGCAGAAACTGAAAACGAATTTCAGGCTGAGCATCGTGGTATCCACCCCGTATATGGACGAGGCGGTGCAATGTGACCGTATCGCACTCATACAGAACGGACAGTTCCTTACTATCGACACGCCGGGAAACATCATTCGGGCATATACGCAGAATCTTTGCTCCCTCCGTTCCGACAAGATGCATCGGCTTCTCGCCGACCTTCGTGGTATTGATGGCGTAAAGACGGCTTTCGCCTTTGGCGAGAACCACCATGCCACTATCGATGCCGACTGCCGCACAGATTGTGTCAAATATCGTTCCGGCCAAATGGTTTATATCCGCTTCGCGTAAAATCATGGTCGAAGGCGTGAGCATGGAATATGTGGCGACAGAAATACGTGCTCTTGTAATAGAAGGACTTGTGTTCATGTTGCTTGCATGG
>CAZKOB010000033.1:0-26343 GCA_964554265.1 uncultured Bacteroides sp. | reverse complement strand
AATGACAGGCAACTAAATCTGTTTTGAATTTGAAACACTACCTTGAATTATATCGTAACTATTCAGCCAAAGGCTGATATGCCAATAATTGATAATCAATAACTTAGTAAAGTAATATGATAAATCAACAACGAAAAAAACAATATTTTATGAAATTATATAGATTGTGATTGTTGTAAGTGGCTGAAAATCAACAAATGTTTTGGCTGAATGGTTACATTATATCGAACTCACGTTAATTTATGACAAACAGATGGTGTGACGATGGGGATGACCAAGCTGATTTATGAGGACTTCAACCTTGTTGCAGCGCGATAGTCGGACTGAAAAAAGTATATATCTGCACCTGACTTCGTCACTTAAAAACGAATAAAAATATGATTATCTACGACACGAGTTCGGTTTAAGAAAGTCCTGTAAGAAGTTAGTAATCTTGCAAGCTTTAGTACATTTTTCTTCTCCGAAGTCAGGGATTTTTTTCTCTTCTTTTAGGAAAAGGTGAAACTGAATGCTATATGTCAGAATCTATAAATGCTCAAACAACTCTTCCGGATAGTCTATTATAGTGTTGGATCCGGTCTCCATAAGGAATTTTTTATCTCGGAATCCCCAACTGACAGAAATGCACCTCATATTCGCTCTTTGTGCCGTTTCCATATCAACCTCACTGTCCCCTACATACACAGATGAGTCAACTGTACTTTCAAGTGTGTCCAAAGCTTTGTAGACCATATCCGGAGCAGGTTTGCGGCATATACCGGTTGTTTCTCCCAATGCAACATCTATTACATCAGAAAAGAAACGATTATACAAATCTTTGACAGCAGGATCAAGTTTATTGCTTACTATAGCCGTCTTATATCCAAGTATCTTACATTTTTCCAACATGGGAATTATGCCATTATATGGTGCTGTCTTGTCAAGACTGTGGTTTAAATAATAACGGCGGAAACAGTTGAAAACATGATTGAAAACCACTTCATCTGTCCCTTCCGGAACAGATGATTCCACAAGGACACGAATGCCATTGCCAAGAAACCGACGGATTTCCTGTCGAGTGCGCAAAGGAAGACCATAATATGCAAGCGCATAATTCACACTGGCATGAAGATCATCGAGTGTATCCAAAAGGGTGCCATCAAGGTCAAAAATTACTGTATCTGTCATATAAACCCATTTTTTGCATCAACAATTCGTGACAATATTTGCAATATGTATTTTACCAAACTAAAAAAACAAGAGCTAAGAGGTTGCCCCTGACTATCAAAGGAAAAGCTCCTAACTCTTGACTTATCAAAAATTAAACGATTTTATCTTATTTCTTTTTCTTCATCTGAACAGGAGCAGGTCCGTCAAGTGTAGGCTTTACTTCTATTATATTGCCTTTCTTATCAAATGTAAGCGCATCAATACATACCTCGCGGTGTGTTCCCGGTCCCATCACACGCTCTATATGGTGTTTGTTTATACGGTGATAGACAATATACCACTGATCTTTCCCCGGAATCTGGAGAACAGAATTATGCGCCGTTCCATATATTTTGTTTTCAGGATCCTGTCTGATCACAATAGGCTCTTTTGCCACAGTAATAGGACCAAGCGGCGACTTGCCGGTGCCATAAGCAACGTGATAGTTAGGAGAACCCGTATCATCAACAGACCACAGGAAATAATAAACACCTTTACGATAGAACACGTATGGAGCCTCACGATAAGCATAATCTTTCAGTGTTCCGCCTTCCGGCGTCATTACAGTAATTGTGCTTTCCTTCAGACTTGTCATATCATCATTAAGTTCTGCACCGGCCATATATCCGTTGCCCCAATAAATGTAGCTTTTTCCACTTTTAGGATCCGTGAACACGTCTACATCTATCTGTTGGCCACGTCCGACCGGAGAATCGCTGATAATCGGTTTGCCAAAATCAGTGAACGGTCCTGTAGGAGAATCGGCAACAGTCACTCCTATTTCCTTACGTTTGCCAGCATCAGCACTATAATAGAAGTAATATTTGTAACTTCCGTCCTTCTGCTTCTTCTCTTCAATACATGGCGCCCATGCACTGCCTTTAGCCCATTTCACCTGATCACTCTTGACATCAAGCATTGTACCTTCGTCTGTCCAATCAATCAGATTATCAGAACTGAACACATTAAACTTCCAGCCTCCCCAATGCTTATATCCGTCGGTAGTAGAATAAATGTAGAATTTTCCGGTCTTGTTGGAATAAAGCACCTCTGGGTCTGCATGGTATCCCGGCAATATAGGATTGTTATAGTTTCCAAATTCCTTTATCAAACGGTCTTTCTCCGCCTGAGTTATAGGAATGATTGTTCCATGACGAGGAGTGAATTTACCTTCTGTCTTTGTATTCTGCACAAACTCAAAAGTCTTTAGATCTTCACTCTTACAATACTGATAGTGTCCGTTCAAATAGCAGTCGTACATGATAATCCACGAATTTCCGTCAAGACTCTTGCACACTCCTACCCCTTCAACATTCTCCTGGGTCTGCTCAACATTTCCAGGAATCATTGTCCACTGACTACCAAGTGGCTTGCCTTTTTCAGCCGTAAGCTGCTTGGCCGTTGCCTGAAAGATTCCTCGTCCGCTTTCACTTTTATAAAACAAATGATACAACTGATCTTTATCATTATAAACAATGTCACCGTCAATAGTAGCATTACCATTATCAAACATGTAGATTGGTTCACCGACAAGATCTGTAAAATCATCATTGACATAAGAATAATAGATACGGTCAAAACTGTCGTCATCACTTGTACGCAGAGAATAGAACACCATGTATTTCCCGGTCTTATTGTCATATATTGTCTCCGGAGCCCATACACGTATAACATTACCCCATGTCTTAGGATATTTCGTCGGGAAATGTACAGTGCTGTGCTGCCAATTTATAAGGTCTGTACTTTTCAACAAGACCATGCCTCTATTGCTGCTCCAACCGAGACTCGACTTCATATCTGTCACAACCATATAAAAAGTCTTTCCGTCTTGACAGCGCAGTATGTGAGGGTCGCGGACACATCCTGTCAATGCAATGCTATCGCTCTTAATGACCGGATTGCCATGATTCAATGGAGTAAAATTATATCCGTCATCACTGAGAGCATAACATATTTGCTCCTCCTCAGGAGCATTACCTGTAAAATAAGTAAACAAATATGCCACCTTCTCATCGCTTTCCGGAGCATTTTGTGTTGCTTTACCACCTGACGACGCATTTACATTTGTTGCCATAGATGTGGCAATCAAAGATGCTACAAATGCATTTCTGCTGTTGATTGTCATAAAATTTAGTGCTTAAGATTTTTGATTAACATTAATTTGATATTTTCTCCTTGTTTGGTTATAGTTTCGACATGAAATTCTCTCTGTCAACAATAAAGCGTAAATGAGTACCTTTTCCAATTACAACATCTCCCTGCATTGCCACAACGTCAAAAAAAAGTTTTTTCCCTTCTATTTTAACAAGGGTTGCCGTTGCTTCAATAACAGTTCCCACCACAGAAGGTTTAAGATGTGAAGATTCAATATATCCGCCGACAGTCGTCGCGCCCAGAGGAAGTTCAGAAGAAACGGCAAGCATTGCCGCATTTTCCATAAGCGCCATCATCATAGGAGTTGCAAGTACATCCAAATCCCCGGAACCAATATTCCTTGCAGTATGTATTTCAGCAACAGTGGTTCTGCTTGTATAGGTTAATCCTTCCTTTATCATAAATATTCGTAATTAGTTTCTGCAAACTTAATAATTTTTACTCAAAGAGCAATAGCCAATAATCAAAATACATATTATGGCTAAAAACAATGAATATAATGCATATGTATCACTGAAGACCTTTGATTTTTGTTATGTCGAACAAATAGGTCAACTTAGCAACAATGGTCTGATTGGCCGAACGTCCAAAAAATCCCTTCTTGCTATTATCGAACACGTCTCCGAGTCCATAATAATAACGTCCTTCAAGTAAAAAGTGACCTATGCCTGTAGACAGCTCAAGTCCAAATCCGGCTGTTATCCCATAGTCAAAAACATTGTCAGGATTCTTTCCATACTGATGTGTTACATTATTCGGGCGATGGCTTATATCCCACAAGCCTCCTCCTTTTTTCTCTGTACCACCAATGTACAGTCCTATTTGCGGTCCGGCTTCAAACAGAAACTTCATTCCCCGACGTTCGCGTCCCCACCCCATCTGCATGAGGAGAGGAATCTGCACATAGTTAAGAGAACGAGTGTAAGTATTCAATGTTCCATCCTCTATTACTTCCTTCCAGCCAAGATTTGCATAATCAACTTCTATTTGTACAGCGCAAATACTTGAGAAATATTTTTCACAGACATAGCGCATAGAAAAGCCCAATGTAGGAGCACCCTTATAAGTTTGTTTTATAGACGGCTGAAAGTCCATCTTATTCATCAAATACCCAGCATTGAAGCCTACAGAAAAATCAGAACGATGCTCTCCCACCTGTGCCGAAGCATTATTGGTTGAGAACAGTAGCAACAATGCCACATATATGTTTTTGCAAGAAATTGCCATTAGTCTTTAATTGAATGAATATTAGAAAGAACGAACAGTGACAGACCCGTCAGACTTGTATCTTATCACTCTCACGCTATTGTTAACAAAACCACTCCAATTGTTCTTACGCGAAAAGTCGAACGGATTCTGTATTGAAGTATATTTCACATCACTTGTTTTAAATACGAATGATGTACCGAAATCATTCATTCCTTTTATAAAAAACGCAGCCACATCATATCCCAACATTCCATATTTAGGATAAGAATTATATTGGTTACGATTGAACCATCTGCTAAATTTACGATCAAACTGTACACTACGTGAAGAAGAAGCATCATTGTAGAAAGATGCGAAAAAAGAACATTGATACTTCGCCATACTCTTCTTGTTTTTCGTGGCAAAAGTCTGCCATTCAGGATAGCCGAACATGGTTATATCAAAAGAACCGATATTATCCATTGCATTCAATCTCTGCACAAGCGTCTCAAACGCATTCTGGCTACCCGATGAAGGAATCAGTATATTTTTCTTGCCACGGCTCACCACATCAGCCAAGCTGTTTATGTCTGTAAAATTTATACGCTTATAAGATATACCCTTGGCTTCAAGTGCATTCTTGAACCCGACAATATAGTCAACCTTGTCGCTTTTTTCATTCATACCCACAAATACAATATGGGAATTGGCATTCTTCTCGATAAAAGAAGCATATACCTTATTATATATGTAGCTTTGAGGAGCATTTATCTGAAATACATTCTTCTGATTGTTGACGATAAAATCTTTTGAGGAGAAAGGTACGATCTGGCAAATCTCATTTTTTTCCGCAAAATCGGAAACCATAGAAATGTGTTCAGGCTTAACAGGCCCAATTATCATATTTACATATTTCATCATCGGTTGGGACAGAATATCGTTTATCACAGACGCGCTTCCTCCCTTTTCATCATATACATACAGATCCACCGACATGCCACATGTCTTCAACGAGTCTACAGCAAGCAGAAAACCTTCATAAAAATCAAGCATCTTCATATTTTCAGAAGACATGTTTTCATTATCCAGATTGAACGGCAAAATAAGTGCGGCCTTCACACTCTTGAATTTCTTCATCTTCGGCTCCAGCTGCTTAAAAACTTCCTCTGCCTTGGGTTCGGGTTCAACATCCGAAGCCGAATAAGGGATACACAAATATTGGTTCTTTTTTATCTTAGCATTCTTGAGAGTCGGATTTGCAGCCAACAATTCTCTTTCCGTTATTCCAAACTTCTGAGCGATACTGTGTATCGTTTCTTTTTTTTGTACACAATACATTTGTTTACATCCTTCCTTCTGCTTCGGAGCTGCTATGTTCTCCGTATCGGAAGCAGTATTTGCTTTATTAGGAATAACTATGACTTCTCCCGCCTTGAAGTTTGTGGCGCTCAACCCAGGATTTGCATTGCACAATTCCTGTGCAGTAACACCATATTTCTTCGTAATATAATAAAGAGTTTCGCCTGCATGAATGGTATGATGCTGCATACCATGTTCCGGCTGAGGAACTGTCAGCTTTTGCCCTGTCATTATGACCTCTCCCAAACCAGGGTTGAGCTCTTTGACAGCACTGATGGAAACTCCATACATCTGACATATCCCATACAGAGTTTCACCAACTTTCACTTCATGTACGAAACTTTGTTCCTTCTGCTGTGCCGATACCTTTGAAAATACCAGTGATATCAAAGCTGCGAAAAATATTCTTTTTATACTTCCGGTGTTCATAATCCACATATGTAACTATTTTCAAGTTACAAAATTAGTAAAAAATCCAAATAGGCTTATCATTTACAGCTCCTCAATGACAAATTCAAGAAAAATAATCTGTTTTTATCATACCGAATGATTAAATTTGCAGAAATTAATCAACTGAACATTATGATAAAACTGTCCAGATGTATGCTGCTTGCCTGTGTGTTCATGGCAAACAGCACCGCATGGTCACAAAGCGCATCACCTGTCATAAGTTTCTATTCCACAGACGATGAAGCTGATGTAGAAATGAAGGAAGGAGAATCGCAGACGACACAAGCCCCTCTTGAGCTTACATGCCAGTCGAATATATCCGAAGCCGATGGATATACCTATACTTGCGAATGGAAGTTCTTCAAATCACAAACAGGAGAAGACTCTCCTATACTTACTAGATATGAAGAAAACACATCTTATACATTGACAGAATCCGGCAGCTATGGCATCAAGCTTTATGTTACATTTACCGGCAACGACGGGAACAAGATTGAGTATGAATCTGAGGTTTTTACCATTGTCATCAGTGAATCTGAGTTGTCGTGTCCCGATGGGTTCTCACCCAATGGCGACGGCATAAACGATGTTCTCAACATAAAATACAAGTCTATCGTAAAGCTTGAAGCCTCCATATTCAACAGATGGGGCAAAAAGCTATATAGTATGAACTTGAACAATGTGGACAATGGCTGGGATGGAACTCAAGGCGGAAAGTTTGTCAAAGATGGAGTATATTTTATAAATATCAATGCGACAGGCAGCGACGGAGTTGAGTATAAAATCAAAAAGGCCATTAATGTACTCAAAGGATTTAATGAAACCGAAAATACCAGTACAGAATAACAATGGTATTTTATGGTAGAGCTGTAATTTTCTTTTCAAGGTAAAAAGACAAAAATATGGGAAATGGAAATAAAGGCAAAATTGATATTATGGGAGCGCGTGTCCACAATCTCAAGAATGTGGATGTCACGATTCCGCGTGAAAGCCTGACTGTTATAACCGGACTTAGCGGAAGTGGCAAGTCTTCACTTGCATTCGACACTATTTTCGCTGAAGGCCAACGCAGATACATTGAAACATTCTCTGCATACGTCCGCAATTTCTTAGGTGGCATGGAACGTCCCGACGTTGATAAGATCACAGGTCTCAGTCCTGTCATCAGCATAGAACAAAAGACAACAAACAAGAATCCTCGTTCCACAGTCGGTACCGTGACCGAAATTTATGACTATATGCGTTTGTTATTCGCACGAGCCGCTATTGCATACAGCAATGCCACAGGCGAAATGATGGTGAAATATACAGAAGAGCAGGTACTGGATTTGATTCTTCGTGAATACAACGGAAAAAAAATTTTCATTCTCGCTCCCGTCGTCCGAAGCAGAAAAGGCCATTACAGGGAATTGTTTGAAGCTATAAGACGAAAAGGTTATTTATATGCACGTGTAGACGGACAAATTGTCGACATTCTTCCCGGAATGAAAATCGACAGATACAAGACACACGATATAGAAGTTGTCATAGACAAGTTAGCTGTCGACTCCAAGGATTCCGAGCGGCTGTGCAGAAGTGTGACCACAGCCATGCAAATGGGTGAAGGGCTTATCATGATTTTTAATAAGGACAACAATGAATTGCGTCACTATTCAAAGCGTCTGATGTGTCCGACAACCGGAATATGTTACCACGACCCTGCTCCGAACAACTTCTCTTTTAATTCTCCGCAAGGGGCATGTCCTATGTGCAAAGGACTTGGCAAGGTAAGTCTAATCGACGAAGACAAGATCATCCCTGATCGTTCCCTTTCTGTACATAATGGCGGACTCGCCCCTCTCGGCAAGTACCGGAACGCGATGATTTTCTGGCAGATAGAGTCTCTGCTTGAAAAATATGACTGCAATATAAAAACACCTCTGAAAGATGTTCCGGAAGATGCCATACATGACATCATATACGGTTCTGATGAGAGAATATGCATCAAGGCCTCACTCGTGAAAACAAGCAGCGATTTCTTCACAGAGTACGAGGGTCTGGTAAAGTACATCAAGCAATTATGCGAATCTGAAACATCCACATCTGCACAGAAGTGGGCCGAATCCTTTGACAAAGAAACCGTATGTCCCGAATGCAAAGGGGCACGCTTGAATAAAGAAGCACTGCATTACAAAATTGCCGGAAAAAACATCCTTGAACTCTCATCTATGGATTTGAAAGAGTTGTATTCGTGGATAGACAGTGTCGAGAGCAGGCTTAACAACAAGCAGCGTAAGATTGCCTCCGAAATCATAAAGGAAATACGATCAAGGCTCAAGTTTCTTTTGGATGTCGGACTTGATTATCTTTCATTGAACCGAACATCTGTCAGCCTTTCCGGAGGTGAAAGCCAACGTATACGTCTTGCCACACAGATCGGTTCCAAGCTTGTGAATGTTCTCTATATTCTTGACGAACCAAGTATAGGACTGCACCAACGCGACAATGTCCGTCTCATCAATTCACTGAAAGATCTCCGCGACGAAGGTAACACAGTCATCGTCGTGGAGCATGACAAAGACATGATGCTGAATGCCGACTATATTGTCGACATGGGGCCTAAGGCCGGCAAATTGGGAGGCAATGTTGTTTTTCAAGGCACACCGGAAGAGATGCTGAAAACAGGCACACTGACTGCAAAATATCTTAACGGCGATATGTCCATAGAGATTCCCGCCAAGCGCAGAAGCGGCAACGGCAAATCCATCACCATACATGGTGCCAAAGGCAATAATCTGCGCAACGTCAATGTTGAATTTCCACTTGGCCTTCTCGTCTGTGTCACGGGAGTCAGCGGAAGCGGCAAATCCACACTTATAAACGAAACCCTCCAACCCATACTTAGCCAGCATTTCTATCGTTCCCTCAAAGAACCTCTCCCCTACGACAGCATAGAAGGCATGGAGAATATAGATAAGATTGTCAATGTAGACCAGAGTCCCCTCGGACGGACTCCGCGTTCCAATCCTGCCACTTATACAGGTGTTTTCTCCGACATTCGTTCGCTCTTTGTCGATATGCCGGAGGCAAAGATGAGAGGATACAAACCCGGCAGATTTTCGTTTAATGTAGCAGGGGGACGTTGTGAGACATGTGGAGGGAACGGCTATAAAACCATAGTCATGAATTTTCTTCCTGACGTCCTTGTTCCTTGTGAGACTTGTCATGGCAAACGCTACAACAGGGAAACACTCGAAGTCCGTTTCAAAGGCAAATCCATAGCCGATGTTCTTGACATGACCATTGATCAGGCTGTAGATTTCTTTGAGAATCAACCTGCTATATTGAACAAAATAAAAGTTTTACAGGATGTAGGACTCGGGTATATAAAGCTTGGGCAACCATCCACCACCCTTTCCGGAGGTGAAAGCCAGCGCGTCAAGTTAGCTACAGAACTGAGCAAGAAGGATACCGGACATACGCTGTATATTCTTGATGAACCGACAACAGGACTTCATTTTGAAGATATAAGAGTTCTTATGAATGTGTTGAACAGACTTGTCGAAAAAGGAAATACAGTCATTGTCATAGAACATAATCTGGATGTCATAAAAATGGCAGACTATATTATCGACATGGGGCCTGATGGAGGCAATGGAGGCGGCAATCTGGTAGTCGCCGGCACCCCCGAAGTTGTCGCAGCAAGCGATAAAGGATTTACCGCCACCTTTCTTGCTGAAGAACTGAAGAGCAACAAGAGTCGGCCGACAGAAACAAATTGTGTATGACAAACTTTATCTTCCCCAAAATTTACTGTTCGTCCGGCTGCAATTGCTGAACATGGATAATTTAAGGTCATAAGGAGAGCTACAATCATCCAAGCCTCCTTATGGCCTTTCTATTTCCTGACTTCGTCACTTTTTGATGGCAGAAATCAACCATCCTTGATAATCAGCCGATTATCATAAAAGGAGGGTGATTTAGGGTGGACGCAAAGCGTAAAAGTTGGTAATCTTGCAAGTTTTGCCGGTGTATCCACAGACTTCTCTTGTAATTCTTATGGTTGTAAGCTACTGTCTTTTTCAGAGACATTTCTTCTTTCTTTTTGACACCAACTCCACCTGTAGCAGACCGAGTCTTATTAACACAATTAAGATTCATTTACATTTAACCGGCTGTTGAATTTTTGAAATTCCATTGATAAACAATTGATAATCAACGAAATACCATTTTAGTAAAACAATGCAGTTTTAGGTGCAAAAGACACAAGTAGGAACAGAAATAGGATATACTGATAATCAGTAAGTTATAAAAATACTTGTCCAAGATTCCTGTTTTTCACTGCCGGAATCCGTCTTTGTTTTTTCGTGGCATTGAAAAATCCGATTTGGATTTTTTTAGAAATCAATCCTGACAACATCAAATTTCAACTCGAAAAACGGACTTCTTCAAACTCGTTCACCTTGAAAATAAATTTCGTTCACCTTGAAAATGTTTTTAAAGTGCCTTTTAAAAAAAATTTGTTCACCTTGAAATTTGGTCTTCCGTGTACTTTTCTTTCAGACAAGGCACGCGCAAATGTGAATAAAAGTATCTTTTCCAGACACAAATTATATTATTTTTACATTTGAAAATCAAGGCCTGAAAACGGCCTTAGAATCGCACAAATGGAACTTCGGTAAGGTTTGGCCGATTTTACGCGATTTTGCGAGGCCTTGTTTTTAACATTTTCAGATTGTCAAAAAAAACTGCAATTTTACGACAAGAAGCTGCGACGAGAATTTTTTTTGATGACACTATAACGATTCCAAATACAAAAACTTGCAAGATTACCCACTTTATAAGGCTTTCTTAAAGCGAACTCGCGTAAGTGACCGAATAAACGTCTATGTTCCAAGAATGTTCATCACCGGCCTCCGTACACGCCTGTACTTTCCATGTCCACATGGGTTACGCCTAATGCCAATAGCCATTCTTTCAGTTCTGTCAATGTTCTCATTGTCAACCGGAACGTTCGGGTCTCGGACTCGATATCCGTTCCGCTGACGGCTGCCACTATCTCCTTCTTGCAGACATCGAAGCTACATCCGTGGGCAACGACTTCCTCGAAGGTAGCTTTCTGCTTCGTTCGTGCCATAGGGATAAAGTATTGGTTACTGTGGCAAAGGAAGGAAGATTCTGTTAGAACACCGATGCAAAATCTCCGCTATATCGGGAAACAGAAGAGAACCAAAAGACCCCTGAAAGTCTTTCATCTGACTTTCAGGGGTCAATTCAAAACAGGCATATCGCCCCATATACTCACTTCATGTACATCAATACACAAGTATCTTCTTTCCTCCAACAATATAGAATCCTTGCGGAAGTCCCTTTACAGCTTCCGAAGATGCAACATTGCTGCGGATTTTCACTCCACCGATGGAATACACATCTACATTCAGGTCCGCCCCGGTTACAGCCGACACTGCATCGACAATATTCGTATTCTTTGCCAGCAACCTCACGTTGTCTACATACAATAATGTGTTGTTGGCCGCTCCGACACTGTTGCTCGTATTGAAGCCTATGCTGATTTCTGCCTCCCCACGTTCCGTGAGAGCAAAATCATAACACAGGACTTCCCATGTATTGTTCTGCTCCGGATAACGATAGTCTGCCATATCGCCCACTTTCACTCCTGTAAGCGACTTGTTGACATTGCCGGAAGCCACAACCGTCGTACCGTCGTTGCTCTGCTGATTGGTACACTCATACCTCATATCCACAATCAAGCGATAGTCACCGGCAGGAAGAGCCACAGTCTGGAATATGCGGTTGTTACCGGATGTCCATGAATTCAGAACTGTAAGACAACGCACACCGCATGTATCATCGACAAGCGGACTGCCGCATTGTGCCGCATAGTTGCCTACATTGGAAGGACTCACACAATACATGCTCGTGCTGTAAGGCATAGAATACATACGCGCATAGTTTGAAGAACCGCCAAGCTCATGGCCCGATTTCCAGCCGTTCACAGGAAGCACATTAGGGAAGGACGAGTCTGCTGCACGCACCTTGTTGATGTAGCAAGGATTATAGTTGACAGAACCGAGAGACACATTGCCTGTAGGGTCGCCATACGTCTCATCTTCCTCAAAGCTCGCATTCAGGAGTGTCTCTTCCGTGATGTCCGTATAGCCTTCGTAAAGATCTTTTGTCTGAGTACTGGGCATGTCCGCTTCCTCGACACGAAGCTTGCCTCCCTCAACGCTGACTTTTACGCAACTGTTTTTGCCAATCTCTACTGTTCCTTCCACCACACAGCCTCCGCTGATGATGCTCACCTGTGCAGCGACACTCTTGCCCTGCAGATTCTGCAAATATGCAGCACAGGAATCACCCTCAGCCTGAAGTGCCGTAATGTCGGCATCCTTCACAAACACCTTCAGCACATTGCTGACAGAATGGTTGATTTCAGCAATGAAAGTAGCAGAAGACCTACCTCCGATGATGAGTGTAGGTGTCGTAAATACCGGTGCACCGAGTTCGCAGCAGATATTCTTCAGCTCGCATTTCCGGTCACTCACAAAGTTGGAAAGCAAGAGATAGTTTGTACCGTCAGGATCGGCGGCAATGACACCGTTCCATCCTTCCGGTACAGAATCCGTAAGCACATTCAGCTTGTCCCCCATCAGCTTGGTCACATCAGCCGTAATGTTGCTATAATATGTGATGTTACGCTTGTCAACAACAGTTCCATTTGAGAAAGCACGTCGTTCAGTTGAATAGGAAGGATAAATCTTGGCCGTCTGTATGGAGTTGTTCAAACTGCGATCGCCGAAAGCCACACTCTTGTCGCTCTTCGACAAGATGCCCACCGCATTGTCAATATTCACCCAGTCAGTCTGCATGGCTGTGAGCTTCGAACCGTTGAGCTGCTTATGCTGTGTCTCATCTCCGTAATAAAGAGTACGCATCTCCTTCATCAACGGATCCGTGCTTATAGCCATCAGTCCGCCCTGCTCCTTCGTAATCGTTCCATTCGCATTGCCACGTACATAATCTATATATATCACAGCATTCCCCGGAGTAGAATAAAGCGCAAACCTGTTGTTGAGGGCAGCATCATTCGTATTGATTTCTCCATTCATCGTATAGCTGTTCCCTTTCAACTCATAGATACCGCTCACCACAGGGGTTGCATTCGTTCCTTTTCCGTCCACAGTATACCATCCAAGGAAGTTTCCGGTATTGTTGGCACGGAAAGGCACTATAATCTTATTCTTGTCAGCACTGTTGGCAGCAATATAGCCTGTGTAGCTCTTCAGTCCCGTACTCCAAGAGAAGCAAGTGAAACGGTCGTCAGTTGCCGCACGCACAATGTTCTGAGTGGTCAGAATCTTCGCATCCGAATACTTCTTGTTGAAATCATCCCACCTTGTCGGCCTGACATTTTCAGTAGAGAGAACCTCATGCATGAGCCATGTCATCATCACTCTGTGAGCCTCAACTCCCATACGCCTTGCACCGACATCGGCATTGAGCAGCCACGAGCCGTCGGCAGTAGTAGTCTGTCTTGCCTTTATATATTTGTACGCAAGATTCTCAAGCATCAGCGCATTAGGGTCGCCGAGGAAGCATGCCATCGTCGTATAGGATGTAATCTGGTCGTAGAGGAAGAGACTCCAGTCATTTCCGTTAGGCATGGCAAGCTCTCCGTCAGCAAGCGCAAGCCAGTTGAGCACTTCATCCATAACCTTCTGATTGTTGTGCATCAGCGCATTTGTCTTCCACTTCTCTTCACCGGTCAGCCCAAGCTGGAAGAGTTTGAGTCCGAGCGCAGCCTCGCCAAGCTCCTGCATCACCACATTCTGGTAACTTGTATGGAACAGATTGTGATTCTGCAACGTGTAGTCGTCATAGAGATTCTTTCCTTTATAAAGGTCCGCCACAGTCTTGTCATCGTACTCAGGGTCTATCACCGTCTTGTCATCTGCGTCACTTACATGGGAGTAGCTGTTTACAGCAAATTCACGCAGACGCTCAAACCATTTCGGAGCCAGAGGGTCATCAGGGAAGAGTCCGAGAGTGACAGCAAGCACGTCAGCCTCCCAACCGTTCTCCTCGGCCTTGGTGTCGCCGGCATATCCCGTCGGTATCGACCGCTGAAGCTCGTAGTTGCATTCAGCCTTCAGCAAAGCTTTAATGTAACCCTTTTGAGCCTCGCTCAACTTGTCCCACTGGAAATAAGCGGAATAAGCGACCGACATGGCCCAGAGCGACGACTCCCACACACAGTCGCTGCTGCTTGTGGAGCCCCAATAGGCATTGCCGGAGCAGACCTTGAGTTTGTTCGCCTTGTGTGTGGAATATGCAAACACGAGAGACTTGCGCGCCATTGTCTCAAGGTCATCCCATGTCACGCCTTCCGGCAGCACAACCTTGTCTTTCGCATACTTCACAAGGAAGGCGCAAATCATCGACAGGTCGGCATTAGGACGTACACCCTGCTCGTTCGCACCCATAGTGTTCTCACCCCGGAAGCATCCGCACTCCTCTCCTATGCTGTTAGGAGCAGAACACAGCTGGAAGTCATTCTTCATATATGTGGCAAAGTTGGCAAGCATCTGCAGAAGGTCGTCCTTCATATCAGCCTCAGCCACAAAATCGTTCGTTATCACTCCTTCCGTAGGACTTGCCACGTCTGCCTCCGTAGGCTCTTCCGGCTCGACATAACTTCCGCTAACTTTGTAAAGCCTTACGTTGTCTATCATGATGCAGCTGCCACCTGACTTCCAGTCAACTCCTATACTTATGACAACATCACCGTCGGCATTTGTCTCAAACACAAGCTCACTCGTTGTCCATTTCTGTGATGCGAAAAATCCGCCACTTCCCTGACTGAAGATTTCGCTCACGCTTTCCGATGCGGCATTGAGCGAGAAACTCGACGATGCACTGTTGGCATATCCGCTGCGCTGATCGACAGCAAGCTTATACCGGCCGGCCGGCAATCCCTTGAGCGTCTGGCTGACGGACGATGTACCTTCCGCCCACCCCATCCTGAGATAGTAGGCATAATCACCGTCGCTTACAGTGGTCACCAGTCCGAAATTGTTGTCCGTATAACAATCTTTTGAGACAAGCAGTTTGATGACGTCCGCACCGCTCACAGTCCATCCTTCAGGAGCACCAAGTGTCCATCCGCGAAGACCGTCCGCAGAGTTGTTCACAGCAGCCAGACTTTCAGGCTCATCGCTTTCAAACGAAGCATTTACCACATACTGAGAGGTGACGTCTTCCACCTGGGGAATATCACCGGAATCGTCCGCCGCCTCCTCTGACAAAGAAACGGCATAGGCATCCCCATTATTTTCTACAGGAGAAATTATGTATTGCATGCCGACAGCCGTGACTGTACATACTGCAGCTGTAAATGCAGCAATACTAAGATAGTGTCTTTTCATTAGTTATATGTTTTCGTTATAAAAATTAATCCACAAATTTATAAAATACACAGCTAATAACAAAACAATTGATACAAAAATGAAAACATTCACCATTTTTATCCAAACAACAGGCTGCTATATCTTTAAGTAAATACAACAACATGGGAAAGACTGCGCCGAAAACATGAAATCGCCCCACTGAAAAGTCAAAATCACCGCACTATTTTTTATAATCTACAGTGCAGATTATAAAAACTGCACTGCTGATTATACAATCTGCACTGTTGATTTTATAATCTGCACTGCAGATTACAAAATTCAGTGCAGTATTTTCAACTTTATTCTGTGGTCAGAAAAACAAATCAGCAAACACCCGGCAACTACTTCAAGCCTACAGATAGAGAAGTATCCGGAAACTCCACAAAAAAGCAACGAGATAATTCTGTGGAAACATCAGTCCAACTCCATCAACACACACAAAGTAAACCCGTGAAAACATCTGTCAATCTCCACAAAAAGCATAAGGGTCCGGAAAATACTCTTCACCATTTGGTACATAATTCGCAATAAATCCTTAAATTTGCACCTGTCGGACATTTTATCATAATTATGAATAAATATAGATTCTTATTGTCAGTCTTCGTGCTGACTGTAACGTGTGCACTGGCATTTGCCGGCAACAAAGACAAAGAAGAAAAAAAAGAAGAAGCAAACGGGAAAGTGTATATTTTCGGAGTAGGCACATCTTTCGCAGACTCTACCATATATATCAGTGAAGTGGTCGAACTCAAAGACTTCGCACTTGAGAAGAAAACGAAGTTCCTGCACTATCGTTCTGAGTTCAGCATACAGATGAAGCAATATCTTGAGGGATATCTCGGACTGATGAACCAGACTTGTTGTGTATTCTTTTCTGACAACAAGCAGAAAATAAGCAAGAAATATTATAAGGTGAAAAAGCGCTATCTTGACGACATGGACGTCAAGCTAACTGTTATCGACAGCAATGATTTCAAGTTTGAGAAGCCGGTAATAGGAGAACAGGCAGAAACAGCAGAAGAGAAAAAAGCAGAGAAACAATGAAACTTGTACCGTGCGTATGTGCGTTGTGCCTTGCAGTGCTGCATTCATGCAACGACAAGACGGAAGATCAACTTCCTGAAACCAACATGTCTACACGGACTGTGCTTGTATATATGGTGGCAGAAAACAGCCTCAACAGTTATACAACCTCGGACATAGAAGAAATGCTTGAAGGAGCCGGACAAATGCCTGACAAAAGCAAAATCGTTGTATACCTCGATGACATCAGAGAACCGCGCATATATACAATCACCAACAAGACGAAAGAGAGGACTTTTTCGGCCTTGCAACCTTCATACCGCTTCGGCAGCGAACTCAATTCGGCATCGGCAAACACGTTGAAGGACGTACTGAAGTACGTCAGGACAGAACACCCTTCCGACAGCTACGGTATTGTGTTCTGGTCGCATGCGTCGGGATGGATAGAGTCGTCATTTGCAGGAGACCAAACATCTGCGGCTGCAAGAAAAAGCCCCATACGCAAGTCTTTCGGTATAGACAACGGCAAGAACACAACTTCCAACAACGGCAGTCAGATGAATATCAAAGATATGGCATCTGCCCTGTCCGAATTTCCCACATTCGATTTCATCATGTTCGACGCATGTTTCATGCAAAGCGTCGAAACGCTGTTTGAACTGAAAGACTGTGCACGATACATCATTGGTTCTCCGGCCGAAATTCCTGCTCCGGGTGCTCCGTATGACAAGCTCATCGTTCCGATGTTCGCAGAAAAAATAGCTGCAGACGGAATGATAAATTCATATTACAACAGCTACAGCAATGACAATACATACGGCATCGTGATTTCAGCTGTCGATTGCAGCAAACTCGATCATCTTGCACAGCTCACCTCCTTATATATGAAAGAGCACAAAGAAGACATGCTTCGCGCAGACCTGTCGGATGTACAAAACTACTTCATCTATGACGAATGGAATGTCAAGGCTGATTTCCCGGACTATTATGACATGCAGGGCATCATGCTCAACACTCTAAGCCCCGGCGAATATCAGCAATGGAAAGCGGCATTTGACGAAACCGTGACAACAACAAGGGCTACAGATTATTGGTACAGCGCATATGAACGCGGCCGCCTGCCGATAGATAAAGAACAATGCGGGGGAGTTTCCATGTTCCTGCCTCTTGACAAATATGCAGACGAAAATTTTGCGGAACAATACTTCTCGACCCAATGGGCCGGAGTCATCGGTGCCGAGAACGGGAGAAACGACATGCGACAGGAAACAGAATGAGCAGTGTACAAAAATATATCGTGGGCGGACTGTCGTACAAGATTCGTTTTGCAGACAAACCGGATGACGAAAGCCTTATACCGTCGAGCAAAGGATTCATTGCCGATACAGATTCCGGGCCTTCATTGTTTGAACTGACTGTAAAACGGCATGCCGAAGAATACGGAGGGAATGAAATAGGCGCATTCGCAAGTGAAGCCGCAAACTTCAGAATAAGCCTGACAAACGACGGAAATTATCAAATCGCCATTACGGAAACCAATGGGAACAAATGCTGTCTGATGCATACGGACAAAAGGTTCTCAAAGGCAGAAGTATCGCTCTACGGCGACCAACGAGCACGGAAATTCGGGCTTGACAATGCCATTATGCTAATGTATGCCTTTGCCTCTGCCGACAAGAAGACACTGCTGATTCATGCCTCCTGTGTATGCAAAGCCCACACAGGATACTTGTTTCTTGGAAAAAGCGGAACCGGCAAGAGTACTCATGCACAGCTATGGCTTAAACACATACCGGACACAGAACTGATCAACGACGACAACCCCATAGTGCGTATCATCAATGGGAAGGTGTACATCTACGGCTCTCCGTGGAGCGGCAAAACGGCATGTTACCGCAATGTACGCACCAACGCAGGTGCTTTCCTGCAACTTGAGCAGGCAAAACACAACGACATCTGCCGACAAACAACGATTGAAGCTTTCACATCCATACTGTCTTCCTGTTCTGTCATAAAATGGGACAAAAGAATATACGGCGGAATTTGTGACACCATAGAGGAAATTATGGCCAGCATTCCATGTTTCAGACTCAAATGTCTTCCGGACAAAGATGCAGCCTACATCAGCTATAAAACAATTGCCAGATGAAGCGAATACAAATACCTAATGCCATACTTATACCACAAATATGTGAACTTGTCAATGAAGGTCACAAAGTCTCCATCTGCATAAAAGGAAAAAGCATGCGCCCCTTTCTGGAAGGAGGCCGCGACATAGTTGTACTTGCCGCTTCCGCAGAATACAAGAAAGGCGATGTCGTACTCGCAGAAGTAAGGAAAGACATGCATGTGCTCCATAGGATAGAATATATAGACAGCCGGTATGTAAGGCTCCGGGGCGACGGCAACATCAAGAATACGGAAATATGCCGGACAGACGGTTTGCGTGCCAAAGCCGTAGGTTTTGTGCGCAAGGGCAGATCCGTGTCCACAGACAGCATAATATGGAGAATCTATTCCAAATGGTGGACCGGTCTTTTGCCTTTGAGAAGGATATTGCTTGCTGCATACCGGACAATATGGCTGGGAGAATGGGACTTGCTAAACAGATATATCAAAAGAAAAATAACAAGAGGAAGTTGAACATGAAAATAAAAGAAGAATTTGAACTACGAAAAATCTGCGGAGAGAATATCATCATCTCACACGGAATGGAAAACATAAACTTCACGAAGGTGATAAGCCTCAATGAGTCAGCTGCATTAATATGGGAAAATGTCATAGGCAAGAGTTTCACGGCCGACGACATGGTTGAGCTGTTGCTCGCCAACTACAATGTGGACGAATCTACAGCAAAAGCAGATGTCGCCGACCTTCTGAAAGAGTGGTCTGAAGCAGGAATGCTTACCGGACTGTAACACCACATCAATGCGCAGAATTTTCCAAGCGTAAAAGCAGAACGGAAGCAATGACAGGAGAAGGCTTAACGGCTAAAGACATCCGCAGCCGACAGCTTCGGCTGCCCATCCTTTGTCTACGGGTGAACAGAGCCACAATCGACCTTTCATGCAGTTCTGCAGTGAGTGCTGTCGGCATTTTCTGGCACAACCGCATTAGAATCATCACAATCGCATCTGCAATTGCACTTAGAAATGACATCTCTCTACGCAAAAGCATCTGCGATTGCAGACCGTAACTACAGATTCAGAATAATTTAGGATGTATGAAATAAGAGTTTCATAAAAATATATCGGAATTACAACAACAATTTTTCATTAAACCAAAATGTCAACAAAAAAAGCACCTTCAGAACAGCGCAACAAAAACATCTATATCGCTATTCTGGCTATCATGTCTGTATGCCTGATTTTAGGTTATATTCCAGACATGGAATCTGCAGCGGCATGGATCACTCCTCCTGCCGCATTGTTTACCGGACTTGCGTTCGCTCTGATATTCGGGCAACCATTTCCGACCTTCAACAAGAAAATGTCCAAATACCTGCTACAATATTCAGTTGTAGGCTTGGGATTCGGCATGAATGTGGAGAAATCCCTTGAATCTGGAAAAGAAGGGATGATGTTTACCATCATTTCCGTATTCGGCACACTCATAATCGGATGGCTCATCGGACGCAAGATGCTCAAGGTGAACCGTGACACATCCTATCTCATCAGTTCAGGAACAGCAATATGCGGAGGAAGTGCCATTGCGGCAGTAGGTCCAGTCATCAAGGCTAAAGGAGCAGACATGTCAGTAGCTCTTGGAGTGATATTCATTCTTAACGCCATTGCTCTTTTCATATTCCCTCCCATAGGGCATTGGATAGGGCTTGACCAGCAACAGTTCGGCACATGGGCCGCCATAGCCATACATGACACAAGCTCTGTTGTGGGCGCAGGACAGGCTTACGGCGAAGAGGCTCTCGAAATAGCGACAACTATAAAACTGACACGTGCACTCTGGATCGTACCATTGGCTTTGCTGACCTCATTCTTTTTCCGCAAAGACAACAACACAGGAAAACGAAAAATTCCGGTGCCAATGTTCATATTGTTCTTCATACTCGCATTGATATTCAACACTTATATTCTCAGCAATGCATCACTGCTCGGTTCGGAAGGATCAGCCATAGGAACAGGAATAGGAAGCTTCATTAATTCTCTTTCCAAGAAATGTCTTACCATAACCCTGTTCTTCATAGGCGCATCACTTTCGCTTGACGTGTTAAAGTCGGTAGGAACAAAGCCCTTGATTCAAGGTGTGCTTCTGTGGATTGTGATAAGTATTGGTTCATTGGCATATATACTCTGCTATTGAAGACTTATGCCATATTATGGAATAAACCCGAAGAATAAGACATATGAAGAACAGCCTCATCGGAGACCATGAAAGAAAGAACATATAACGAACTTCTCTAATATACGAAAAGAGGGTGTGTCAAAATTCATTTTTTGAAAAGATGAACTTATAATTTGAAATTAGAACATCCTAAAAGACTAAAGAAAGGGGCATATCATTACTCAATACAGAGCTTGATACGCCCCTATTTAAGTATTGCAGTTACAATCTGTAACTTTTGGGAGTAGTCATTTTCATTTTGACACACCCTCTTTTTTATGTAGAGAATTTAGGAGATTCCCTAAAAGACTATTTTTGTCTTGCTTTGGCTATATATCCGAGAGCTTCGCGACACATGTCTGTAACGTATTGCCAATCTTCAGCCTTTACTTTGTCATTAGGGAAGAGTTTGCTGCCCATACCGACACAATAAACTCCTGCTTTAATCCATGCAGTAAGATTTTCTTCTGTTGGTGCGACACCACCTGTAACCATGAGTTTTGACCACGGCATAGGTGCCTTTAATCCTTTTACGAATGCAGGGCCGTATACGTCTCCAGGGAATACTTTGGTTAGGTCGCATCCGAGTTCTTGGGCTTTTCCTACCTCACTTACTGTTCCGCATCCCGGGCAATAAGGTATAAGGCGACGGTTGCATATAGGAGCTATTTCCGGATTGAACAGAGGGCCTACAATGAAGCATGCTCCCAATTGGATGTAGAGGGCTGCTGTTGCAGGATCGACAACAGAACCTACACCGAGAGCCAATTCCGGGCATTCTGTAGTCGCATATTTGACACATTCCGCGAATACTTCATGGGCAAAGTCACCACGATTCGTAAATTCAAATGCGCGTACACCGCCTTCGTAGCAAGCTTTTATGACTTTCTTTGCCACTTCTGCATCTTTGTGGTAGAAAACAGGTACCATTCCTGTTTCGCCTATTTTTGCCATTACGGCATATTTATCGAATTTAGCCATTTTTATAGTTTCGGTTGAAATTTATGATTTGTTTTTTTATCTTTGTACACGTCCGTTTGCATTTCCTCCGGCAAGAGTCTCGACCTCTTCAACAGAGATGTGGTTGAAGTCGCCGGGGATGGTGTGCTTCAATGCCGATGCAGCCACAGCAAATTCAAGTGCTTCGCCTTGTGTTGATTTAGTAAGTAAACCATGGATCAAGCCGCCTGAAAATGAATCTCCTCCGCCTACACGGTCAATAATTGGATTGATGTCATATCGTTTAGACTGATAAAATTCTTTTCCGTTATAGATAAGTGCCTTCCATCCATTGTAGGTAGCACTGAAGCTTTCGCGCAGTGTTGACACTACATACTTGAATCCAAATTCCTTCATCATGGCTTTGAAGATGCCTTCATATCCTGCTGCATCAGTCTTTCCACCTTCAACGTCAGCGTCAGGCTTGAAACCGAGACAGAGTTCTGCGTCTTCTTCATTTCCGATACATACATCGACATACTGCATAAGCGGACGCATGATGGATATTGCCTTTTCGCTTGTCCACAGTTTTTTGCGGAAGTTGAGGTCACAACTTACAGTCACTCCATGTTTTTTGGCTGCTATACATGCAAGTCGGAGGCATTCTGCACTTGCATCAGAGATGGCTGGAGTAATGCCTGACCAATGGAACCAGTCGACGCCTTCAAAAATCTTGTCGAAATCAAAATCTTCAGGATTGGCCTCTGCTATAGAGGAATTGGCACGGTCGTATATTACTTTTGACGGACGCATTGAAGCTCCTGTTTCTGCATAGTAAAGTCCTATACGGTTGCCTCCGCGTGCAATGAAGTCTGTATTGACACCATATTTACGCATTGCATTTACTGCAATCTGACCGATTTCGTGTTTCGGCAACTTTGAAACGAAATAGCAATCGTGTCCATAGTTTGAACAACTGATAGCGACATTAGCTTCTCCTCCTCCTGGTATGATGTTAAACTTCTCTGCCTGTATGAAGCGGTAATTCCCTTCCGGCGAAAGGCGGAGCATAATCTCGCCCATTGTAACAATTTTTGCCATAATTGATTGTTTGTAGTTAGGTTTCTTCTTGTATTAATTGTTTTTACAAATCTTATAAAATGTAGTGAGATGCTGTCTGGGCCGTATACGGCGGATACATGCAACCACCATTTTTCAAATCTAAGGAAGATGCAAATATATTGCTTTTTTCACTATATGCATCATATATTCTGTAATATTTTGTAAAAAAATAAACGCTAATATAAAAAGTTATATGGTGTTTTTATCCAATTCCTAATTTTTATTTACCTTCGCACGATATTTGAAAACAATTAACTATTAGTATTGACAAGGTATAAATACAATGGAAGTTCAGTCAAAGGTCAGAATAAAAGACATTGCCGAAAAAGCGGGTGTTTCGGTTGGAACTGTGGACAGGGTTATACACGGAAGGACTAATGTATCCAAGGAGAGTTTGGAGAAAGTTCAAAAGGTTTTGGACGAAATTAACTATGTTCCTAATCATTATGCCAGTGCCCTTGCCTGTAACAAGACTTATAACTTTGCTGCCATTCTGCCGATGCATGAGGTTGACAGCTATTGGGCAAGAGTTGAAAAAGGACTTATCGAAGGGGTGCGGCGCTTTAATGATTTCAAGGTGTCATTCAAGATTTTCCGCTATGATCCTTTCAATGACGATTCATTTAAGGTTGAAGCTCAGAACCTTGTAAATTCTGACCCTTATGCTGTCATTGTCGGGCCTATACTGAACTATACGATAATGACTAAGTTTATAAGTCAGCTTAGTGAGAAGAGCATTCCTTTTGCTTTAATTGATTCCAATTGGCCTGAATTTAAGCCTATTACATTCTACGGACAGGATTCCATTAAGAGTGGTGAGTTTTCCGGTAGAATTATGCTGATGGCTGCTGGTGGAAATCCCGACAAACTTTGTATATTCAAAATCTTAGGTGAAGGACGTGTAGCTTCTCGGCAGCAGATGAACAGGGAAGTTGGTTTCAGACAATATATCAGCGAGCATTGTCCGACCTGTGAAATCAAAGAAGTTATTTTATATGCCTATGACAAGCCTGGAATGAGGGAAATTATGCATAAGTTCTTTACGGAAAACCCTGATATAAGGTTTGGTTTGTCTTTTAATTCTTCAATACATATAATAGGTAATTTTCTTCGCAAGGAGATGCCGGAACATGAGCACGTTTCTCTTCTTGGTTATGATGCTGTGGATGCTAATGTGGAGTGTATCAAGAATGGTTCTGTTGATTTTCTTGTTGCCCAGCATCCTCATGCACAGGGCAAGAATTGTTTCCGAAGTTTGTTCAATGCTACTGTTTTGCATATTAAGCAGAAATGTGATCATTATGTGTCAATCGAATTGTTGACTAAGGAAAATATAGATTTTTATAAGGACTGACACTATGTGTGATAAAAAGGATTTGTGCCGGAATACATATTGGTTTGTTTTTTGTAAGGGTGAACTGATGTTGAAGATAAATAATGATGGAGATTTGCGGAATAATCAAGTGCCGTTTGGCGCCGATCCTCCTTTGAAGTACGGAGTTGACGAACTTTCTGTACAAGAGCTTCCCGATATAGACGGACACTTGTGCCGGGCCTATTCCATACCTGAAAAGCCGGATTTGTCCGGCTTTTGTTTTGTTGGGCTTCGTGAGTCTTACAAGTTGTTGCCAAGACATATTTATGATATGGCTGCTAAGGCTTCCGAATTGTTGTATTGGGACTCCAATACCAGATTTTGCGGTTGCTGTGGTGCTCCGACTGTCAGAAACACTGTAATCAGTAAGGTATGTACAAGTTGTGGAAAAGAGATATGGCCGCAAGTCTCACCTGCTATAATTGTAAGAATACGTAGGGTACAAGGGGGACGTGAGTGGATTTTGCTTGTTCATGCACGTAACTTCAAACGTAATTTCTATGGGCTTGTCGCCGGTTTTCTGGAGACAGGAGAAACGCTGGAACAGTGCGTGGAGCGTGAAGTGATGGAAGAGACAAGTCTCAAGATAAAAAACATAAAGTATTTTGGTAGTCAGCCTTGGCCTTATCCTTGTGGTGTTATGATTGGTTTTACTGCTGATTATGATGTTGGGGAGTTGCATTTGCAGGATGAGGAATTGAGTAGTGGCGGATGGTTTACATTGCAGAATCTGCCGGAGATTCCGGATAAAATATCAATTGCGAGACGTCTTATAGATGATTGGATAGAGAACCAATAGTTCTTTGTATTGGTGCGTTTGAGGAACTTTGGGGAGATGGGACAGGACTGGCTTTTGATTTTAGTAGAACTAACAATAAAGAGGGTGTGTCAAAATGAAAATGACTACTCCCAAAAGTTACAGATTGTAACTACAATACTTAAATAGGGGCGTATCAAGCTCTGTATTGAGTAATGATATGCCCCTTTCTTTAGTCTTTTAGGATGTTCTAATTTCAAATTATAAGTTCATCTTTTCAAAAAAATGAATTTTGACACACCCTCTTTTTCGTATATTAGAGAAGTTCGTTGTATGTTCTTTCCTGACTTCGTCGAAAAATACGTTGAAAAACACAAGCGCTTAAATGTCAACAGATTATAATTCTAATGTTTGCGGTTCAGGTGACACGCGAAAATCGCTTCAAAAGTTAAATCTGTTGTTTCTTTTGCTGGTGGATTCGCAGATTTATGAGAGGAGTCTGTGAAAACACCGGCAAAAGCAGCTGTCTTTCTCTGTGACATTTCTTCTTTCTTTTTGACACCAAGTCGACCCGTGTCGAATGGAACTTTATTAACATAATTAAGGTTCGTTTGCACTTTGTCAATTGCTGAATTTTTGAGGTTTTATTGATAAGCAACTGATAATCAGTAAAATGCTATTTCAACAGGAACTATGCGGTTTCAGGTGCAAAAGGTATAGGTTGGAATAAAATAGGATATACTGATAATCAGCGAATTATAAAATTATTCATCCAAGATTCCTGTTTTTCGCTGCCGGAATCCACTTTTGTTTTTTCGTGGCATTGAAAATCCGGTTATGATTTTTTAAGAAATCAATTTGGGCAATACCGGATTTCAGCCCGAAAAACGGCCTTTCTCAAACTCGTTCACCTTGAAAATAAATTTCGTTCACCTTGAAAATGTTTTTATAGTCAAAAGTAAATCGTTTGAGAAATTCGATTAGAATTATTATCTTTG
>CAZKOB010000032.1:0-26396 GCA_964554265.1 uncultured Bacteroides sp. | reverse complement strand
AATCGGATTTTTCAATGCCATGAAAAACAAAGATGGATTTTGGCTGTGAAAAACAGGAGTCTTGGACAATAAATTTTATAACTTGCTGATTATCAACATTTCCTATTTTTGTCTCAACCTATACTTCTTGCACCTAAAACTGCGCAGTTTCACCAAAACATAATTTTGTTGATTATCAATTACTTATCAATAAAGCTTCAAAATCTCAGCCATCAGCAGAATGCAAACGAATCTTAATTATGTTAATAAGACTCCGTCCGCAACAAATGGACTTAGTGTCAAAAAGAAAGAAGAATTTCAATTACCGATCATCTGAATTTACAAAAAAAAGAAAGAGATGAAGGCAGCATAAACAGGAGGCACAAGACTACAAGCTGCACACAGCAGAGCAGAACATTCCATCTCCGAGATGCCATACTATCTCGTCAGTTCCTGACATACCCGATCCTGGAAGTGCCTTCCTGTAGAAGCCTTCATCAGTCCATTATTCATTATCGAGAATGCAAGAATATTTCCATTAGAGGCGGTACAATATCCGGCAAGACACGAAACACCGCTGACAGTACCGGTTTTGGCCCGCACATTGCCATACGCTGTCCCCTTCTTCATACGTTCGGACAAGGTACCATCCATGCCGGCAACAGGCAATGAGGGGAGCAACACACGATAAATGGCAGGATCGCTGAAAGCATAACGCAACATAGCAACTTCCGTCTGCGGACTGATATAATTATACAGAGAGACACCACTTCCGTCTGCAACCTCCACATACGCAGTCGAACCTCCTGCTTTATGTATCACATTCTCTACCTGACGAGCCCCATCCTTCCATGAGGCCCAATGTACGGAATTGACAGACGCAAGCTGATAGAACATAGACTCCGCGTACAGATTGTCGCTTTTCTTCATCATCCTCTGCAATATCTGCTCAATGGTACGGGTGCATGTATAAAAGGGAGTAGAAAGAGGAGGAAGCATTTTTAATGCATACAGCGAATCTATAGGCACCGCTCTTGGCTTACCTGTATCACGCACAAATTCCACACCTCTTTCACACAACAACTCACTCAGCGTACACAGGAAATAAAGCTCAGGGCGATACACACTTATTGTCTTCCTGCCGTTACGCACAGGCTTACCGGATGCAACAAAAGTATTACCTCCATGAATCCAATTACGGGTCACTTTAAAATTTCCGGGTCTCCCCGTTCTGTCCTGTAACTTCATAAAACTTGTAGGTATGGAAAATTGCGGTTTACCGCCTACCACTTCAACTGTTGCACAACCGCGATTGAAAACAAGAGGCGAAAGATAAGCCTCCACTTCTGAAGGGGCATCGTCCCAACACCATCCATTGCCAAAATAGAGGCTGTCCTTCATGCTGACATCTCCATACACACGCCCCACAATACGCTTGACCCCAAGCTCCGTTACAGCATCGGCAAGTTCCTGCATATCGGAATAGGAAAAAGCCGGGTCAAAATCTCCAACAACATAAATGTCGCCATGCAAAGTGCTGTCGGAAGAAATATTTCCCACATAATAAGCACGAGTCCGGTATTGGTGATCAGCGCCAAGAACAGACAAAGCAGCTATCGCAGTGATAATTTTTTGTGTCGAAGCAGGACGCATGGCTTTATGCTGATTATACCCAAAAAGAAGCGAATCGCCAGTAAGGTCATACACGCATATGCCTGTTGTATAATAAGCTTCATCGGCCTCATCGGCAAGAACACCAAGCCTATCCCTGAGACAAACGGCCCAAGGGCGCAACGTATCTTCCGGAACAATACTATAGGCAACAGAAAAATCCGGTTCCGCAAAATCAACAGCAACAGAATCGGCATCGTCTTCACAATAGTCCGTTTCATCCATACGGACCTGCGAAGATAAGGGAAACACGAAAAATAGAAAAAAGAAAAATGTTATAACAAAATTCATCATATATCCGATTTTTACCTAAAAACAGCCGTTACAAGAGAAAAAGTTCAAAGGAGCGCCCTCCTTTTGCTAATACACTTGACAAAATCCTCTTCATTACGAGGAATCAACTGGAGCCGCTTGCCATTTTTGCATGTAAGAAGCAAACACGAAGAAACAGATTTTCCACCTATCCGCATACCGCTCACACGCTCTATCTTTTCAATGTCCGACAAAGACACTTTCAGAGATTTAGAGAAACGTCCGTTACACACTACAAGCATTCCATCTGTTGTCACCGTATATGTGGTATGTATCATACGTTCAATAAGTACTACAAGCAACAGTAATGAAAGACACAACAACACGCCACTGACATGCCACATCGAATATATGGCAACCCAAAGCAATAATGTCAGAAGCAAATAACTGCCAGTACTTATTTTCGCCTGAAAAACTCTGTTCATGTCGATTAAATTTGGCGCAAGTTACGATTTTTTCTTTTTTAATCATAATAAATTACTTGTAACCAAAGGTTTTTTATTAGTTTTGCACTTGGTTAATGTACCGGAAGCAGTGTACAGCAGGTAATAAAGACAAACACATTACGTGCACATTACTTATGAAATACAAAGTGACAGGGTACATCCAAGACAAAAATATGACACGGAAATTTGATTTTCTCATTATCGGTTCAGGTGTTGCCGGTATGAGTTACGCTCTCAAGGTTGCAAGAGCGAAAAAAGGAAAAATTGCAATTATTTGTAAAACCACACTTGAAGAGGCCAATACAGCCAAAGCACAAGGCGGAATAGCTTCCGTCACCAATATGCTCGTCGATAATTTTGACAAACACATTGAAGACACCATGATTGCCGGAGACTGGATAAGTGACAGGGACGCAGTAGAACAGGTTGTACGAAATGCTCCGGAACAAATCCGCGAGCTTGTCGATTGGGGAGTGAACTTTGACAAGAAAGAAGACGGAAAATTCGATCTGCACCGTGAAGGAGGCCACAGCGAATTTAGAATCCTACACCATGCAGACGATACCGGCGCAGAAATACAGAGAGGACTGATGGAAGCCATACGCTCCAATCCCGATATAGAAATTCTTGAAAACCACTTTGCTGTAGAAATAATTACACAGCATCACCTTGGAGTAAGGGTTACACGACGCACACCGGATATTGAGTGCTACGGAGCGTATGTGCTTAACCCCGACACTGGAAAAATAGACACCTATCTGTCCAAAGTGACATTGATGGCTACCGGAGGAACCGGAGCTGTATATGCCACGACCACCAATCCCAACATTGCAACAGGAGACGGCATAGCAATGGTACACCGTGCCAAAGGCAAAATAAAGGACATGGAATTTGTCCAATTTCATCCCACCGCATTGTTCCATCCGGGAGAAACACACCCTGCCTATCTCATTACAGAAGCCATGCGAGGTTATGGTGGCATATTACGCCTGCCTAACGGAGAAGAATTCATGCAGAAGTATGACGATCGGCTCAGTCTCGCACCAAGAGATATCGTGGCACGCGCCATCGACAACGAGATGAAGATTCACGCTCTCGACCATGTATGCCTTGATGTAACGCACAAGAATCCGGAAGAGACCAAGCATCACTTCCCTAACATTTATGCAAAGTGCCTAAGTATAGGTATAGACATAACCAAAGAATACATACCCGTGGCCCCTTGCGCTCACTATATGTGCGGAGGCATAAAAGTTGACCTTGATGCACAATCAAGCATCAAACGCTTGTATGCAGTGGGAGAATGTTCATGTACAGGACTTCACGGTGGCAATCGTCTGGCATCAAATTCCTTGATAGAAGCGGTAGTATATGCCGATGCAGCAGCCAGACACAGCTTAAACGTAATAGATAATTACAGTTTTAACGAGGAAGTGCCAGAATGGAATGATGAAGGTACAATGAGCAACGAGGAAAAAGTTCTCATAGCACAAGATGTCAAAGAAGTCGGACAAATCATGAGTACATACGTAGGTATTGTACGCAGCGACCTGAGACTCCGACGCGCATGGGAGCGGCTTGATCTTCTGTATGAAGAGACTGAAGATTTGTTTAAGCGTGTAAAAGCGACCAAAGACATCTGCGAATTGCGCAACATGATCAATGTAGGCTATCTGATTACACGACAAGCGTTGGAGCGCAAGGAAAGTCGTGGACTTCATTACACCGTGGACTACGAGAAGCATGCATTGGATCAAGCCAAGAAACAAACAAAGTAAACAAATACTATCATAATGAAACTAAAACAATTTTTCATGATTGTGGGTATCTTATTATCTGCAGTCATCAGTGGTAATGCACAAGAACAGCCAATGCAACAGCTTCCGCTCGATCCCAATGTCCGTATAGGCAAACTGCCGAATGGATTGACTTACTATATCCGCCATAATGAATGGCCGGAAGACAGGGCAGACTTCTATATCGCACAGAAAGTCGGTTCTATGCAGGAAGAGGACCATCAAAAAGGACTGGCGCATTTTCTGGAGCACATGTGCTTTAACGGAACTACAAATTTCCCTGGAGACAAGTTGAAGAAATATTTAGAGAACATCGGTGTCAAGTTCGGTGAAAACCTAAATGCATACACAAGTTTTGATGAAACAGTGTATAATGTGACCAATGTTCCTATAGAAAGAACCGGTTCTATAGATTCTTGTCTGTTGATTCTTCATGACTGGAGCCACGATTTATTGCTTGAAGATAAAGAAATAGACAAAGAGCGTGGTGTCATCAATGAAGAATGGCGTCTTCGCCGTAGTGCCATGCTAAGGATGTATGAAGATGCGTTTCCTGAGCTTTACAAGGACAGCCGATATGCTTATCGCCTGCCTATAGGAACTATGGACATCGTGATGAACTTCAAGCATGAAGACCTGCGCAACTATTACCGCAAATGGTATCGTCCCGACCTTCAAGCTGTAATTGTAGTCGGAGACATCGATGTGGATGAGATAGAGAAGAAAATACAGGCAATGTTCGCCGACATCAAAATGCCGGACAATCCGGCCCAACGTGAATACTATCCTGTTCCAGACAACAAGGAACCGATTGTCACCGTACAAAAGGACAAGGAACAGGAACAGACATTCATCTATCTGATGTACAAGCATGAAAGTTTCCCGGATGCAGCAAAATCCAATCCTCAATATTATCTATACAAATACATTCAGGGTGCAATATCCGGTATGTTTGCAGACCGATTTACAGAAATCAGGCTACAGGAGAACCCACCATTCCTTGGAGCAAGCGTAAGTGACGAAAACTATCTTGTGTCAAAGACCAAAGGTGCCCTTGACGGTGTTGTTGTATGTAAAGACAACGGATATAAAGTTGCATTATCTACATTATACCGCGAAATGCTCCGCGCTTCACGATATGGATTCACTATTTCCGAGTACGAACGCTACAAGCAAGAATACAAGTCGCAACTTGATCATATCTATGCCCAGAAGGACAAGGTGCAGAACGGCAATTATGTCAACGAATATGTCCGCCACTTCCTCGACAACGAGCCAATGCCCGGAATTGAATGGGAATATGTGAATATGAAACAAATTGCAGACGCCATACCTGTAGAAGCCGTCAATCAGACATTCAAGGGGCTGATGTGCGACTCCAACATGGTTGTTGCAATGTTCTGTCCAGACAAAGAAGGAATAATCTATCCGTCAGACAATGAACTTCTCGGTATTTTGAAAGAAGTGGAAGCCGAAAACATCGAGCCTTATAAAGAGGAAGTATCAGCAGAACCACTTATCAGCGAACTGCCTGCATCAGGAAAAATCAAGAAAATCGAAGACGGTGATTTCGGAGCAAAGGTCATCACACTCTCCAACGGTGTAAAAGTATACATCAAAAAAACTGACTATACACCGAATGCTATCATGATGGCAGCACATAGCTGGGGCGGCACATCCCTATATCCTAATTCAGAATACTACAATTCTTCCAATGCTGATATGGTAAGCATCGGAGGATGGGGTAACTTCAGCAGTATAGAGCTTGGCAAAAAGCTTGCCGGCATACAGGCAAATGTCAATCCTTATATAAAAGACGACACAGAAGGTTTGTCCGGCAGTTGTGTAAAGAAAGACTTTGAGACCATGCTTCAGCTTACTTACCTGTGTTTCACAGCTCCTCGCAAAGATGAGAGCGTATTCAACTCTACCATATCACGAGTAAGAGCTTCACTTGCAAATCAAGAGCTTGATCCGAACACCGCACTGACTGACACGATTGCAAAGGTCATGTACAATGACAATATACGTGCAAAGAGATTCAAGGCTGATGATGTAGACAAAATCAACTATGACCGTGTGATCGAGATATACAAGGAGCGTTTTGCCGATGCCAACGACTTCGACTTCTTCTTTGTAGGCGACATCGATATAGACACTGTGGCTCCATTAATCGAAAAGTATCTTGGTTCGCTTCCAGTCCTTAAGAGCAAGGAAAAGGCCAAGCCTACAGACAACATTCTGGCTAAAGGCAAAATAAAGAACGTATTTGACAAAGAGCAAGAAACACCTAATGCAAGAGTCATTTTCTATTATCATGTTCCTATGAAGACAACACTCAGGAACTCTCTGACTCTTGACATGCTTCAACAAGTAATGACAATGGTCTATACAGAAACAGTACGCGAAGACGAAGGCGGCGCATACGGCATTCCTGTAAATGCAGGCTTATGGGATTTTCCAGAGGCAATAGCGACATTCAAAATCACTCTGCCTACTGCTCCTGAGAAGCGTGAACGTATGACAGAAATCATTTATAAAGGTATTGACGACATCGTTGCAAACGGTCCTAAAGAAGAATTCCTATCGAAAGTGAAGGAATACATGCACCGCAGTCATACTGAAGCGTTGAAGAATAATGGTTATTGGCTTGGCGCATTGATGACGAAGGTGTGTCAAGGCCATGACAATGTAACAACCTATGATGCTACCGTAGATGCAATTACTGCTGCCGACATACAAAAAATGGCAAAGAGCATCTTCTGCAGCGGAAATTTGATTGAAGTTGGAATGACAAGTCCTGTCAAATAAAACGACCACCTTCCCAAGTGGCAATGCCGGACAGCCTGTAGACTGACAGCTGTCCGGCATTGTCGCTTTTTATACCTTCCTCTCCTGTTCAGAAATCTTTTCTTCATCCAGTCTGTATATAAATACGCGAGTTCTCTTATAATTCTGATGGTTGTAAGCCGGTGTCTTCACAGACTCCTCTGTCGCTACGCGCCACGCCCTCCGTCGCAAGCTCCCCAATTGCTCCTATTCCGCAATAGGGGGGGGGAGCTTGCGACGGAGGAGCCTGTGAATACACAAGCAAAAGCTGCTGTTTTTTTTAGAAATATTTCTTCTTTCTTTTTGACACTAACTCCACCTATCTCGGACGGAATTTTATTAACAAAATTAAGATTTGCTCACACTTATCCGATTGCCAAATTTTTGAAGATTCACTGATAAGTAATTGATAATCAACAAAAATACTATTTTAGCAAAACTATGCAGTTTTAGGTGCAAGAAGTACAAGCAAAGATTAAAATAGGATATACTGATAATCAACAAGTTATAAAAATTCTTGTCAAGACTCCTGTTTTTCACAGCCAAAATCCATCTTTGTTTTTCGTGGCATTGAAAAATCCTTTTTTATTTTTTTAAGAATTAATCGTGGACAATACTAATTTTCAGCCCGAAAAACGGACATTCTCGAACTCGTTCACCTTGAAAATAAATTTCGTTCACCTTGAAAGTTTTTTTACAAGGCACATTAATAACATTTTCAAGGTGAAAGAAATTTATTTCCGGCGTACTCCTCTTTCAAACGAGGCACACGCGAATGTGAATAAATGTATCTTTTTAAAACGTAAATTATATTATTTTTACATTTGAGGTTCAAGCCCTGAAAACAGCCTTAGAATCGCACAAACGGAACTTCGGTAGGGTCCGGCCGATTTTACGCGATTCTGCGAGCCTTGAATTTTAACATTTCAGATTGTCAGGAAAAGCCCATAAATTATGACAAGTAGATAGTATGAAGTGGGGAAACCGGGCTGATTTATGGGGATGTCAGGGCCTATGAAAAGCCATCAGAGGATAGCGAGAATCTTCGATGGGAAGTTTGAGGTGACATGATGACGAACTCAGGAGAAACACATACAAAATCATCCATATTCATGTTTTTTCTCAAAAATGCCGCTTGTTTTTTTGTCACACAGAAAAAAAAACATACCTTTGCAGAGCATTAGCGGAAAATCACAATGCCCAGATGGCGGAATCGGTAGACGCGCTGGTCTCAAACACCAGTGGAGCAATCCATCCCGGTTCGATCCCGGGTCTGGGTACAGAATTGAGGGAGTAGAGCAATCTGCTCCTTTTTTTATTGTATTCCAGTGCTTATGCCCCAATCCGCACATAGAATGAAAAAGGGTTTATATGAAATTAAAACGGTATTTCTATTTATCAGCAGCCATTATGCTTTCATTTTCATCATGTAGTGAAAATGACAACTTTGAGAACGACTTCAAACCTACAACGTATGATGTTTTAGGAAAAGTTGAAAAAGGACCATTTGTCAGCGGTTCCACGATTACTATTCAACCGATGGATGGCAACCTGCAAGTGTTGAGAAGTTTGTATTCTTCTACTATTCAAGATGATTTGGGAAATTTCTCGTTTGGGTCAAAGTTGTTTGAATCTCCTTATGCGGAATTAACTGCCAATGGCTATTTCTTCAATGAAGTGGATGGAGAATTATCATCAGGTACACTCAACTTACGTACCTTAGTTGAGTTATCCGATGAAACAACAGTAAACGTAAATCTTCTAACGCACTTGAAGTATCAAAGAATACAGAGACTTATTGCGGACGGAATGAATTTTGGAGAAGCCAACAAACAGGCGCAAAAAGAACTTTTCACCGCTTTTGGACTTCAAAAATATGCAGAGAAAGATGCATCCACTTTTTCCATAGCAGGAGGCACAGACGAATCAGCTGCTTTGATTGCCATTTCTTCGTTATTACTTGTGGATAAAAGCGAAGCTGCCTTAACGGAATATTTAGCGAAATTGTGTAGGGAATTTGGTGAGAATGGAACTTTTAGCGAAAGTACCCAAAAACAAATAGACGCAGACAAAGAAAGACTGGGAAATCAGTTGTCCTCTGTGAAAGACAATATAATAGAGCGTTATGCGGATTTAGGATTGGAAATAAAAGTAAAAGATTTAAGGTATTTTCTCGATTGGGATAATGACGGAATAGCCGGGAACGAAATATTGCAAGAAGGAGAGGATGTAAAATTAGAAATGACAGAACTAAATGTCCCCAATGAAGGTGGAACTTATACCATCGGTATATCTTCACCTATTCCTGTTTATCTTGAACCGAAAGCGAACTCTGACAATCCTCCAATTAATGTAATATCGCCAGAAGATTCTTTCACTGAAATTTATGAAAATATATCGAATGCTGATATTTCTATGGAAAAGAGTTTGACTGAAGGAAAACTGATTATAAAAATATCACCTTTAGATTCAAGAATAGCAAAATCTACTTCCGTAACAATATATGATGTATTGGGTAACACCGTAGGAAATGTAGAGGTAAATCAAGAAGGAAACAGGGACGTTTCTTTGCCCAAATTAGGAGAAACCGGGAAAGAAGTTGTTACAGCTATAGCTGCAAATATTGCACGAGGATTCTCCCAATTAAGCCTTGTTGAACAGTATTACCATTATAATAAAGAAGCAAATTGGATTAGCCAATACATCTACCCGAGTTGCAGTTCTGTCAAAGATATTTGGAATAACTTCTACAGCGCCAATAATATGATAGTGAAGTTTAAGGATGGTGAAGCGCAACAACTCGGAGTGTATCAAGAATATTTAGATGTATTCAGCGCCATGCTGTATTATAATACGGTAGTTGCGTGGGGTGACGTTCCTTATATCAACTTTGTATCCGATATGGACAATGTCTTTAATATAAGCAGAACATCGCAAAAAGAAATATTTGCCGACCTTAAGAGCAATTTGGAAAAGGCGATAAGTTACCTTGAGGAAAAGAAGAATGAATCGCTCAGCAATGATGTCAATGATTCTTTCTTCATTTCAAAAGATGTGGCTCGCATTCTTCTTGCTAATATTTATATGTATCAGGCGGAGTATGGTTTGGCAGAAGAAATTCTGTCAGATGTCATTGGTACAGGTTTTTACGAATTGGATTCTTCCAATTACAACGATAAGGAAACCATAGCAGACTTGCGGAATAACGGTAGTGGCAAAGAAACAATATTTGCAACTCGCAATGATATAGAAACGAGAACTCGTGGAAATATAGCTGTTGCTACTCCTGCACTTGTTCCCATAATGACTTATACAGATGTAATCCTTTCTTATGCAGAATGTCTTTACAAGAATGGGAAAATATCAGAATCGGAAACGGAGCTGGAAAAAGTGACATCCATCAAAAGTGTCATTGTATCTGGAGGCAATGTATTGGAAAAAATAAAAGATGCAAGGTCGCAATTAATGCTTTACAGCAATACAAACTTTGCTTTTATGAAGAGAAATGGGCTCGTTAGTGATTTTTATGGGGTTGAGGATTACAGACAGTTACTGCCTATTCCCCTAAGTGAATTGGACAAGAATCCGCAAATGACTCAAAATCCCGGGTATTAATAAACAGTCAAACTATGTTTACCAAGAGGGTGTACCGGAAATGGCACACCCTCATTTTTGTAGCAACACCTTTGATTACTTCCATCTATCCCACCATAAAGACATGAAAGTATACACTCTACTTGTGATGGAATGAGGATGAGGCAAAATAACATCTTAGGATAAAAGCTGGAATCAATTTATAGTGACAATATAAAGTCCAACATTTATCTTATTTCTTACCCCCGACTCATGTTAAATACACTAAGAGTATACGATATTTTCAACTTAAAGGCAAAGAAATCACTTGAAAACGCAAAAAACAGCACTATTCATTCAATTTTTCTTATAAATATTTGCACAAATAGGAAAAAGTCCATACCTTTGCAGAGCAATTGCGACAAAAAGCAATAACATCGCGGGGTGGAGCAGTTGGTAGCTCGCCAGGCTCATAACCTGGAGGTCGTTCGTTCGAGTCGAGCCCCCGCAACCAATAAAACGGTAAACAATTGGAAATCCAATGTTACCGTTTTTTTATTTTTCGCTACCCCCAGCATACTGAACATTAAGAAAACTTTCACCTTAGACACTCAGTGAACAATCTGTTCTACTCAAGCAACAGAGTATGCCACCCTACCTTCCCTGAAATACTTTGAAAAAAACGGCTGCGAACAAGCAAAGCATCCGCAGCATCCAGCTACCACAAACAGAGAACGGACATAAAAAAGACGAAACTCCGAAAGTTTTGTCCACAGCCCAAATCAAAAGGGCAAGTACCTCCACTGAGAATCGAACTCAGATCTAATCTTTAGGAGAGATTTGTTCTATCCATTGAACTATGAAGGCGCATCAACAAGCATTAGTCCATTTACGACAAGTGCAAAGATAATAAATTTGTTTGGAGCAATAAAAATATTTCCTCATAAAAGTTCACAACACCACCGTAAAGTCACTATCAGTAAAGTCACTATCCGGCACCCGAAAGCAGGTCAATGCACCTACTTCCGGCTGTCGGATATATTCGCAATACTCAACAAGCAAATGTAATCAGAAGCCGTTCTGCTTCTTTTCCTTTATACCTGTAGCCTCAATAACATTCACAATATAGTCACCAAGTTTCTCGCACTCACTGATAAGGTCCATATAGAACACACCCATCTGATAATCGTAAAGCTTATTGTTTATATCCACTATATTCTGAGTCTTAAGCTGAGTACGATAATTATTGATTTCATGTTCTATATTATACGACTTGTTCAGATCAACAAACCTGTGTTCACCATATTCCACAACGACAACCATCTGTGCAATGGCATCTTCAGTCAACGACATCATATTGTGGATATGCTCAATTTGCTTTTCAGTAAAGTTTTCCTGTGCATACTGACGCTTACGGTTCATTGTACGCGCAAGATTATAACAACTGTCACCTATGCTTTCCAACTCGGACACGACTCTGAGCATGTGCTGTATTTCCATTTTACTCTCTGCACTCAGACGTCCTTCGGACACCTTGTTGAGATAGTCTGCAATCTCAATCTCCATATTATCAGTAATGCTCTCATATTTCTCTATACGGCTGAACAGTTTGTTGAACACATCTCCCTTCTCCGTATGAAGCAATTCCTGCACAAACCCATACATCTTATGGCAACGCTCTGCAAAAACATTGATTTCCTTCTTCGCTTCGAGAATAGACAATTCGGCAGTAGACAAAAGACCTCCTCCGATATAACGCAAACGGAACTCGTCTTCCTCGCTTCCCGCCTTCTGCTTGATGAGGAAGCACACCAATTTTTCCATCGGATTAATGAACCAAATAAGAATAAGTACGTTACATATATTAAACGATGTATGGAAAGCGGCAAGTACAGCATTCAACATAGACTTATCCGCAAGTTCCGAATGAGGGTCGTAACCGACCAATGAACAAACAAAATCAACAAAATGAGGGAATATACACAAGACCCACAACACACCGAACAAGTTGAACACCAAATGCGCCATCGCCGCACGCCGCGCCTGCGTCGAAGCCGAAAGCGCCATTATATTAGACGTGATTGTCGTTCCGATGTTCTCCCCCATGACAAGCGCAATTCCCATATATATGTCAAGCACACCGGTAGAGCACAATGTCATGGTGATTGCCATGATAGCGGCAGAACTTTGCACAGCGCATGTCAACAGCCCCCCTATGACAAGGAACAATATATAGGAACCATACCCCCATCCGCTGAAAGAACTGAAAAAGTTCTGGATAGCCACATTCTGGTCGAGATGCATCTCCTTAGCATTCGCACTAAGTGTAGTCAGTCCAAGAAGCATAAGGGAAAGCCCCATGATGAACTCCCCCATGTTGCGGTTCTTGTTGGAATAGATGAAAGCCATAGCTATTACTATTGCTGCGTATACAGCATACTGCATATAGCTTCCGCTCCCTCCAAGGACCATAATCCATGCAGTAGCCGTAGTTCCGATGTTGGCGCCCATGATGACCGATATGGCCTGGGCGAGCGTCAACAGTCCGGCACTTACAAAACTAACCGTCATTACGGTTGTAGCCGTTGAAGACTGAATAGAGGTGGTGATAAACGCACCGGTGAAAAGACCGGTGAATCGATTGGTTGTCATTGCTCCAAGGACTTGACGGAGCTTACTGCCGGCCATTTTCTGCAATCCCTCACTCATGACCTTCATACCATACATGAGCAGGGCAACAGAGCCTACAAGGGTTAAAAATGGTAAATAATCCATAAACCAAAAATTAAATATTAGAAGCAACACCAGCCACTCCGCTTTTTCTCCCTATTTTTATACGGTCAAACCATTTAAAAAATCACAGCTATGAAACAGATGTTACAAATTTGTTGCAAAAATAATAAATCTTTAGAAAAGTTTGAACTTGGAAGCACTATTTTACAAGTATATGAAAAATTAAAGCCGGAAATGAAACACCGGCCGCTCTGTGTGCTCGTCAACAACAGGCTTGAAGGACTCAAGTTCAGACTATTCAGCTCCAAGCAAATCGAATTTCTAGATATCACCTCTTCACCGGGAAGAAAAGTATATGCACGTTCTTTAAGCTTTGTGCTCTGGAAAGCCGTGGAAGATTTGTATCCGGGAGCAACGCTCATGCTTGAGGCTCCCGTTTCAAACGGCTACTATTTCACATTGAATCTGGACCGGGGAGTATCGCTTGAAGACGCCTATGCACTAAGAAAGCGGATGAAAGAGATTATAGACGAGGGACACGAGTTCCACAGGATAGAAAGTCCGACAAATGAAGCCGCATCACTGTTCAGAGAGCGAGGAATGGTGAACAAGGCACGGCTTTTTGAGGGACTCGGAAGGCTGTATACCTATTATTACAAGCTATGCGACACTGTGGACTACTACTATGGGCCCTTAGTACCAAGCACGGACTATCTTGACCTGTTCGATCTTGTGAAATATTATGACGGTCTGCTGCTACGCGTCCCAAGATTCGAAGACAGCAATAAGCTCGGAGAACTCATCAAACAAGAAAAAATGCTCAATGCCTTTCGTGAAGACCATCAGATAGAACAGCTTCTTGGGGTAAGCACAGTGGGCGAGCTTAATGCGGCTACAACTCATGGAACTTCGGGCGACATTATAAAAGTGGCAGAAGCGTTGCAAGAGAAGAAAATCTGTCGTATATCCGACCAGATAGCCTCTCTCCCAGACGTTAAGGTCATCTTGATTGCCGGACCTTCATCAAGTGGGAAAACAACATTCAGCAAGAGGCTGTCAATCCAACTCATGACTTCAGGACTTAAGCCCTACCCTATTTCACTCGATGACTACTTCGTCAACCGTGAAGAAAACCCTATCGACGAGAACGGCGAATACGACTACGAGTCCATCCATGCACTCAATCTGTCCCTTTTCAACGAACATCTGCAAATGCTGCTTGCCGGAAAAGAAATAGAACTACCAAGATACGACTTTACAACAGGAAGAAGCCTGCTCAGCGGTAGAAAGCTAAAGCTATCTCCTCAAACAATCCTTATCCTCGAAGGAATACACGCTCTCAATCCGATGTTGACGAAAGACATCCCGGACGAGAAGAAATTCAAAATCTACGTTTCTGCACTGACGACTATAAAACTTGACAATCACAACTATATCCCAACCACTGACAACAGACTTATAAGACGTATCGTCCGTGACTTCAAATACAGAGGAGCTTCAGCGGCCGACACCATAGCGCGCTGGCCCAGTGTCAGAAGAGGGGAAGATAAATGGATTTTCCCATTTCAAGAGAACGCAGACGTAATGTTCAACAGCGCATTGCTATATGAGCTTGCCGTTTTGAAAAGTCAAGCCATCTCAATACTTGAGAGTGTGAACGAAAATCAGCCGGAATACGCTGTCGCAAACGGACTTACACAATTTCTCAAATATTTCAAGACGATTCCCGATCACGATTTGCCTCCAACATCAATATTGCGAGAATTTCTTGGCGGAAGCAGTTTCAAATACTGAAGCACTTAGTATACAGGCCGGCATCAGCCTGTATATTTTTTCCTGACTTCGTCGAAAGACACATTTAAAAAAAAACACAAGCACTTAAATGTCAACAGGTTATAATTCTAATGCTTGCGATTTCAGGTGACACGCGAAAATCGCTTCAAAAGTTAAATCTGTTGTTTCTTTTGCTGGTGGATTCGCAGATTTATGAGATGATTCTGTGAAAACACCGGCAAAAGCAGCTGTCTTTCTCAGTGACATTTCTTCTTTCTTTTTGACACTAAGCCCACCCATAGCAAACGGAACTTTATTAACATAATTAAGATTCGTTCACATCTTTCTAATCGTTGAATTTCTGAAGATTTATTGATAAACAATTGATAATCAGTAAAATACTATTTCAGCAAAACAGTGCAGCTTTAGGTACAAGAAGTACAGGTTGTAACAAAAATAGGAAGTATTGATAATCAGTAAGTTATAAAATTACTTGCCCGATATTCCTGTTTTTCGCCACCAAAACCCATCTTTGTTTTTCGTGGCATTGAAAAATCAGATTTTGATTTTTTAAGAAATCAATTTTGTACAGCATCAAATTTCAGCCCGAAAACGGTCCTTCTCGATTTTGTTCACCTTGAAAATAAATTTTGTTCACCTTGAAAAATTTTTCACAAGGCACTTTAAAAACATTTTCAAGGTGAACGAAATTTATTTCCAGCGTACTCTTTTTTCGGATGAAGCACGTATGAATGTGAATAAATGTATCTTTTGGGGATGCGAATTATATTATTTTTACATCTGGGATTCAAGGCTTGAAAATGGCCTTAGAATCGCGCAGATGGAACTTCGGTAAGATTCGGCCGATTTTACGCGATTCTGCGAGCCTTTAATTTTAACATTTCAGATTGTCATAAAAAGCCTGTAATTTATGACAAGTAGACAGTATGAAGAAGGAAAAAACAAACTGATTTATGATGACATTAGGGCTTGTGAAAAGACATCAGGGAATAGCGAAACTCTTCAATGAGCATTTTTAGGGTGGCACAATGATGAAGTCAGGAGGCGACAACCTCGGACAACTTCCGGAAACTCCGGTGGCATGTTCTAAAGCACTTAGTATACAGGCCGGTATCAGCCTGTATATTTTTTGTTTCTTGGATGGCAACTTATTATTTCCTCCCTCAATCGGGAGGTGTCAATATGCGTATAGATTTCTGTGGTTGCAATCGACTCATGACCAAGCATTATCTGAATAGCCCTTAAATTAGCTCCCCCCTCAAGAAGAGACGTGGCAAAGCTATGCCGGAACGTATGGGGACTAACGACTTTCTGTATGCCGGCCTTCTCCACAAGGTCCTTTATCAGATAAAAGACCATCGTACGTGAAAGATTCCTTTTACGATGTTTGCTGACAAAAACAAAATCCTCATATCCCGGTTTAATGTCAATCGCATTACGCTCTATAAAATACAGTTGAAGTTCATGAATAGCCTTTGAAGAAATAGGCACAAGCCTTTGTTTTGAACCTTTTCCCATAATTTTTATAAACTCTTCGTCCAAATACAAATCGGACAGGCGAAGATTACACAGTTCACTGACTCGCAAGCCACAACTATACAAAGTCTCAATTATAGCTTTATTCCGCTGCCCTTCAGGCTGAGACAAATCAATAGCAGCCTCTATGCGGTCAACCTCATCCACAGTCAGAACATCCGGTAGATGACGGGATTTCTGTGGGAAGTCCAACAACTCCGTAGGGTCGGTATCCATTATATCAATGTCAAGCAAAAACTGATAAAAGCTACGTATACCGGAAAGTATCCGAGACAACGAGACCGGATGTATACCTAAATCATACATCACAGCCGAAAAATTATGAAAAGTTTCAAGTTGAACCTCAAACGGTGAAATTCCGTCTGCAGAAATGAAAACAAGGAATTTTTTCAAGTCACGTATATATGCATCAATGGTATTGTCGGAAAAGGACTTTTCCAATTTCAAGTACTGATAGTATCGTCTCAATATTACATCCAAGTCTATTTTTGTCTGCATTCCACACTCTATTTTTACAAAAACACATAAACACCTGCAAATGTATTCAAAGTTTGGAGAAAAAAGTGTAAAAAAAGCGACAGATGTTCCTGTTGATATAAAAAATGCATATCTTTCACTAAAATTTGAAGGTCCAAATCTACAACCCTACGGAGGCTGGCATCCCCTAAGCCTCCTCAAGGATGTACCGGACAAAAAAATACCAATATTGAATTTGTAAATTATATGAAGATAAGGACAGCGCAAGAAAAAGACATCGACAGGATTCATGCCCTGCTTACACAGGTAAACACATTACACCATAACGGTCGCCCAGATTTATTCAAAGCCGGACAACGCAAATATACGGATTCCGAATTGAGAAGAATACTGTCAGACGAAAATACTCCTGTGTTTGTTGCAGAAGACGAACAGGGGTATGTTATGGGCTATGCTTTCTGTATATTCATTCAACATAAAGACAGCCATATACTTACGGATATAAAGACATTATACATCGACGATCTTTGTGTAGATGAGAATATACGTGGGCAACATATAGGCTCTGCGCTTTATGACGCTGTCGTCAATTTCGCCAAAGCGAACCAATGCTACAACATAACACTCAATGTATGGTGCTGCAATACTTCTGCCATGAAGTTTTATGAGAAGTGCGGTTTGCAGCCACAAAAAATCGGAATGGAAACGATTCTTTAAAACACTATTCACAACATAACAAGAAAAAAATGAAAAAGATTCTGATACTTAACGGCCCCAATATCAACCTACTTGGAAAACGTGAGCCCGGTATATATGGCGCAAGAGGATTTCTTGACTATTATGAGGAACTTAAAAGCGAATATCCCAATATAGAATTTGATTATTACCAATCGAACATCGAAGGAGAAATGATAAACAAAATTCATGAAGTCGGTTTCGATTGGGATGGAATTGTACTCAATGCAGGAGCATATACCCATACATCAATAGCTCTTCAAGATGCAATAAGGGCCATCACATGCCCGGTTGTCGAAGTGCACATATCCAATGTTCACAAACGCGAAGAATTCCGACATAAGTCCATGATTTCATGTGCATGCATCGGTGTAATCTGCGGGTTCGGACTCGATTCGTACCGACTGGCAGTAGACGCGCTGACCAGAATGTAAATGCTTGCTTACAGTTACAGGCAGACATGGAAAAGCAGACAGTAATGACGATCTTGTAAATTGAGGTTATAAAAGTCAGTAAAATATATTGTTTCTTTTCGGATAAGGGAAAAAACAGTATCTTTGTCGAATAATATCAATAAGGATTTAGGGTAATAAATAACATAATAATAATCAGCAGTGGAAAAAAGGTTCACAAACCTCACTCCTCGAAATAAACAAGATTAATGATGTAATAGAAAATGCGGAAGATTATGTTCTTCCAAATTCAAACCGCTATCTTTGATACCACAACAGAAAGAAACTGTCGGTACGAAGCAAAACACAGTCCGGGAACAAAGTAAAAAAAAGAAAGTATGACCGAAACCGATATGCTTGACGAATATATCCTGAATCATATAGATGAGGAGGGAGCATATTTACATAATCTCTACAGAGCAACGCACATCAAATTATTGTATGGGCGCATGGCGAGCGGACATCTTCAAGGACGTCTGCTCAAAATGTTTGTAAAGATGATACGCCCAAAGAGCATTCTTGAAATCGGGACCTATAGCGGATATTCAGGTCTGTGTCTTGCAGAAGGACTTGAAGAAGGAGGAATGGTTCATACATTCGAGATAAACGATGAGCAGGAAGATTTCACCAGGCCGTGGTTTGAAAATTCGCCATACTCAGACAAGATTACAATGCATATAGGAGATGCGCTGGAATTGGTGCCCCAATTAGGTATTGTATTTGACCTTGCATTCATTGACGGTGACAAGCGAAAATACCTCGAATATTATGAGATGGTCATGAAATGGCTTTCTCCCGGAGGATATATTCTCGCTGACAATACACTATGGGACGGTCATGTGCTGGAAGTACCTCCCATTAAAGATGCACAGACACGTGGTATCATGACATTCAACGACCACGTGGCACAAGACAACCGAGTCGAAAAGGTGATTTTACCTTTGAGAGACGGGCTTACCATTATAAGAAAGAAATGACAAAAGTTTGCCGGCATCCATTGTCGGAGGCAAACATCTGAGACTAAAAAATATAAAACAAGATGGAAACAACAAGACAAAGCAAAATAGCACGCTTGATACAAAAAGATTTGAGCAATATATTTCAAGCACAGACACGCAGAACAAGAGGTGTACTTGTTTCTGTAAGTGTGGTAAGGATCAGCCCCGATTTGAGCATAGCTAAAGTATATCTTAGTATATTCCCTTCATCACGTGCAGAAGAAATCATCAAAAATGTGAATGACAACATGAAACAAATCCGCTATGAGCTCGGAACTATGGAAAGACATCAACTGCGTATAATTCCAGAGCTGAAGTTCTTCCTTGATGATTCGCTCGACTATATAGAGAATATAGATCGTCTTCTTAACATCAAAGAAAGTGAGGGAAGTGAAATGGCTAATGACAAAGCAAAATAAATGACATTTCCGTTTTACATCGCACGAAGATACCTGCTATCCAGAAAGTCGCATCACGCAATTAACATAATTTCTGCCATATCGGTGTTTGGGGTTGCCGTCGCTACAGCTGCCCTCGTCTGTATATTATCGGTTTTCAACGGTTTTCAAGACATGATTGCAGACCTATTTACGGCTTTTGACCCACAGATAAAAGTACTTCCCGCCAAAGGCAAATTTATGGCAGCAGACACTCCAGAACTTGGAAAGTTGAAAAAAAGTGGTATTATAGCCGTATATACAGAAACAATAGAAGATAATGCTCTTTTGGTAATCAACAACCATCAGGTCATGGCTACAATCAAAGGAGTGGATGACAATTTTAAGGAATTAACGGACATTGACAGGATTTTATATGGCGGAGGAACATTCCAATTGCATATAGATGTGATAGATTATGGTATACCGGGCATCAATCTTCTGATGCAACTTGGTGTAGGAACGGATTTTGCATCCCCAATTCAAGTATACGCTCCAAGAAAAGGTGAAAATATCAACCTCAACGACCCTCGTGAAAGCTTTAATCATGAAGAACTCTATTCACCAAAAGTCGGCTTCATGGTAAAGCAGAGCAAATACGATTCCAACTATGTCATAACATCTCTGGCATTTGCATGTCGTCTTTTTGAGAGAGAAGGATACATTTCTGCGGTGGAACTAAAAATCACAGACGACATAAGTACAGAACGAGCAAAAGAAGAAATAAAGTCACTGCTTGGAGAAAACTATTTGATAAAAGACAGATATGAGCAGCAGGAAGACACATTCAAGATCATGAAGATTGAAAAGCTCATTTCATATATATTCCTGACGTTCATACTTATGGTCGCATGCTTCAACATTATCGGTTCTCTTTCTATGCTTATCATAGACAAAAAGCAAGATGCTATGACATTACGTAATCTTGGAGCTAATGAGAAACAGATTGCCGGCATATTTCTGATTGAAGGCAGGATGATTTCTGCAATCGGCGCTCTTTTGGGTATAATAACAGGACTTATCTTATGTTTTGTACAACAAGAATATGGATTAGTCAAACTTGGAAGTTCTGCAGGAAACTATATCATAGATGCCTATCCTGTAAGTGTACATGCCACAGACATTCTGATAGTTTTCATCACAGTCCTTCTTGTCGGTTTTCTTTCTGTCTGGTATCCGATAAGATATTTAAGCAGAAAATTCACAATAGAACAATAGAAAGCACAGTAAAGTTTTCTTTAAAGCAATTATTAAGACATCTTTATAACACAATTTAAATTCAAAAAAAATGAACAAAAAAATTTATCTCTTATTCCCCGCAGCATCAATGCTGTTGCTCGGCAGTTGCAGCAAGATGGGACAATTCTCATCTGACGATTTCACTGTCACCCCTACCCCTCTTGAATATGTAGCAGGAGAAGTCCCAGCAACAATCAGTACAAGTATTCCAGCTAAATTCATGAACAAGAAAGCTGTTGTAACTTGTACTCCTGTATTGAAGTGGAATGGTGGGCAGTCAGCAGGCGCAAGCGCAACTTTTCAAGGCGAAAAAGTAGAGGCCAACAATCAAATCATCTCTTACAAGAACGGCGGACACGCAACAATGCGAACAAGCTTTCCTTATGAAGAAGGAATGGAGAACAGTGAATTATGGATGACATTTGACGCCAAGAAAGGCAAGAAAACAGTCAATCTTCCAGAAGTAAAAATCGGCTATGGTGTCAACAGCACTTCCGCTCTCGTTACAAAAGCTGTCAAAACAGCGAATAACGGTGTTGCAAGCGATAACTTCAGCCGTGTTATCAACCAGAAGCAGGCTGCAACAATCAAATTCCTCATATCTCAAGCAAATCTGCGCGGAAGCGAACTCAACAGCCAAAATGTCAAGGATTTCATCGCTACGCTCAAAAACATCAAATCCGACGAAGAAAGCCTTGTACTCAACAATATAGAAATCAGCGCCTATGCATCTCCTGATGGAAGATATAGTTTCAATGAGAAACTCGCAGAAAAACGCGGCCAGACATCCGAAGGTTTTGTCAACCAGCAGCTAAAGAATGCCAAGTTGACAACTGATGTCGACACCAAATATACAGCAGAAGACTGGGAAGGCTTTCAGGAACTGGTATCACAGTCCAATCTCAAAGACAAAGACCTCATTCTTCGTGTATTGTCAATGTACAACGATCCGGAACAGCGTGAGCAGGAAATCAAAAATATTGCCACTGTATACAAGGAGCTGGCAGATGCTGTCATGCCTGAACTGCGCCGTGCACGCATGATTATAAACTATGACGTCATAGGACGTTCAGATGAAGAGATCCTCAAGACATTCAGCGAAGATCCAACCAAGCTCAGTATAGAAGAGTTGATTTATGCCGGGAATGTACTTGCTACATCCGATACGCAGAAAGAAGCAATCTTCAAGAAGGCCACAGAAATCTATCCTAAAGATTTCCGTGCATACAACAACCTTGCAGACATTGCTATGCGCAAAGGTGACAAAGCCACTGCACAAGACTATCTGCGCAAAGCCTTGTCGCTTGATTCAAACGCAGCAGAAGCCAATACCAACCTTGGTATCCTTGCACTTCAGGATGGTTCCATTAAAGATGCAGAAGTCTATTTGGCAAAAGGTGCAAACTCAAAGAACACAGACGAAGCTCTGGGCAACCTCTATATTGCACAAGGCAAATACAATCTTGCAGCAAACAAGCTTCAGAACGTCAACACCAACAGTGCGGCACTCTCACAGATTCTTGCTCAGGACTACGCTTCTGCCAAGTCTTCTCTTGACAAAATCAAAAACGCAGATGCAACAACATACTATCTCAAAGCGGTTCTTGCTGCACGCATGAACAACCAGTCTGAGATATCATCAAACCTCAGTAAGGCCATAAGCCTTGACAGTTCATTTGCCAAGAGAGCTGCAAACGATGTGGAATTTGCAAAATATTCAAGTGTCATAAGTGACATCGTGAAATAAAGCGAGTTTCAGAACACTATTTATTACATATTTGAAAGAGTGAAAAGTTTCAAGAACATATCACTGATAATGCCGCTGGTCGCATCCCTGCTTGCAGGATGCGATTCCGGCGGCTCTTCTTTTAAGATAAAGGGGACATTCCGCGACATGAAGTCAGGCAACCTCTACATTTACAACAAAGCGGAAGGCACCGCACGCTTCGATACAATTGCCATCAAAGACGGAGAATTTGTATATGGCGGTACAGCCCAAGAGACAACCCCTTATATATTAGTATTTCCCAACGGAGTCGAACAAGTTATATTTGTCAATGGCGGTGAAGAACTGCATTATGAGGCCGCAGCAAACGATTTGAAGAACTATGTGGTCGACGGTAATGATGCCAATAAACTCATGAACCAATTCCGCAAGGAAACACTCAAATCAAGTTACAAGGAGACCCAAGCCATAGCCAGCCGTTACATTCAAAAGAACCCATCATCTCCTGTCGGCATCTATCTCTTCAAACGCTATTTTATACAAGACGAGACCATTACCGACAAGACTACAGCCGACATTCTCGATACTCTCAAGGCCTACCAGCCAAAAAACAGGAATGTCATGGAGATAGAGAGCGGTATAAAATACCTGAAACGCAGTACCAAAGGCAATACTCTTCCCAATCTGCAACTGAAGACCAAACAAGAAAAGGAGATAAGCATGCGCCAGACCGACACCGACTGGACGCTTCTTGTATTCTGGTCTACATGGATGGAAAACTGCTATGAGTTCAAAGAAAGCCTCCACCGTGAACAAGACAGATACAAAGACACCGACAACCTTACCATCATAGCCATCTCGCTCGACACTGAAATCTACAAATGGGAAAATGCCATAAAGAACGATACCATCGGAATCGCGCACTGTTGTGACGGACGCGCATGGGAGTCTTCCGCAGTAAAACAACTCGGTATCGGCACACTGCCATGCTATATTCTCGCCAACCGGAAGCATAAGATTGTGGCCAAAGGCACAACAACATCCCAACTGACGAAAGACTTGGAGAAGTACATCAAATAACCTTACTCATCACTAATACCAGCATGAAATGTTAGCAAAGGTATATAGCGCTACATTACAGGGACTTAACGCTTTACCTGTAACAATAGAAGTTAATGCCACAAACAACCTTCCAATCCGCTTCAGCATAGTCGGACTGCCAGACAATGCCGTCAAGGAAAGTCAAGACCGCGTGTTGTCAGCCCTTGGTGTAAACGGCTACAGGATTCCCCAGAAGCAAATCATCATTAATCTCGCTCCTGCCGATGTCAGAAAAGAAGGCTCCGGATTCGACCTTCCTCTTGCCATCGGTATTTTGCAAGCGCTTGAACTCATACAAGCACACGACGTCAGCCGATTCATGTTTATAGGAGAGCTGGGACTCGACGGCACCATCCAACCTATAAAAGGCGCTCTCCCGATAGCCATCAAAGCGCGCGAACTCGGCTACGAATGCCTGTTCGTACCCACCGAAAATGCCAGAGAAGCAGCAGCAGTCAACCGTCTGAAAGTCTATGGAGTAAACCATCTTAACGAAGTTATCGGATTCATCTGCGGCACTACAGAATTGCATCCCACAGAAGTAAATACGCGTGATGAATTTTTCCGCCATCAAAACAGTTTTGACTCCGACTTTGAAGAAGTCAAAGGTCAGGAGAATGTCAAGCGCGCCTTTGAAGTGGCCGCCGCAGGCGGACACAACATCATCCTCATCGGAAGCCCCGGATGCGGCAAATCCATGATGGCCAAACGTCTTCCCTCCATCCTTCCTCCCCTTTCGCTTGCCGAAAGTCTGGAGACCACACAAATCCACAGCGTTGCCGGCAAGCTCGGCGGAAATTCTTCTCTTATCAATGCGCGTCCGTTCCGTGCTCCTCATCACACAATCAGCGATGTGGCCCTCGTCGGCGGAGGAAGCACTTTCCTTCCCGGAGAAATTTGCCTGGCACACAATGGGGTTCTCTTTCTCGACGAACTGCCGGAATTTTCACGGTCCGTACTTGAAACCCTCCGCCAGCCACTTGAAGACCGTATCATCACCATTTCACGGTCGCGCTACAGCCTTACCATCCCATGCTCATTCATGCTTGTAGCTTCCATGAATCCTTGCCCATGTGGCTACCACCACCATCCAACCCACAAATGCAGCTGCACTCCTGCGCAAATCCAGCGTTACATGAACAAGATTTCCGGTCCACTCATGGACCGTATCGACATACAATGCGAAGTAACCAGCCTTAAATACAGTGAGCTGTCCTCCAAAAGTCCGGGTGAACCTTCATCCGGAATACTCAAGAGGGTGCTGGCGGCAAGGCAGATACAGACCGAGCGGTACAAGAACGACAAAGGGATTCACTGCAATGCCCAGATGAACAGCCGGATGCTCAGCCAATACTGCGTTCTCGACGGTCCTACAAACAATATGCTGCAAATGGCAATAGAACGGCTCAACCTGTCCGCCAGAGCATATTCCCGCATCTTGAAAGTTGCGAGGACGATTGCAGATCTTGAAGGCAAAGAAAATATCGGAACACCGCACATCGCCGAGGCTATCGGATACAGACAATTGGACAGAGGAGATTGGTCTGAAAGGTAAATCCCATGGCTACAGAGGAAATGCAGGATTTCGCCCTTCACATTGTATGCTCGTACCATCAGTGGCCCTCTTATACAAGACGGAAGAATCACAGACTACCGGAAAGCAACCGTCTGCAACTCAAATAGACGCTTCAGGGGAAAAGTCTCCTGACTTCGTCATCGTGTCACCACAAAAATTCTCATCGAAGAGTTTCGCTATCCTTCGACGTCTTGTCATGTGCCCTGACGTCCTCATAAATCTGCTCGGTTATTCCACCTTCACACTATCTTTTTGTCATAAATCGTGGACTTTTCTTGACAATTTAAAATGTTAAAATCAAGTCTTCGCAGAATCGCATAAAATCGACCGAACCTTACCGAAGTTCTATTTATGCGATTCTAAGGCTGTTTTCAGGCCTTGATTTCCAAATGTAAAAATAATACAATTTTCGTTTTCAAAAGACACATTTATTCACATTCGTGTGTGCTTCGTCTGAAAAAAGAGTACGCTGGAAATAAATTTCGTTCACCTTGAAAATTTGTTTAAAAGGCACTTTAAAAATATTTTCAAGGTGAACGAAATTTATTTTCAAGGTGAACGAGTTTGAAAACGTCCGTTTTTCGGGCTGAAATCCGGTGTGTTACAAATTGATTTCTTAAAAAGTCTAAATCCGATTTTTCGATGCCACGAAAAACAAAGATGGATTACGGCGGCGAAAAACAGGAATCCTGAATAAATATTTTTATAACTTACTGATTATCAACATTTCCTATTTTTATCTTCACTTGTACTTCTTGCACCTAAAACTGCTTCGTTGTATTGAAACAGTATTTTACTGATTATCAATTGCTTATCAGTAAAAACTTCAGAAAATCGGCAGTCAATAGAATGTAAACGATTCTTAATTGTGTTAATAAAATTCCGTCTGATACGGATGTGCTTAGTATCAAAAAGAAAGAAAAAATGTCTCTGAAAAGTAAGCATTAACTGAAGTACAGGATGCATCTCCAAAATATGACAACATC
>CAZKOB010000031.1:0-26837 GCA_964554265.1 uncultured Bacteroides sp. | reverse complement strand
AGCCGATGTTGTCATATTTTGGAGATGCATCCTGTACTTCAGTTAATGCTTACAGTTTAACGAATGCTTACAAATTATTTGTCTGATATCCCTGTTTTTCGATGCCGGAATCTGCCTTTGTTTTTCGTGGCATTGAAAAATCTGATTTCAAATTTTTTAAGAATTTAATTTGGACAATACCGGATTTCAGCCCGAAAAACGGACCTCCTCGAACTCATTCACCTTGAAAAAAATTTTCTTTCACCTTGAAAATGTTTTTAAAGTGCCTTTTAAACAAATTTGGTTCACCTTGAAAATTTATTTCCAGCGTACTCTTTTTTCAGACGAGACACATGCAAGTGTGAATAAATGTATCTTTTCTGGGCGTGAATTACATTATTTTTACATTTGAGGTTCAAGACTTGAAAACAGCCTTAGAATCGCACAAACGGCACTTCGGTAAGGTTTGGCTGATTTTATGCGATTCTGAGAAGACTTGAATTTTAACATTTCAAATTGTCAAAACTTGCATATGTTCCTCACGAACATTTCATTGCAAAGTCTGCTTCTGCAAAGCGTTGTCTTCGTGAAAAAGACCAAGAACTTCGAGAGAAACTTGCGGTACTGTTGACCGATGATAACGATTTCGCACCGGAGGATGCCAAGCAGCTTGCCACATGGAATCCCTACGACAGAATGCGGTGAGCAAGTTTTTTTGATCCCGAATGTATGCTTGGTCTTACAGAGCATCCGTTTGACATTGTCATCGGCAATCCACCGTATATCCGGTTACAAAATAATGGTGAGAACTCGCCAAGCTGTATGCGGATTGTGGATATAAGACATTTGCACGCACCGGAGACATCTATTGTCTGTTTTATGAGCGTGGTCGGCAGCTTCTTAAAGATGATGACATTTTTGTTATATCACATCCAACAAATGGATGCGTGCCGGTTACGGTGAAAAGACTTGTGGATTCTTCGCCAATAACACCAACCCACAACTTTTGATAGACTTTGCCGGTGTGAAGATTTTTGAGAGTGCGACGGTTGACACCAACATCCTGCCTTTTTTCAAAGTCCGCCAATGCATAAACTTGATGTGCAGTAACAAACAAGCAGAACAAGGATAGCGTAAAGAATTTGAGTGTTTTCGTGCAGCAACAGGGTGTGGAATGTGATTTCGCTTCTTCCGACTCGTGGGTGATTCTCTCGCCCATAGAGCAAAGCATCAAACGTAAGTTAGAAGCCGTGGGCACTCCACTCAAAGATTGGGCTATTAACATTTATCGTGGAGTGCTTACCGGCTATAATGAGGCTTTTATTATGGATATGGAGAAAGGAAACGAAATCCTTGCCAACTGCCAGAGTGGGGAAGAACGCAAAAATCGGTCGTTATTTTCCAACAACGTATATCGCACAATCGCGTTACTCTTGTTTGCACAAAGGATGAGATGCCTATGGGAGGATAGTCGCCTTCGTTCATCAGTTCACGCTGATAATAATTCACATACATCTGCATCTGTCCAAGGTCTTGCTGCGTTATAACCTGTTCACACATTATTAGTCGGTCATATAACAAAGAGGCATAAAGCCCTTTATGCCTTATGCCTCATTTTCTTTTTGTGCAATGCCGATTAGCGAACCGTAATTGTCCTGAGCCATGCAAACAAGTCATCCAGATTATAGTCACCGGAATGCGGACGGTTCCACGGAAGGGCAAAATTCACATCACACCCGGCATTCATCAGTTTGGTTGCCAGATTGATTGGTACAGGGAAACTGGTGTCGCGGTCACGTGCTCCGTGGCGGATATACCAGTGCGGAGCCTGTTGGCTGTCACCGTTGCCGATAAAATTCATCGAGTTCATCAGATAAATTCTCTTTTGGAGGTCTTCATCCTGTAGTTGCTTGCCGGTTGCTTTTCCGAGACTGTATGCTGTGAAGTTGACGGCACTGCCGCGATTGTCGCCGAACACTGAATTTTCGGGTGTAGCACGATCAGTCAATACACCTAAGGCATCGAAAGCAGGCGGAGTTTTCAGTGCTTGTGTTGCAGCAACGTAAGAAAGATAAACAGGCATATCCACATCTATGACAAACTCGCCTGTTGCCCGTTGGAATATGGGACCTCCTTGTGGTCCGAAGGAGGGTGCCTGGCGCTTAGCGTCTTTGTTGCCTTGCGGACGTTCGTCATGCAATCGTCTGTCGCCTTGCGGACGATTGTCTCCCGGTCGTCCGCCTCCGAAACCGGGTCTTGTCTTTTCGTTCATGACAATGCCTATGTCGGTCGGGATTTCACATCCCTCATTTTTTGCGCGCTGTGCTGACCGGATAAGAAATGACTTTATGTAGTCCAGATAGTTGTCGGCTGTCAACAATGCCCCTGTATCAGGATGGCGCAGTTGCAAACTATTCAGATAGGCCGGATAAGCGATGGCAAGTTCTTCTGACACTTTTTGCTGTTCGGGGGAAAGTTGGCGCACTCCCGTGTTCGTACAGCTGTAAAGCCATTCATATGCCATATCCGCATGGTCGAGGTCCGTGATAGGGCAATAACATACAGCAGCAAATACATCATCGCGGGCTTCGGCTGCTCCCATCTCTATCAGGTAAGGTTCGTAGAGCGGTGAGTTGCCTGTCGCTCCCAACAGTGCCGACATGGCGCCTCCGGCACTGGTTCCGTCCGTAACAATCCGTTCGGCATCGCCCGGCATCAGACTGTCGTTCAGATGCAGATAGCGAACGGTCGCTTTCAGGTCAAGCAATCCGCGCGGAGCTCGTCCTGTATAGATTTTCTCACCATTACGTTCCACTACGGAATTGCTGCCTCTTGCTCCCGGAATACACAGTGCATATCCTTCGCTGAGGGCGCATCCTGTGGCATCCGTGGGCGAAGGTTCCATCGCTTCGGCTGCCATATATCCTCCTACGTAGGTACGCAAGAAGATGGGTATGTCTGTATCGGAAGCAATATCTTCCGGTACGTAGAAGTTCAGATACTGAAAGACGGAGTCTTCCACGTTGGTCACATAATAGATGTGCTCGTATGCACGATACTTGACGGTCTTTCCATCCGGCATGACCAACTCGCGCACGGTTGTGGTTGTGTTGGCCGGATTGAATTTCAGAGCAACGTCATTCCCTGAAACCGATGTCGAGGTGGCAGCCGTTGCCGCCATCATCATGCCCGACATCCAAGAAAGTGTCCTTTTTCTCATTTTTGGTTTGCTGATTAAATCAATACATAGCGTTGTCAATATAAGGTTGTCGATCTGTTATTTTCTACTCTCATTCCTGTCATGCAGAATGTCATTCATGTTTTCCTTTGCCCACGCAATCACTCCGCTTATATGTGGAAGCAGGGAATGTGCTCTCGGTGTCAGCGAGTATTCCACACGAGGGGGAATTTCTGCATACATCTTCCGTTTCACAAATCCGTCTTCTTCCAATGTGCGTAAAGTCATGGTCAGCATTTTCTGCGATATGTCAGGAATACTCTTGCGCAGAGCATTGAATCGCATAAAAGGCTCTTGTTCCAGCGTATAGAGTATCAATAGCGACCACTTGTCTCCAATACGTGCCAACACGTTCCGTATAGGACAATCCGGATAAAGTTCACTCTGTATCTTCATTTTCCAGTTCTTGTTTTACAGGCTACAAAAGTGACTAAGTATTTCAGGAAAACCAAATAAAAAGCTTGCTATTCATAATGTGTTGTGAAAATATCAGAAATATCAGGAAGTCGTTTTTAGATGTTGGGCAAGGAACTAAGTTATACAGTTCAGCCCGGTATTTGTACATGCAAATACCGGGCCGGCATTATTGCCATAGCAATTATTCTACATACAATACGAGTCCTTTCAGATATTCACCTTCGGGATGGTAAATGTTTATAGGGTGGTCGGCAGGCTGATGCAGCTGATGAAGGATGCGTACTTTGCGTCCCGCCTGTGCCGCAGCAGTGAATACCGCTGTGCGGAAGTTGTCCTTTGTTACAACCTGAGAACAGCTGAATGTGAACAGGATGCCGCCACTGTGTATCTTCTCCAGAGCTTTTTGGTTGAGACGTGAATAACCTTTCAGTGCATTTCTCAGTGCATCCTTGTGTTTGGCGAATGCCGGAGGATCGAGGATGATGAGGTCGTACATGTCGTCCATGCGGTCGAGATACTTGAACGCGTCCTCTGCGTATGCCTCATGTCTGTTGTCATCCGGAAAATTCAGTTTGACATTCGCATTCGTCAAGTCTATGGCTTTCTGCGAAGAATCCACGGAATGGACAAGTTTGGCGCCTCCTCTCATGGCATAAAACGAGAATCCTCCCGTATAGCAGAACATGTTCAGCACATTGCGTCCCTGTGCATAGTGTTCAAGCAGGCTGCGGTTGTTTCTTTGGTCTACGAAGAAACCTGTCTTTTGCCCCTTCAGCCAGTCGACATGAAACTTCAATCCGTTTTCTATCGCAATGTCGTCCGCGTCTCCTCCGAGCAGGAAGCCGTTCTCCTGTCCGAGTTCTGCCTTGTATGGAAGGGTTGTTTCCGATTTGTAGAAAATATTCTCGATGTCGTCTCCCATGACATTCTTGAGAGCTTTGGCAATGATGAACCTGTCTGTATGCATGCCTACAGAATGAGCCTGCATTACGGCCGTCTTGCCATACACGTCGATTACGAGTCCTGGAAGATTGTCTCCCTCTCCGTGCACAAGTCTGAAGGTGTTGTTGTCTTTTCTTCCTGCCAGTCCGATACATTTCCGTACATGATATGCCGACACTATTCTTTTTTCATAGAAAGCCAGATCTATCTGTTCATTGTCAAAAGTCAGCACTCTTACCATTATGCTGCCAATCTGATAATGTCCGGTGGCGATAAGCTTGTAGTCGTTGTCGGAATGTTTCACATGGCTGTCGGGTGCATACACCCCGACCACTTCGCCTTCTTCGGGCTGGCTGTCAAAATGATGTATCGCTCCTGAAAATACCCAGGGGTGGAACCGTTTCAGCGATTCGTCTTTTCCGTGCTTCAAATATACTTTCTTCATTGTATTTTTATTTCTGTTCTTTGTAAAGTGAGAGGTTTCTGCCGGCAGCCGTTGATGTGGCAAGCGCAGATGCCGTGTCTTTTTCTTCCTTCACAAGTTCGTAGTCATGTGTTTTCTCCAGCCTCTTCAGCTCCTCATATATTCTTATGCATGCCCATGCGTCGGTTGCGGCATAGAGCTTCTGCGAGTCAGACAGGATGTCTGTCTCCCAGTTTGACAACTGTTGTGCTTTTGCGATTTTTTGCCCGAAAAGGTTCGCATAGATTTTCTGCAAGCTCAAGTCTGCTATTCCTATGTCCTTGACTTCTTTCTGAATGTCTGCGAATAATCCGGGAACAAACTGCCGCCGCATGTTGAGCATGCGTATGTCGTCATGCAAGGAAAGGCCGACCTTCAAAGTCGATTGGTCTTCAAGCAGCCTTTTAATGGAGTCTGTTATCCCTATCCGGTTCAGGCGGAACAGGAAACAGATATCGTGTGTGGCAACTTGCAGCAGAGCGACCTGATAGGAATGCCCCTTCCGGAACGAAGGGCGTGTCTCCGTGTCAATGCCCAATATGCGCTGCCCTATGAGGTAGTCTACAGCCTTGTCCGCTTCATCTTTTGTGAATATAGTTACAATACGTCCGTTGAATGTAGCGCGAGGTAAAGCGCCCAAAGTCTTCTTGTCAAATTTCTCTCTGATTATAGTCATAACCGTTTTCTCCGTCGTCAGAATCTTCCCTTTTGTGGTTATACATTACATCATGAAGTGCGCGCAATACATTGACTGCCTTTTGTCCCCAGTATTCTTCAAAGTTGAGTCTGCATACAGCCAAAGCCTCCATCATTCTGCTTTCCGGTCCCAGCTTGTAGGCGAAAGCAAAGTTCTTGAGGTCCTGATAAATGTCCGCAAGATTCTCGCTTATTGTCATCAATATCGGACTGTCGCTGTATTTCATGTCTTCGACGAACACATCGAGATAGTCGTCGTCTTCGCCCATTATGCAACTGACATTCGTGCGTATGACATTATAATTCTCTTCTGTGACAAATGTTTCCGGTTCTACCTCTTCACCGGAGGCGTATTGGGGAAGTAAAGCTCCTTTCAGATATAGCAACGGCATCATTTTCAGCATTGTATTTACAAACTCACGGCGGCTCTTGTTTTCCGATGATTCCAGATAGATGCAATACTGTACCGCCACGGTGACAAATTCCAACACATCGTGGCTGTAGGCCGGTGATTTCAAGTCTCTTTCCATTGGATACATTTTATGTAGACAGATTCATAAGTGTCCGTCTTCTATTTTCAATGCAAATATAGCCCATTATTTTCTTATGTTCATCACATTGTTACTCCTTTTTATGCTTTTGCAGACATTTCGGCCTGGGCTTCGTTGCTACTCCTCTTCGCCCCGGAGGTTGGTGTTGTGTGCCGTGCAGGCATGGCCGTTATTCTATTGAAAGTCTGCAAACTTGCGGCAGCTTTTGTCCTTTTTGTTTTTTGCAGATATAAGTTGGAAACAGTGGGGCAGAATAAATTCTTGCAAGCAGAAACATGATGATTCTGATGATTTAAATCTGTGGATACACCAGCAAAATGGCCTTTATTGTATATAGTAGGAATCTGTTTTGTGTTCCATAGCGGATACTTCCGTACAAAAATGCCGCATTCTTGGAGTGGCTGTACCGGAAAGATGAAATCACCTTTCTGAAAAGTCAAATTCACCGCACTGTTTTCTATAATCGGCACTGATGATTGTAAAAACTGCACTGATGATTATACAATCTACACTGCTGATTTTATAATCGGCAGTGCTGATTTCAGAAAAAAGTGCGGTGAAAAAAACTTCTCAGTGGAGCAAAATTAAAATTTCATAAGCTGCAACATGATGATTTTCAATGCTCTACGGAAACAAATCTGTTTATGTGGAAATCCAAATACCGTTAAAATCAAAAAAAAAGGATTTCAAGTGCGGTGTGGCGACCAAACAAGTCCGGCAGATGAATCTTGTCACGAGATGCGGGAAACCATATTTTCTTGATGTACACAAGCAAAATATGGTTTTGTCATTTGCTTTTTCGGCAGATGAAAAAGTCCTGCTGATGCATTGTCCGGAGGCTGTGCGGATTCTGTTCGCGGTGTTTTGAGCCTTGTTTTGTCTGTGTTCCATCGGGTGCACATGGCCGAGTGTCTCGTTGTGTATCTTCTCAAAATGGCCGGCACAGGTCGAAATAAGCTCTCAAAATGTTGCAAATGAAATCCGGCACAGCCTCCAAAAGTAAGTGAAATTGCATCTATCCTGTCAATTTTGCAAGGTAATTATTGCTTTAACAAAATGAATTGACTAATTTTGCTTCGTTTTTATGCAATTTATTATTAAAAGCAATAGACAGAATGAAAAAGTACAATTTTAATGCGGGACCTTCTATTCTTCCGCGTGAGGTGATTGAGGCCACAGCTAATGCTTGTCTTGATTTCAATGGTTCAGGCCTGTCGCTGATGGAAATCAGCCATCGTGCAAAGGATTTTCAACCTGTAGTAGACGAAGCCGTAGCTCTTTTCAAAGAGTTGCTTGATATTCCGGAAGGCTACTCCGTCCTCTTCCTTGGTGGAGGTGCAAGTCTTGAGTTCTGCATGGTTCCTTATAATTTCCTTGAATTGAAAGCCGCATACCTCAATACAGGTGTCTGGGCAAAGAAAGCCATGAAAGAGGCGAAAATGTTTGGCGAAGTAGTGGAGGTGGCTTCTTCCGCTGATTCTACATATACATATATTCCTAAAGACTACACTGTTCCTGCTGATGCTGATTATTTCCACATCACGACGAACAACACCATATACGGAACGGAAATCCGCAAGGAACTGGATTCTCCGGTGCCGATGATTGCAGACATGTCGTCTGACATATTCAGCCGTCCTGTGGATGTAAGCAAATATAACTGCATCTATGGCGGAGCACAGAAGAACCTTTCCATGGCAGGTGTTACTTTTGTCATTGTCAAGGATGACGCTCTCGGAAAGGTGAGCCGTGATATTCCTACAATGATAGACTACCGCACGCATGTGGACAAGGGCAGTATGTTCAATACGCCTCCGGTTGTGCCTATATATTGCGCCATGCAGAATCTGCGTTGGATTAAGGCACAGGGCGGAGTCGGCGAAATGGACCGTCGCGCCAATGAGCGTGCGAATATGCTGTATGCCGAAATCGACCGCAACAGGCTCTTCTGCGGAACTGCCAATGAGGAAGACCGTTCGCTTATGAACATCTGTTTTGTGATGAAGGATGAATATAAGGAACTGGAAGCTGACTTCATGAAGTACGCTACGGAATGCGGTATGGTAGGCATCAAGGGACACCGCTCGGTAGGCGGTTTCCGTGCAAGCTGCTATAACGCTATGAGCGTCGAAGGAGTGAAGGCACTTGTAGAGTGCATGCGGCAGTTTGAGAAAGCACATTAATCATTTGAAGAAACAATGAAGGTACTGATAGCTACAGAAAAGCCTTTTGCAGCCGTTGCGGTTGAGGGCATAAAGAAAGAAGTGGAAGCGGCAGGATATGAACTTGCTTTGCTTGAGAAATATACGGAGAAATCGCAGCTTCTGGATGCAGTGGCAGATGCTGATGCGGTCATTGTCCGTTCTGACAAGATTGACGCGGAAGTGCTGGAAGCTGCCAAACAGCTGAAGATTGTTGTACGTGCAGGTGCAGGATATGACAATGTGGATCTTGAGGCAGCTACATCGCATGGTGTGGTGGTGATGAATACACCGGGACAGAATGCCAATGCTGTGGCAGAACTTGTGTTCGGACTCCTCGTGTTTGCCGTGCGCAATTTCTACAATGGAAAATCGGGCACCGAACTTCTTGGAAAGAAGCTTGGTATTTTGGCTTTTGGTAATGTGGGACGTAATGTGGCACGCATTGCCAAGGGATTCGGCATGGACGTATATGCATACGATGCGTTCTGTCCGGCTGACGTCATAGAAGCTGCCGGGGTACATGCTGTCGAGAGTCAGGACAAGTTGTTTGAAACATGCGATGTGGTGAGTCTGCATATTCCGGCTACTCCGGAGACCAAGCAAAGCATAAACAAGGAGCTTGCAGGAAAGATGAAGAAGGGTGCCGTGCTTGTGAACACTGCGCGCAAGGAGGTAATCAATGAACCGGAACTTATTGAACTTTTGGCTGAACGGACTGACCTTCGGTTTGTGACCGACATCAAACCGGATGCTGACGCTGAGTTTGCAAAGTTTGAGGGACGTTATTTCTCCACACCTAAGAAGATGGGTGCACAAACTTCGGAGGCGAACATCAATGCCGGTATTGCCGCTGCCAAACAAATTGTATCTTTTTTCAAGGACGGATGCACTAAGTTTCAGGTGAACAAGTGAAACCGAAGGAAAAGAGAAGGATTTCTTGAATAAGACGAAACGGAGCTGCCGACGGAAGAATGGAGTGGGAGAGGGAGTTGGCGACTGTCGAGAACAGCTTCTGAAAATAAATGTTCCGGCCACAACAGGTGTTTGCAGGCCGGAACATTTGTTTTTTATAAAACGGATGTCAGTGTGGAAATATCGGAGAGTATAACAGTAGGAAGTGATTCATCTATCACCTCGTCGCCCCATCCCTTTCCGCGTATCCATACGGTTTTGCAGCCTATGGATGATGCCGGGATGATGTCCTTGCTGAAGGAGTCGCCTACCACAGCGATATTTTCAGCCGGGATTCCGAGTGCGTCAACCCCGAGCTGGAAAATGCGCGGATCGGGTTTGCGTACACCGACAACGGCCGATTCTATTATGTCCTGAAAATATTCAAGCCGGAAATCATGCAGTATGGTCTGTATGTTGCCATAGAAATTGCTTACGAGGACCAGCGGATATTTTTCGGAAAGGCGACGTATTACTTCCCTGCTGGTTTCCAGCACATGCAGAACATATTCATAGCAATATAGGGCAATCTCATCGGAAATGTGTTTACGTTTCTCGTCTGCTATAGACCAATGCCCGTTGTCTGACAGATATTTAGTTTCTATATCCACTTTTATCCTTAGCAAATCAAGGAAATTATGTTCCGGTTTTATGAGCGGAGTTTTTGCCAAGGTTCTTTCTCCGTGGACATAACATTCTCTGAAACAATCTTTAGTAACAGGAACTTCAGCGTGTAGGAAACCCTCCCACAACACTTCCGACCAATGTGTACTGTTGGTGTCTATAGTACCTCCATAGTCGAAAATTATACCTTTTATATTATTCATCATTGTAATAAGTGTCTTTTGGATATATGTAGTTTTTTGATTTCTTTCTGTATGTATCCTCGGCAAAAAAGCCTGTATGCTTTATATCTCGGCAAGCATCTTGCGGCAGAAACTTTCATGTCGCCAGCGCATATACAAATAGAGCGCAGTCATGACTATAAGTTCAAACAGCAGGTACATCCACGGCACATTTGTGAGGCAGGAGATATACAATATGATGGCGCGGACATTGAATGTCAGAATATTGGCATACTTCATCAGAGGGAGACTGTTGGCGCGGAATTTGTCGCGGAAACTTTGAGGAATCTTGTCGCCATACACCTTGCTCAGTCGGGCAAGCAGGGCCTGAAAAGCCGGGGTCTGCAATTCTTGCTGTTTGGTGTAGTTGCAATACGAACGCAGAAAGACTTTCCATAGGAAATTGCCCTTCCATGGGGTAGATTCGTATAGCCTGCGCTGCTGAACGCTGTTGTCAAGCTCGCTGCCGTCTTTGCCTTTCAGAAAGAAAAGATGTATGTTGCGGTAGTAATCGGCAAGACCGCATTGTCTGGCATGGCAGACAAAACCGCATGTACAGGCAAGCAGGAATCCTATCCAACTCCATTTGATGTCTGTGAACGGAATCGTGTTGTTGAATATCCTTACAACAATGGCAATATAGATGCAGAAGAACCATACGTCTCCGGCAAATCCATCGAGAATGCGGCCGAGCTGTGTCTTCTTTCCTGTCATGCGGGCCATCTGACCGTCGCAACTGTCATAGAAGTTTGCCCATGCAAGAAGCAGTACACCTATGACATTGTATATGAATCCGCGTGTGGTACCGGCATCGAATACGAACATTACTCCGGCTGCAGCACCGAGAATCATGGATATGACGGTGACAACATTGGGATGAATATTGAAATGATTGAAAAACAAAGCCCAACGATATCCTATCGGGCGAGTGAAAACAATGTCGATCCATTCTTCTGTGTCCTGTGATTTCAGGGTCGACTCAATAGATGCTTTTTTGTCTGACATTGGTCGTGATGTTTATGTTTGTCTGATCGTGTTTTTATGCTTTACTGCATTACGATTCTCTTTGCTATGGCCTCTGCTGCCTTCGCTCTGCACCGGGAGAAACTCGGCCAGTCGTTGAAGTCGATTATGTGCAACTCTCCTGAACAGGATACAATACAGTCACCTCCATAAACAGGCACGTCAAGGAGCTTGGCAGCAGCATCGCAAATATTTTTCAGCTTGTCGGGAGAGAAACAATACCCACATGCTTTGCCGTTGCGTGCTTCAAGCCCGAATTTGCTGTGTCCGTCTGAAGCATATCCCCAATCGAAGAAATCTGTGCCCTCGACTCCGTAGAATTTGATAAGGTCTCCTTTAAGATGTTTATTGGCAACAGCACAGGATACACCTCTGCTGATGAAGTCATTCAAAATAATAGTTGCATCCTTTTCATCTTCTGCATAGGATACATCATTTCTGGTTTGTGCACAGCTGTCGCCACGCTTAATCCAGCAAGGATATTTAATAAGGTCCGGCATGTTATCAGGACGGAATATCCAGCTTTCAGGAGTTGGGATACCATGATGTATAAAGAGAGCAGTGAAGTTTTTGCGTATGCAGTTTTCAACTCCTGTGGCAGAATTGACAATGTGTATATGGCGCTCTTCTTCCATTTTTTTCAGAACCCGTATGGTGGAGATGTGACGGGCCATACTGAATATCAGTTCTGCATGGCTGTTTTCAGTGAAATCATTTTCAGAGACACATCTTACATCGTGTCCCTGAGCCGATAATATTCGGGCAACAGCATTAAGAATCGCTACGTCATTGTCAACCATATTCGGAGAAAATACCGATGCCCTTGCAATTCCCAATATTTTCATTTTGTACTATTCAACAGTTCTTCTGCTTTTTTTATATCATCAGCATGGTCTACGTCTATAATCTTGGAGAAACAGTAAGCCTTCAGTCTCAGTCCGTCAGAGACAAGCTGCCTTTGGAAATTACGCATGCGCGACATTCCTGAGTTTATGCATTTGTCGAGAGTGGGGAAGGAGTTGGAGTCGAGACAATATATGCCACCTGAAATATATCTGCATTCCGATGTTCCGGACCTTCCGGCTGCGCTTTGCTTATAAAGGTCTATGGAATCGTGGAAACCGGTTATTATATGGTCGGCATCAGTGGAAATATATAACGGTTTCTCATCATCTATATAATCGGTTGCAGCCATCATTCCATCGTAGTGGGATGCATTGAATTCTGATATATAGGATGCAAATTCATGTTCGTGGAAAATCGTATCGACGGTTGTGAGACAGAATCTGCCATTGCCTATATGTTTTTTCAGCTCATAAAAACTGTGCATCGAGCTTGGAGTTGTCTTGACAAAGACTTTTAAAGGAATCTTGGAACTTATAAGTTCATCTAAATGCTCCTGTACAAGTTTGGTAAGATTATTGGTAATAACGAATATCTCCTCTGCATCATTCTCCATGAATATACGGATAAGGCGGTCAATCATTGCTTCTCCATTGATCTTTACAAGTGGTTTCGGCTGTTCTATTCCTTCGTGTGCAAGGCGAGAGCCTTCACCTGCAGCAAGTATTGCAAATTTCATATAATGTTGTATTATCGTTTTGCTTTAAATGTATTGTCTGTTTTTGTTTCGTTTGGGGCTGTGTAAGAATTGCCGATCTTCATAAACAACAATCCGATTGCAGTCCAGAACAATTCGCGTACACGGCAGATTATGGATATAAACATGCCTGTATCATTAGTCATTCCCATTTGTGCTGTCGACATGGCGAATCCTCCTTCACGTCCTCCCAATTGCAGAGGCATGAAAAACAAGAGGTTGGCAAACAATGATGTGAAGGCGAGTATGAGAACTGAATGCATGAACATGGTCCATCCGCTTCCGCCTATGTCGAACAGTTGGAGCATAAAGTATATCTCGAATGATTGTAGTATTCTACCTATGTATTCAAGAAAGAAGGAACCATAGAAACTGTGTTTGTTTTGGCTTTGCAACTCCGAAATCTGACTGTCGATATTCTTCAGGTCTTCTGCATGGGTTTCTGAGAACTTGTGTGCCCATTTCTTACAGCCGGGTATATGGCCTATTAAAGATATGATTTTGACGACCATTCCGTTTTTGTATCCTTTGACAAAAAGATATATGCCGGCTGTACAGAAAAGGGTCATTAGGAATAAAATGATTCCCATAGCTGTATCAGTAGGCATAAATAGCAGGTAAAGGATAACGGATGTGAGCCAGAACCAGAAGTGTGCAAAAATATGCATCATCGCAAACAGCAACACTGATGATGTGGCACGTTGTTTGCCTATATACGGTGTAAGTTCCATGATTTTATATGGCTCTCCACCCATCAGGCCTGCAGGGGTGGCATAGTTTAAAGCAAATCCGGTTATGGTCAGTTTCAGTATTTTCCAGAATGATACAGGACAGTGTCCACTGCCTCTGATGATGATTTTCCAGGTTAGAGCATTCATCAGATAAAGTCCGATCCACAGGCATAGAATGGCAATGAGCCAATATCCGGCTTTGGTAATATCGTTCCAAAGTTGTATAAAGCTTACTTTGAATGTGAGCAGCATTATGACAACAGCAATTAGCCCAAAGAAGAAAAATATATTGCGTGTACTATTTTTCATTGTTTTTGCAAGTGGAATATGTAACCTTATGTGTTGTAAATCATGAAAACTATTATGCGGCTGTCTTTTTAGAACTGCCACATAATAGAATGTTTTCTTCCTTTCCGTCATTTATATCAGAATGGCCGGAGAAAAGGACAATGCAAAGAATATCTACAGAAGCTTATATTTCTTCTTCTGTAATCTGATCAAGTTTAAGTTTGTCACTGTCGTCGCGCTTCTCATAATATTGCTTGTGAAGCGGATGTGCGTGACAATTGTCATACTGTATTCGGTTGCGGAATATATCCAAGGCGGAGTATATTGCATTACGGAATGAACTTTCATCGGCTATGTTCTGTCCTGCAATGTCGTATGCAGTTCCGTGTGCCGGAGATGTGCGTACTACGGGAAGACCGGCTGTATAGTTCACACCTTCATCCATAGCGAGAGCCTTGAAAGGAGCAAGGCCTTGATCGTGGTACATGGCAAGTGTTGCATCAAACATTTTATAATTGCCGGAACCGAAGAACCCGTCTGCAGGATAGGGACCGAAACACTTTATACCTTTTTGCATCATTTCATTGATTGCCGGTATGATGATGTCCTGTTCTTCTGTACCAAGCAATCCTCTGTCACCGCAATGAGGATTCAATGAAAGAACAGCTATACGTGGATTGTCAAGCGCGAAATCGCGTTTCAGCGAGAGGTCCAGAATCTGCAATTTTTCTTCTATGAGTTCTTTGGTTATATTCTCTGCTATTTTGCTTACAGGGAGATGGGTCGTAACAAGGGCAATACGCAGATTGTCACTCATCAGTATCATCAGTGCCTTGTTTCCGTGTCCCGTTTTCTGTTCTATATATTCTGTATGTCCTGGAAAGTGGAATTTTTCAGATTGAATGGTATTCTTGTTTATTGGTGCTGTGACAAGGACATCAATAAGCCCGTGCTTTAAATCTTCAAGAGATCTCTCAAGAGCAATGAAAGCAGCCTTTCCTGCTTCCGGGGTAGCTTTGGAAAATTCAACCTTCAATTCAGAATCTCCAAAACAGTTTACAATATTCAATACTCCGTCTTCTATCTCACCCGCTGATTCCTTTACGACAAAATTAACCTGATTTTCTATTGCTTTTTTATGGTATGTTGCGACTTTAGGAGAACCATAAAGTATAGGAGTGCATATTCCGAACATATCATCGTTCTGGAAAGTCTTGAGCACTACTTCGTAGCCGATGCCATTGATATCTCCATGAGTTATGCCTACTTTTATCTTGTCCATAATTGTTTTTATGTCTGTTAGAAGTGTTATTTGAATGAATATGAATTATTTGCCGGGAAGTTTCAAGGTATATAAAGCGGCTTCAAGTCTGCGTATCATTGTGCGTTTCATCTTATCCGGAGCATAGACGAATCCTTCTACGACAATTATACGGTTGTTGACAGTGTCAACCTGAGAATGTGAAACAAAAGGACCGCCCATAGCATCATTTTCCATTTGCCAGAGTCCGCGCGCTTCTTGTGTGTACACACCTTGAATTTGCATGTCTTTTATCTTCACGAAATCTTTGTCTGTTGCCATATATTGATTTGGCTTACCGCCAGGAATGTTCTTTTTCATGAAACTGTCTCGCAACGCAATGTAGGCTTTTTTCCTGAAGACTTTTTCACTTACATAAGGATAACTGTAAATGACAATATTTTGTATGCTTGAAAGACCGTCATTTGAGGCCCAAATGAAATCTTCACCGATTTTCATTTTATTGATGTCTACCGGTATATATAGTTCGCAATCGAACATCTCTTTGACCTTCTTTGCAAATTTTATATTGTGTTCCGTTTCCAATCTTGTAGCCTCGCGGTTTATTTCCTCTGCAGAAAAGAAGTTGATGATAAAATTGGTCTGCTCTGTTATATATGCTGAAATAGAAGCTTGGGTAGGACCTTGTATTGTCATTATAAGCTGTGGAGACGAATGTTCGTCACGTACCAGATTAATCTTAGGCTGAGTGAAATGGTCACTTATTTTTATGATTATGATATTACGGAAAATATTGGTTATCCTATCGAAATGCCGCGGTTCCACTCTACTTACATGAAAAGTACTTTCTTTTTGCGGAAGTCCGGTCATAGGTTTGTTAAGTACATCTTTAAGTGCAAGGCCAATATATCCGTCCCATATACTGTCATCTGCCACGACCATGACTTCGTATGGGTTTCCACTTGATACGGGTATGAGCGGACTGTGAGTACGCTTCTTGACTTTGTTGCCTTCGCCACTGTTTGTACAAGCGGTTATAGCTAAGATTATTGAAACCATCAATATCAAAATAGACGAGAAGTACCTTTTCATAAGTTGTTTTTTATGTTTTAGGACATTTTGTATTTGTTTTTATGCTTCTTTGTTTCTCATTATTTTTGCTGTTGACAACAGACCGCAAGCGGCAAAAATATCTTCTCCTCGCGAAGTACGGATGGTTGTGAATATACCATGCTTTGTCAAGTAGTTTCGGAAAGCGATCATCTGTTCCATGCCGGTACCTTCAAGATCTACATTCGGAATTTTATGAAAGCGTATCAGATTAATGCGGCATTCTATGCCTCTAAGCATTCTTATCAATTCCTTTGCAGAAGACATATCATCATTTATACCTTTAAACATTGTATATTCAAATGATAATCGTCGTTGGTGGCTGAAGTCGTAGTCGCGGAGAGTTTCTATAATTTCAGAGACGGCAAACTGTTTTTCCGCAGGCATTAATTTCAAACGCAATGCATGAAAAGGAGAATGCAGGCTTATTGCTATATGGCATTCGCTTTCATCCAAGAAATCCTTGAACCTCTTTCTTATTCCGACAGTAGAGACTGTTATTCGTTTGGGACTCCAGGCTAATCCATAACCGGCTGTTATGATTTTGATTGACTTCATAAGGTTGTCATAATTGTCCAAAGGTTCCCCTTGCCCCATGAAGACAATATTAGTAAGTTTTTCTGAATTCGCCACGGAATAGATTTGGTTAAGAATATCTGTGGAGGAAAGATTCCCGGAATATCCTTGTTTGCCGGTCTGACAAAACAGACAGTTCATTTTGCATCCTACTTGGGTTGACACACATAATGTGGCACGCTCACCATCCGGAATGTAAACAGTCTCTATAAATTTATTTTCTCTTGTCTGAAACAGATATTTTACAGTTCCGTCGACAGAACATAATGCTTCTATAGGTTCAGAACGTCCGATAACGAAACGTTCCGCAAGTTGTTCACGGAAACGTTTCGATATATTTGTCATTTCATTTATATTTTTCACTCTCTTGGCATATATCCACTGTGATAATTGTTTAGATGTAAATTGTGGCATTCCGATTTGCGAAGCAACATCTTCCAACTCTTTTAGCGTTAATCCCAAAAGCGGTGTCATCTCTTTTACCATGCAAACAATGGGTAATTTTTCATGAGGTCATTCACATGAGTGCGTACCTTTGCTATCGTATTGTCATTTTCAGGGTCGTTAAGCACTATTTCTATCATGTCTGCAATTTCCAACATGAGATCTTCTTTTGCTCCTCTTGTTGTAATGGCGGGAGTGCCAAGACGTATTCCACTTGTTTGGAAAGCAGATCGTGTGTCGAATGGTACCATATTCTTATTTGCCGTGATGTCTGCCGCAACAAGAGCTTTTTCTGCTACTTTTCCGGTAAGTTCCGGATATTTCGTACGTAAGTCTACAAGCATAGAATGGTTGTCTGTGCCTCCTGAACAAATGAAGAATCCTTTGTCAATCAATGCCTGTGCAAGTACAGCCGCATTTTTCTTCACTTGTTTCTGATATTCTTTAAATTCCGGAGTAAGGGCTTCCCCAAAAGCAACAGCCTTTGCAGCGATGACATGTTCGAGAGGGCCTCCTTGTTGTCCCGGAAATACAGCAGAATTGAGTATCTGTGACATCATCTTGATTTGTCCTTTAGGTGTTGTCAATCCCCAAGGATTCTCAAAGTCTTTGCCAAGCAGTATTATACCTCCGCGCGGACCTCTAAGTGTCTTGTGGGTTGTAGAGGTTACAATATGTGCATATTTCAATGGATTGTCGAGCAAGCCTGCCGCAATGAGTCCTGCAGGATGGGCCATGTCAATCATAAGCAGTGCACCGACTTCATCTGCAATCTTTCTCATGCGTGCATAATCCCATTCTCTGCTGTATGCGGAACCGCCTCCGATAATGAGCTTGGGTTTGTTCTCTAATGCCAGACGTTCCATCTCATCGTAATCTACGCGACAAGTTTCTCTGTCAAGATTATAGCCGACAGGGTTGTATAGGATACCGCTTGTATTTACATGACTTCCGTGAGAAAGATGACCGCCATGATCAAGATTCAGCCCCATGAAAGTATCTCCGGGTTTAAGCACTGATAGCAATACTGCCGCGTTTGCTTGCGCTCCTGAATGAGGCTGTACATTGGCATATTCTGCGCCAAAGAGCTTTTTTACACGTTCTATAGCGATCGTTTCCGTTTGGTCTACGATTTCACAACCTCCATAATATCTTTTCCCAGGATATCCTTCTGCATACTTATTGGTCAGGCATGAACCCTGAGCTTCCATAACTTGTTCACTGACATAATTTTCCGAAGCTATCAGCTCGATACCTTTTACTTGACGCTGATGCTCTTTCTCTATTAATGAAAATATCTCTTCGTCTCTTTTCATCATTTATATTTTTTTTTAATGGTCCTTCTTCAATTTATTTTGCAAAAGTACGAATAAAAAGATAAACAGCCAATTAAAGCGAGAAAATATCGGATAAACCTTATCTATTTAATGGCTTCCTGCTATTCATTTCATGTGAATGGTATGTCATTGGCAAGTTGGGCATAATTAAATATCTACGCGAGTTTGGTTTAAGAAAGCCCTGTAAATAATTATATTTTTGTTAGTTGTTAAGTGGCGAAGTCGGGTTACCTGACTTCGTCATTGCGTCACCCTGTATAATTCCAATGGATGCATATATCTGATTTTCGCTTTTTTGAAGTGACAATCAGCTGCTCTTGCTGTTGTATCCACAGACTCCTCTTGTGAATCTTATGGTTGTAAGCTGGTGTATTCACAGACTCCTCTGTCGCTGCGCGCCACCTCCCCCTAACTTAGGGGAGGAGCTTAGTTACCTTGCTCGTTGGAAAACCAACAGTGAACCAATATCTTGATTATTAATATAATAACATTAACACCGAACAAGTAACCAGACTCCTCCCCTAAGTTAGGGGCAATTGCGGAATAGGAGCAATTGGGGAGCTTGCGACGGAGGGCGTGGCGCGCAGCGACGGAGGAGTCTGTGAATACACCAGCTTACAAGCATAAGATTCATAAGAGGAGTCTGTGAATACACCAGCAAAAATTGCTTCAAAAATACAACAATCGCCCCTTAGAGAGGTTTCCAAAATATTCATTTTGTCACAAATTGCAGGCTTTTTTTGACAATCTGAAATGTTAAAATCAAGGCTCCGAAGAATCGCATAAAATCGACCGAACCTTACCGAGGTTCCATTTGTGCGATTCTGAGGCCGTTTTCAGGCCCTGAATCTCAAATGTAAAAATAATACAATTTTTACCTCAAAAATAATACATTTATTCACATTTATATATGCTTCACTTGAAAGAAGAGTACACAAAAGACCGATTTTCAAGGTGAACGAAATTTGTTTAAAAGGCACTTTAAAAACATTTTCAAGGTGAATGAAATTTATTTTCAAGGTGAACGAGTTTGAAAACGTCCGTTTTTTCGGGTGAAATCCGGTATTGCACAAATTGAATTCTTAAAAAAATCAAAATCGGATTTTTCAATGCCACGAAAAACAAAGCCAGATTCCGGTGACGAAAAAAAGGAATCTCAGACAAGTGATTTTATAACCTGCTGATTATCAGTATATCCTATTTTATCCTTATTTACGCCTTTTGCGCTTAAAACTGCATCGTTTTACTAAAATAGTATTTTGTTGATTGTCAACTGTTTATTAATAAATTTTCAAAAAATCAGCCATCAATCAAGTGTGAACGAACGTGAATTATGTTAATAAACTTCCATTCGCTACGGATGGGATTGGTGTCAAAAAGAAAGAAGAATATTCCCAAGAAATACCGCATGTTCACCATCAAAAAAACAACTTATTTTGCATAGTTCGGTTTGGGAAAGTCATATAAAGAGTTGGATTTCATGTGAAAGATATGCATCAGTAAATTGAGCATAGTTATGGATGATAGTGTTTGAATGTAAAAAAATAATGGCAATGTTTGTTTTCGCAGCTTTATTTCTTTGTTTGTCGTCCTTTTCGCCTTTAATTTGTTATTTTTGCCCACAAAATATGATAATATTTATGTCTACACCTTTTTTCAGATTTAAGAAATTTACAGTATGGCATGATAAATGCGGAATGAAGGTTGGTACCGATGGGGTACTGCTTGGTGCATGGTGCAATGTGTCGAATGCAAGCAAAGCGTTGGACATAGGTTCCGGCAGTGGACTGATTTCATTGATGTTGGCACAGCGTAATGCTCATGTTCATGTTGATGCGATTGATATTGATGCTGATGCTGTTATACAATCTGCAGAGAATGTCAGTCGTTCTATTTTCTCAGAACGTATTACAGTGATACAATATGATATTACAAGATTTGGAGAATCCTGTTGCTGTGGTGGCATTTCCGACAAATATGATTTGATAGCCAGCAATCCTCCTTTTTATACAGAAAACGTACTTTCGTCTGACAAAAAGCGTAATAATGCACGGCACGCTTCTTCGTTGCCTTTTTGTAAGTTACTCGAAAAAGCCTCCATTTTGCTTAGTGATGAAGGTGAATTTGATGTGATATTGCCATTCGGAGTTGCTGCGGATTTCATATCTATGGCAGCAATGTATGGGTTGTTTTTATCACGAAGAACAGATGTAAAGAACTCTTGTTCAAAACCTTTCAAGCGTGTTTTGCTTGCTTTCTGCAAAAAATACAGAAATGCGGAATGTGGCGAACTTTGTTTGAGAGGTTTGGATAATCATTATTCTGAAGAGTACAAACAATTGACAGCTGATTTTTATGAGTGATTAAAAGTATCCGACAAATGTCTTTTCGTGCTGTGGCAAAAAAACAGAGCGGCTGATTTGCCTATCAAGCCGCTCTGTTTTCCAGTGTTAGGATATTGGGGGTCTATATGGTTTAATTAAACCACTTGACATAGCAGAAGTCCTGACGATGAGGAAGATCCGCATTCTTAGGATACATACGATATGCTACTTTGAAGCTTCCTGAAGTAGGTATGCAATGTGTTCCTTCAAATGTGAAGAGATTGCCTTCACGTTTGATGACTTCCATCGGCTCAACACTGTATATATGTTCCTGGCCGTCATCATCAACATGGATTGTTACCAACTCAAACCCTATAGCATCATCCAGTCCTTGTTCGTCGATTACGTAATGAATCTTATATTTCAGACCACTTTGTACATTTCCGTTGAGCATATCTTGCTCCTTCTCGCAAGAAACAACTGTGATGTTGTTCCAACGCTCTGCCACTTGCTCTTTCCAAAGTGCAATTTCTTTTGCTTTCTTATAGTTGTCTGCATTCAAAATCTTTGAACGGACAGCGAGCTTAGAGTAGAAACGGTCGTAGTAGTCGTCAAGTTGACGCTTCATTGTGTAATGAGGAGCTACTTGTGCGATAGAATTTTTTACTGTACGTATCCATCCTTCGCTGTATCCCTTGGCATTACGTGCGTAGTAAAGAGGCAGAATCTCATTTTCAAGGAGAGAATAGATTGTGGCTGCGTCAAGCTGATCCTGCTGCTCCTGATTTTGATATGTACGTTTTTCCGTGAGTGCCCATCCTGCACCTTCGCGATAGCCCTCAAGCCACCATCCGTCAAGTACGGAAAGATTCACAACTCCATTCATAAGAGCCTTTTCGCCGGAAGTTCCCGATGCTTCAAGTGGACGTGTCGGTGTATTCATCCAGATATCCACACCTGTTACAAGACGGCGGGCAAGCTTCATGTCGTAATTCTCAAGGAAGATAATCTTTCCAAGAAATTCCGGACGACGGCTTATCTCGTAAATCTTCTTTATAAGTCCTTGGCCTGCGCCATCATGCGGATGTGCCTTTCCTGCAAAAAGGAATTGTACAGGATAATTTGGATTGTTGACAATCTTTGCAAGACGATCAAGGTCTGAGAAAAGAAGATGTGCACGCTTGTACGTAGCAAAACGACGTGCAAAACCGATAAGAAGAGCATTTGGATTGATCTTCTCAAGCAATGATACAATGCGTGAAGGATCACCTTGATTCTTCAACCAGTCCTCACGGAATGCATTTTGTATGTAAGATATGAGCTTGTTTTTCAGAGCCTGACGAGTTTTCCAGATTTCTTCGTCCGGAACATTATAGATTGATTCCCAAAGTTTTGCATTGCTCTGGTCGCTATAGTATGCTTTGTCAAAGTGCTTGCCGTAAAGCTTCTTCCATTCTGTTGCGCTCCAAGTCGGGAAATGTACTCCATTTGTTACATAACCTACATTGTCGAGCTCTTCTGGGAAATATCCTTTCCAAATGCCTGAGAACATGTTCTTTGAAACCTTTCCGTGCAACCAGCTTACACCGTTCACCCATGAACTTGTGTTGCAAGCAAATGTCGACATACAGAAACGCTCGCCTTTATCTTCAGGATTGATACGTCCCATGCCGATAAATTCATCCCAGCTGATACCCAGTGCCTGTGGATAACCTCCCATATATTTGCCGAACAGACCCTCGTCAAAATAGTCGTGGCCTGCGGGAACAGGAGTATGAACCGTGTAGAGAGAAGAAGAACGGACTACCTCAAGTGCTTCGTTGAAAGAAAGTCCTTCCTTGATATAGTCAACAAGACGCTGTACGTTACAGAGTGCGGCATGTCCTTCGTTGCAGTGGTAAATATCTTTCTTTATGCCGAGTTTCTTCAATGTAAGCACACCACCGATACCGAGAAGTATTTCCTGTTTCAAACGGTTTTCCCAGTCACCGCCATAAAGATTGTGAGTGATAGAGCGGTCGAACTCACTGTTAAAATCATTGTCTGTATCCAACAGATAAAGTTTGATACGACCGACATTTACGCGCCATACGTATGCATGTACTGTATAATTGTTGTACGGTACGTCAATTACGACAGGCACTCCATTTTCATCAACTTCATGTTCGATAGGAAGAGTACCGAAATTTTGTGCCTCATATTTTGCAATCTGCTCACCGTCCATGGACAGTGTCTGTGTGAAGTATCCATAGCGATAAAGGAAACCGACTGCACACATATCAACATTGCTGTCGGATGCCTCTTTCAAATAGTCGCCTGCAAGGATTCCCAGACCGCCGGAATATATCTTAAGAACATGGCTAAGACCGTATTCCATACACAGATAAGCTACAGACGGACGGCTTGCATCCGGCTTAACGTCCATGTATTTACGGAAATCTGCGTAAACTTTGTTTACACGGTCGAGCACTTTCTTATCTTTTGATAATTCCTCAAGCTTCTCGTAATTCATACGCGCCAGAAGAAGAACAGGGTTCTGTCCAACCTTTTTCCATAAATCAGGGTCAAGGTCGCTATAAAGGTCTGTTGCTTCATTATTCCATGACCACCACAAGTTGTGTGCTATTTCATCCAGCGGTTTCAATTCTTCCGGAATGAAAGATCTTACGCTAATCTCCCTCCAGTTAGGAGTATTAGCATTACTTGCCTGAATTCTCATAATCTTTTTTATTTATTATGTAATTTGTAAAATGTTCTTTTTTTACCCCTCATCTTTTTTTGGGGGTAGCGCATCTCGAATGTTTTCCTGCTTTAAGTGATTACGCTTCAGAGCATCTCTTGGCAGCATTTGCAAGAGCTATATCGTATGCTTTATAGTAATATTTGATAAAGTGTTTCCATAAAGCCTTCTCTGCGATAGAGGCAGCCTTCTTGCGGATTTTATTTGCTGTCGAAGGGCCCATCTGTGAATATTCAACCAGTGTATTACAAATGGAATCTGAGACTTCGTTGAAGTTTGAATCTGAACGGTGTACTGTCCTGACACCATCGGTGATTTGGCTTTCCCCTTTTTTCAAGCTGTTAGCCCAAAGACCGAATCCGGCGAGGTCTGTTGTGATACACGGTACGTGAAAGGCTACACTTTCAGTAGGGGTATATCCCCACGGCTCATAATATGAAGGATAGATACACAGGTCATTTCCAATAAGAAGATCATAATAGTGCATATTGAAAATGCCGTCATTCCCATCAAGATAGCACGGGACAAATATTACTTTCACCTTATCTTCCGGTCTGTTATGCATATCAAGCCAGTTCATTTGCCCAAGGACGGGGTCACAGTCCTCATTATAAAGTTCATGGGTTATGCGTGGATTATTGCATGCTTTCCCGTCTGCTTTGCCTGTTGCCAATTTGAGTTTGAGATCGGTTCTTGCTTCTTTCATCCATGCCGGAACCATTATAAATGCCAATACTTCGCGTTGCAGACGGTTGTCATGTCTGAGTTTGTTAAGGGAGTCGACAAACAAGTCTATTCCTTTGTTCTTATATTCATATCGTCCTCCGGTACTTACGATCAGCGTGTCTTCTCCCAAATGGGTACCCATCAATGTGTTGGCCACTGTCAGCATTTTCTTTCTTGCCGCAGCGCGAGCCTCATTGAACGGTTTGCCTGTTTTGGGTACGAAATCATTTTCAAAACCATTCATGAGAATCATGTCCACTTGGCAGTCGAGAAGTTCTTTGCACTCATTGGCTGTGATATCACTTACTGTAGTGAAGCAGTCTGCATTGATAGCTGTTTGTTTCTCGACCGAATGCTTTGACTGCATGTTCAGTTCTTCTGCCATCTGGTCGCCGTTATATGCCGGCAGATAGTCATAAAGTGGCTTGTTGTTCCCTGCTATAGAACGTCCGATACTTGTAGCATGTGTTGTGAATATGGTGGCTATTTCCGGAACAGCCTTTTGTACATATAGCGCACCAAGCCCCGTCATCCACTCGTGAGCTTGATAAATGACTTTGTCAGACTTCTTCAATCCGTTGAATCTATAATAGCTTTCTACAATTTTTCCTGCCGCGTATGAGAACATGGAAGCTTCATCATAATCTCCATAAGCATGAAGAGAATCCACTTTGTAGTTTTCCCAAGTCCATGCATAGATATTGTTTTTCTGTTCAAAAAAAGGATTAAAGTCTACTAAGACTGCAATTGGTTCTCCTGGTATCAGCCAACGTCCGATACGTATACGAAGGCCTTCTGTTTCATTTGCATATTTCCTCCATTTGGAAAGCAGTGTCTTGCTTTCCTTGAAAAGAGAATTTTTTTTGCCTAACCAAAAATCAGGCCCAATAAATATCACCTTGTCAGTCATAATGTCCTGTAGAGTCTTTGCTCTTGTAGATAGGACTGTATAAATACCACCGACTTTATTACATACTTCCCAACTTGATTCAAAAATCAAATCAGGGGTTAAAAGTTTTTTCGGCATAATCTTAAAAATAATTTTTCACCTTTAACTTTATAAAAACGTGGCAAAGTTAGTGCTTTTTTTTCATTTTACGAAAAAAACGGCTTCTTTGTTGATGATTTTAATCAGAAACTGTTATATATCAAATAAATATATCTACATCTGGTTGATGGTAAAACTTTACACCATGAATCAGATATAGAATAAATAGATGCTTGTCGGCGGTGTATTCTGACATTGTTTTTAGTATCCATGGCAATTATTATAAATGGTTGCTTGCCGAATATCCGACGTCAAAGATAATGAAAATAAAGGATACGCGAGTTCGGTTTAAGAAAGTCCTGCAAAAGTGGGTAATCCTGCAAGTTTTTTTTTGCTGATGTATCCACAGATTCCTCCGTCGCAAGCTCCCCAATTGCGGAATAGAAGCAATTGGGGAGCTTGCGACGGAGGGCGTGGCGCGACAGCGACGGAGGGGGCTGTGAAGACACCGGCAAAAGCAGCTGGCTTTCTTAGGAGCATTTCTTCTTTCTTTTTGACACCAAGCCCACCCGTTGCGAACGGAACTTTATTAACATAATTAAGATTCATTTACACTCTTCCGGTTGTCGAATTTTTGAAGTTTTATTGATAAATGATTGAAAATCAATAGAATACTATTTTTAATAAAATGATGCAGTTTTAGGTGTAAAAGGTACAGGCAGGGAAAAAATAGGATATATTGATAATCAGTAAGTTATAAAAATACTTGTCCGAGCTTCCTGTTTTTCGCCACCGGAATCTGTCTTTGTTTTTTTCGTGGCATTGAAAAATCAAATTTAGATTTTTTAGAAATTGATCTGGGCTACATCCAATTTCAGCCCGTAAAACGGACATTCTCAAATTCGTTCACCTTGAAAATAAATTTCGTTCACCTTGAAAATGTTTTTAAAGCGTCTTTTAAAAAAGTTTGGTTCACCTTGAAAATTCAGGTTCTGTGCATTCTTCTTTCAGACGAAGCATGCGAGAATGTGAATTAATGTATCTTTTCAAGGCGAGAATTGTATTATTTTCACACTTTGGGTTCAAGGCCTGAAAACGGCCTCAGAATCGCACAAATGGAACTTTGGTCGGACTCGGCCGATTTTATGCGATTCTGCGAGGCCTTGATTTTAACATTTCAGATTGTCAGAAAGAAACCGTAAATTATGACAATCTGATCGTATGACGGTGGGGACAAGCAAGCCGGTTTGTGAGGACATTAGGACTCATGAAAAGACATTGAAGAATAGCGAAACTTTTCGATGAGAACTTTTTTGTGACACGATGACGAAGTCAGGATACAAAAAACTTGACCTATAGGTCAAATGGGAGGCTGAAAAGCTCAAAAAATCACTAAAAGTCAC
>CAZKOB010000030.1:0-27217 GCA_964554265.1 uncultured Bacteroides sp. | reverse complement strand
TATTTTACTGATTATCAATTGTTTATCAATAAATCTTCAGAAATTCAACGATTGGCAAGATGTGAATGAATCTTAATTATGTTAATAAAGTTCCGTTTGATACAGGTAGTCTTAGTGTCAAAAAGAAAGAAGAAATGCCACAGAAAAATCAGCTGTTTTTGCTGTTGTCTTCACAGACTCCTCCGTCGCTTCGCGCCACCTCCCCTAACTTAGGGGAGGAGCTTAGTTACCTTGCTCGTTGGAAAGCCAATAGTGAGTCAATATTTTGATTACCAATACAATAGCATTTACATCTGCTGAGAAACCAGGCTCCTCCCCTAAGTTAGGGGAGGTGGCGCGAAGCGACGGAGGAGTCTGTGAATACATCCAAAAAGCAACTATAAGAATTACAAGAGGAGTCTGTGAATACACCTGCCTACAACCATAAGATTTATGAAAAAGAGCTGAAACCAAGAAGCAAGAAGAAAAACAATCGCATATCATACATGCAACAACATCAAGCCTACAAAATAATGTCAGTTCAGTATTTTATCCATAAAATACTGAAGTTGTCGTCTCCACCACAGCCAGTCATGCGAAACATCCCATCCCCAGTAATCTACCCATGCAGGAACATGTTTGGCACACAACAAATCATCAAGCCGACGCGTGCTGTACAGAAGCTCCTCTTCCCAATCGCCCTGCCCCACACACAATATAATCCGCTTATGACGATATTTTTCCATCCAAGGGTGCTCCACCGGCATATTAGGAATAAAATCCAAAGGAGAATTTTGATATACCAATTCATCGCTATACTCTCCAAAGAAAAATGAAGCATGGTACAATCCACTCAAAGAAAGCAATACAGAAAAGAAATCAGGGCAGCGAAAGAAGAAATTTGCAGCATGATAGCCGCCCATGCTACATCCTGTCACAATAAACTGTTCTCCGTCATATCTCCGAACTGCCGGCAACAGTTCATCCACAATATATTTGAACCATCTTTCATGTTTTTCGATGCGTCTCCGAGGTATTTCCAGCGTATCAGACCATGTCTCACCATCTATACTATCAACACAAATCACACGTATCCTCCCCTCATCTATATATTTTGAGAGGACATCTATCATTCCAAAATTCTCATAATCAAAATACCGGCCATCCTGCGAAGGAAACACCAATACAGGTTGCCCGCTGTCGCCATAGACCTTATATTCCATATCTCTGCAGAGATTCTCGCTATATGATTTATATATCTTTATCTCCATGTATAATATAGTTATATAAAAGAAAACAGAAAAGCCCATATACATCCATTCCATCCGAAACGATGCAGGAATACAGGCTTAAAGTTACGTCATCTCATTCATGCACAAATCTTATAAAGTCGTCAACTTCCTCCTTTGTATTCAAGCGCACTGTATACATCTGTTCGCCCATAGCACCAGAAAGTATCTCCGGCATACGTTCGCACATAACCAAAGCGCCACTATATTTTTGCACGACTTCTTCATGAGAATGACTATAATTGTGTATATCACGTCTGCTTGCAAAGGCACAATAATATTGCAAACCTATATCTGTACGGTTCTCTCCATATACAACCATATCAGCCCAGACCTTATATACATCCGTACTATGTGCATAGTTTATCATGTCAGGAGTATATCCGCCTGCAGGTCGCATATTAACTTCAAGTGCAACAAAATCCCCTTTATCTCCAAGTCCCTGACGATTACAATCAAGACGGAAGTATTCAAGATGCACAAAACGATTTTTCACACCGAAAGCCTTGACAGTCCTACGGCCTATAGAACGAAGCCCTTCAGGCATTTCTTTGTCTACATAATAGGACAAATCCAATTTCTTATTGACAATGTCCATTATCGAAGGGGGCCAAACTGTCATCGACTCAAACAACGGTTCACCATTGGTATCTATCACCGCATCATAGCTGCAAATCTCACCTGTGATAAATTCTTCGACAACATAATCCTGTATGTTTTCGTTTTCCGGTTCAGAAAAGAAACGGCGCAGTTCCAATTCATCATGGATCTTGTGCGTACCACCGGCACCCACACCTATATTCGGCTTTATTATGAGAGGAAATCCGACCAAATGTGCAAAGCCCACAACAGCCTCAACACCTTCAGCTGCCTTCAACTGACGGGCAGTCGGTATCTCACCTGCTGCATAACACTTTTTCATTTCCGACTTCTCTTTTATCTTTGCCAGTTCGGGGGTATGGATACCTGTCAAAACATTAAAATCGTCACGCAGTCGAGCGTCTTGTTCCAGCCAATATTCATTATTTGACTCAATCCAGTCTATATGTCCATATCTATAAGCAAAATAAGCCACTGCGCGGTATACCGAATCGTAGTTTTCCAGATTGTCCACCATATAATATTCAGTAAGTGCATCCTTCAATTCTGCACTTAGTTCATCATAGGTTGCATCTGCTATACCTAACACATTAACTCCGTTCTGTTTCAGACGAGCGCAAAATTCCCAATATGTACGTGGAAAATGCGGTGATATAAATACAAAATTTATATTCATTTCAATCTTTATTAAACTGTTTTTTTACTTCATTACATTTCCGTAAAGTTAGTGAAAGTAGTAAAAAAGCTGAAGAAAAGCATGCAACAACAGAATATTTTGCCATAAAGCACATTTTGCATAGAAAAATCCAACAAAATATTTTATTCGAAAAAAACGACAAAGAAAAAAATATACATTATCTGTCCATTCCCATTCCTACAACCTTATCACATTTATCTGCATTGTCATAACATCAAGTGTAAGCAAACGGTCCGTGAGCAAATCTCCGATTCCAGAAAGATATTTCAGCACCTCAGTCGCCTGAACAGTTCCAATGATGCCGGGCACCGTACCGAGTATACCGACACGACTACTAAGATCTTCATCCTTCGCCTCCGGTTGCTGCGGGAATATGTCCCGATAGGTTGAGCTGCCAGGTACATACGTCATGGCCATTCCGCTGAAGCGTATCACACTTCCATGAGAAAACGGCTTTCCACAACGCACACAGACATCATTTATAAGATATTTAGAAGCAAAATTATCAGTGGCATCGACAACAATGTCGTAATCTTTAACAATGCTTTCCGCATTCTCCGCATCAAAAAAAACACAATAAGTATTCACCTTTATTTCCGGATTTAAAGCAAGCATTCGTTTCTTTGCCGATTGCACCTTCAATATACCGGCAGAAGGGGTGTCATGTATCACCTGTCTCTGAAGATTGCTCTCATCCACCACATCTGCATCCACAAGACCAATTGTTCCCACTCCTGCCGCCGCAAGATAAAGAGCCACAGGAGAGCCAAGTCCTCCGACTCCCACGACCAATACTTTGCCCTTACGTATACGTTCCTGACCTTCCTGCCCCATTTCCGCAAGAAGAGTATGCCGAATATAACGATTCATAAATTATTGAATAAGATTTCAAGAAATAAGAGTCAGTGATTTACAGAGTTTACTCCATTCATAAATAACCAAACTCTTAAATTCCTTATTTGACATTGATTTTATTTTATCATACATTTCTCAAGACTTGCATCCCAGTCTTTCCATACCGGTTCACGTCCAACTTGCCGCAGAGCAGCTTCCACTTCAACAGCCGTCCTGCCATCGCTGACAGCAAACTGTTCAAGCGCCTGAGGATAACAGCAGTAGCCTCCCGGCTCGGTCTTGCTCTCAGCACTCATCGTCGTCACTCCAAGAGTGGCCATGTGGTCACGTATATAGGCCGGTTCACGAGTTGAATAAGATATATCCACATCATGGTCGAAAATACGCATGGCAAACGTAACCTGAGCAAGCTCACGATCTGTCATTATGCAATTCGGATGGAAACCGCCATTTTCGGAAGGACGCATGCGAGGAAAATTCACACTATATTTTGTTTTCCAATAGTGCTTCTGCAAATAACGAAGATGATAAGCCATCATCGTTATATCTGTACGCCACTCTTTTTCAAGTCCGATGAGAACTCCCATACCAATGGAATGCACTCCGGCCTTCCCCATACGATCGAATCCATTGACACGCCATTCAAATTTCGACTTCATTCCTCTCGGATGGTAGATTTTATAGTTCTCCCTATGGTAAGTTTCCTGAAAACATATAACCCCATTCATTCCATGCTTTGTCAATTCTGCATACTCATCCACATCAAGAGGCATAACTTCAATCTTGAGGTTACTGAAATAAGGTTTTGCCAAATCAAGAGCCTTTGCCAGATATGGCACTCCGGCCTTTGCCGGATTCTCTCCTGTCACAATCAGCAGGTTCTCAAATGAAGCCAATTTCTTTATCGCTTCATATTCCCTCACAATTTCATCTTCCGTAAGAATGGTTCGCGGCATCGGATTGGAAATGTGGAATCCACAATAGACACAGGAGTTGGTACATGAGTTCGTGATATACAACGGTATAAACATCGAGATCGTCTTGCCGAAGCGTTCTTCTGTGTATTTACGACTCAGACGAGCCATATTCTCAAGATATGGTGCAGCAGCCGGAGATATGAGCGCCATGAAATCATCTACCGTACAATGCTCTTTCGCCAATGCACGACGCACGTCTGCATCAGTTTTTGCATTGATGCACTGCGTGGTCTCTGCCCAGGAGATGTTTAATAATTCATCTGAAAACATAACAGACTTCTCTTATCTAATGACACCCTAATCCTGCAAGAATGCCGTCAACGGCGAACTTGCTTCTGCTACCATTCCTTCACCCACAGCGCCAAGGCCTGCTTCGTATGCCATACGTCCGGCTTCGACAGCCTGCTTGAATGCTACAGCCATTGCCACCGGATCACCGGCTACAGCTATCGCCGTATTGACAAGACATGCCGATGCGCCCATCTCCATTGCCTCGGCTGCATGACTCGGTGCACCTATTCCAGCATCAACAACAACCGGAACTCCGGTCTGTTCTATAATGATGCGGAGAAAATCACGAGTCCTCAGTCCCTTGTTAGAACCTATAGGCGACCCCAAAGGCATGACAGCAGAAGCACCGGCTTCTTCCAAGCGCTTACAGAGCGTCGGGTCTGCTTGGCAATATGGCAGAACATTGAAACCCAGTTTGACGAGCTGTTCTGTTGCCTTCAATGTTTCCGTTGAATCAGGCAGAAGATAACGAGGGTCAGGATGTATCTCAAGCTTGAGCCAGTTTGTACCGAATGCCTCACGCGACATCTGAGCAGCAAATACTGCCTCTTCCGCATCACGCACACCTGATGTATTAGGCAAAAGGCAGATGTCCGGCGACGTTATATGTCCGAGCATATCATCCTGCTCGTCGCCAAGTTCTATACGCTTCATTGCCACAGTAACCATTTGTGTGCCTGAGGCCTCAATAGCACACTTCATTATTTCATTTGACGAGAACTTTCCTGTTCCCAAAAAAAGGCGCGAACTAAATTCACGACCAGCTATTTCAAGTGTCTGCATTTTTATTTTTTAGATTAAGAGTATAGAATCGACAGGTTGTCGTACAGTCACAGCCAACATAAAAAGACTAAATGGGTGCTTATCCTCCACATGCGGCTTTGATTACAACTATTTGCAATCCTTCACTAAGCGTATAACTATCCCATTGTGTACGAGGGACCATTTTGTTGTCAACTGCCACAGCTACCCCTTTCTGAGGCAACTCAAGTTCGGCAACCAAATCTGCAAGTGTTGTTCTCTGGGTGTTCACTTCTTTACCGTTTACTTTTACATTCATAATAAATCCGTTTTTTTAAATTTTCGTAAAAGAACAAAGAAGTTCCCCAAACAAGAGGAAGGAATAAGGTATATATACATGACAGATAAAGCCAATTCCTACGGCAGTACAAACTGCATCAGGTTCGAGGGTATAATCTCAGTCTGCAACAGGATGCATGATTGCCCCGGATGCAGACACCCCTTTGTATCTTTACATCGTTGCAAAGTTACGGATTTTATTGATATAATATCACTAATCTGTGCAAAAATGTTACAAAAAAACAGAACAGCGCCTATTCTGACTTCGTTGAAAACATGTTAAGGCTTATAAGCAATGAAATATCAATAGAGTACAATTCTAATATTTGCGGTTTTAGGTGACACGCGAAAATCGCTTCAAGAGTTGAATATGTTGTTTTTTTGCTGGTATATTCACAGATTCCTCTTATAAATTGTTGGTGTATTCACAGACTCCTCTTGTGATTTTGATGATTTAAAGCTGTTGTCTTCACAGACTCCTCCGTCGCTGCCGCGCCACGCCCTCCGTCGCAAGCTCCCCCAATTGCGGAATAGGAGCAATTTTTTTTTGGGGGGGGGAGCTTGCGACGGAGGAGTCTGTGAAGAGACCAGCAAAATCAACTATCTTTCTTAGAGACATTTCTTCTTTCTTTTTGACACTAAGTTCACCCATTGCGAACGGAGTTTTATTAACACAATTAAGATTCATACACATTACACCAATTGCCATTTTTTTGAATTTTCATTGATAAACAATTGATAATCAAGAAAATACCATTTTAATCCATAATTCGGAAGTATATCCACGTAACTCATCGCGGCTTGGCTAATTTTTTAGCCAAGCCGTTAATTTTTAGTCTGATTAATTTGGTAGCATAGAAATTATTGCGTAATTTTACATTACGTACCACGTAATATGGAAAAGACAGCAAATCATCCTCAGTGGGCGCTCGCCCAAAAGAAGCCCGGCACCGAACTGCGGTGTATTCGAGGCAGGTATTATCTGTATGAATGCTCCAGTTTTTATGACAAGGAGCTTAAGAAGACACGCAAGAAAACAGGGCGTTATCTTGGCATGATTACCAAAGACAAGGGTCTGGTACCGCCTCGTCGGAAACAAGTGGAAATTGAGAATGAAGCCGTATCCTACAGCGTGGAGAAAGGACAAATCACAGTCCCGGAGCCTAAGGTAGGGCAAGTAAAAGAATATGGATTATCCGCGTTCATATCAGGGCATTGCACAGGCATGATCGAGAATCTGAAGCAAACGATGCCGAGAATGTGGAACCGCGTCGTTGCTATGGCATATTGCCGCCTGCGCAACCAATCTCCGCTGAAATATATACAGGATGATTTTGCAGACAGCTATCTGTCACAGACATTAGGCACGGATGGGCTGTCACCAAGAACCCTTACGGATTTTATGAAGAATCTGGGGAAAAGCCGGGAAGAAATATTGGCCTTCATGAGGAAGTATGCCGGTGCAGGAGGAAATGTGCTTTTTGACGGCACGGACATTCTCTCATCATCTGCAAAAATGGATTTTCCCAGAATGAGCAAGACAAAGCTGGGAGGTTTTGCCGAAGCTGTCAATGTCATGATAGCCTTTTCAACAAGCCAGATGCTTCCGGTCTATTATCGACTCCTTCCAGGAAATGTAAAAGACATAACTTCTTTTCTCACAAGTGTTGACGAGTTCGGGGATACCTCTATGACAATTATCGGGGACAAGGGGTTCTTCTCAAAAAGCAATATTGCCGAACTCGACAAGCGAGAGCTGAAATATATAATAGCTCTCAGACGCAGCACTTCGGGACTTGATTACAGCAAGTTCAGCAATCACTCATCCGAAGGTCACTTCTTTTATGCCGAAAGGCTAATAAAATACTGTACTCAGACCATCGATGATCATACCGTTTATCTCTATTATGATGCAAAGCATGCCGCTGAAGAAGAAACTGATTATCTGCGCCGTGTCGATGACGAGAAACATGAGAAATACACAATGGAAACATACGCTGCCAATGCACCCCAGTTCGGGACTCTCGCAGTAATGGTGACGGATGGGATATCTGCCAAAGACGCATTTGATGATTACAAAAGCAGATGCGAGGTCGAACAGGAGATAGATGTCTTGAAAACCGACCTTGATGCCTTGACTTCATATATGCAGGACAACGACAGATTGGAGGGGTGGATGTTTGTCAATTTCATAGCATTGCATATTTTCTATATGTTGAGGAAACAAATTGTTGAAAATAATCTGACATCGAAAATGTCAACGAGGGAAGCTATACGAATACTGTGTCGCCAGCGAATAGTCCGGCTTGACAAAGAATGGAAGAAAGCCGAGGCCTCAGCCAAGGACAAAGCCATGCTGGAGGCTCTCGGCATATCTATTACGTAATTCAGTTGCCGAATTATGGTTTAATAGAACTATACAGTTTTAGGTACAAAAAGTACAAGCAGGGATTAAAATAGGATATATTGATAATCAGCAAGTTATATAATTATTCATCCAAGATTCCTGTTTTTCGCCACCAAAACCCATCTTTGTTTTTCGTAGCATTGAAAATCCGATTTCATTCTTTTTAAGAAATCAAAATTAGTCAACATCAAATTTTACCCCGAAAAACGGACATTCTCAAACTCGTTCACCTTGAAAATGTTTTTAAAGTGCTTTTTAAATAAATTTCGTTCACCTTGAAAATTGGCCTTCAGTGTACTCTCCTTTCAGGCGAGGCACACACAAATGTGAATAAATGTATCTTTTAAGAACACAAATTACATTATTTTTACATTTATGGTTCAAGGTCTGAACAAGGCCTTAGAATCGCGTAAATGTAACTTCGGTAAGGTTCGGCCGATTTTATGCGATTCTGAGAAGCCTTGAATTTAACATTTCAAATTGTCAAGAAAAACCCATAATTTATGACAAGTAGATGGTGTGACTGGAGATAACCAGACTGATTTATGAGGACGTCTGGCCCCATGAAAAGACATCAAAGAAAGCGCGAAACTCTTCGATGAGAATGTTTTGGTGACACGATGACTAAATCAGGAAAAATGTTACATAAAAAAAGCGGAACAGCGCCTATTTTTCACGAAATAGGTACTGTTCCGAATCATATCGACGAGCGTCGTCTACATTGATTGGATTGCAGGATGATGTTCCTGCTTTATCCTATGTGTCATTTCACAAGAACCTTTGATACCCTGACTGTTCCGTCACTCATCACATTCTTGACAATGTTCACTCCTTTCCGAGGTTGATCAATCTGCATGCCATCCACAGTAAAGTACTGTCGGGAAACGATTGTAGCGAGTGCCGGACTACCGGCTGATTCTATGGAAGTAGGTACCTCTTCCGACTCATAGAACAGGGTAAAGTTGTCTATCTTGAACCATCCCTGTCCTTCTCTGCCGCCATTGCCAGCAATAAAGCCGTCCGGATTGACTCCATTCGTGCGGAAACCGATTTTTGCAATACCGTCTTCTCCCACACCAAACTTGATAGTCATAGGGTGCAGCAAGTCTGTTGTGCGATCCCCACTTTCACAAGTATATCCGGCATAAGTGATATGCTTCAAGTCTACATCAGGATTTTTCTGATCAATCGCACGAGCAGCCTTGGCATCTTCCGGCAGATTCAGTTCATAAAGTTCCTCGTAAGAGAACATCTGTATGTAATCGTTGGCAAAAATACGCTGTGTTGTAATGTTATTGCCTGACCAATCATTCTGAACCATTACATCAGCAGTAAGGATATATGTTCCGGCAGGAATACCGCTAATAGTCTGCGAGAGTTCCACTTCAGGAATATTGATTCCCCAGATCCCCCAAAGATGGTCTCCCTCTGTAGGCTGTCTGGAAACAATTGTTCCATCCTCCAATTCTACACTTATACCATCTCCTGTATTGATGGCACACCATCCCAATCCATACCTTCCATTGTCCGTACTTTCTTCTCCGTTAATACAGAGTGTCCACCCCTTAGGAGTTTCAGCAACTCCGCTGGAAGAAGAACCTCCCTGAGCAGACAAGTCCTCAAAGCTTGGGTTGTTAATCAAATCTGTCACGAATATGCCTACTGCCACACCCGAAAGCTTGCACTCCTCAAAAGCCTTTTCAAGACGTGAAATCGCATCATCAACTCCGGCTTCGTCATATACACCGTTCGACCAGTCTTCTTCCACAAACATGATAACATCACCATATTCACCGGCTCCTGCATAGTTGTCGTAGTCACTCAGATAAGCAGAGTGCAAATCCAATGCATCGCGAAGTTTCTGATATGCTTTGACAGAAGCACTGACCACAGCAAGTTCATCCTTCAGATCAAAAATAGCAGCATTGATATCAGCCACAGGAGTCTCGGCTGTGATAGAGTTGTAGCGTGCAAGCTTCTCGTTAAGAGCATCCTTCACCGTCGCCTGCATAGGGTAGTTGTAATCATTATACTCTTTGCATAAACCGAGATAATGATTTGCGGCAGCGGCTGCATCCTCACCTACATATCCTTCACTCTTTATGCGGAAATTGTCAATCTTGAACCATCCGTCACCGCCTGCACTGTTAGGTTCAGTACGCAGAGCTATGGCAATATCTCCATTTGTACGGAAACCGAATGTCAGAGTACCGTCATAAACATATGCGCGTACAGACACAGGCTGGAGCAATCTATCTGTAACAGGTTCCGCCTGATTCGCAAAGCTGTATATCTCACTGTTGTCGATCCTGTCAAGTGCATAATCTCCTTCTGATGCAAAGTATGCCGAGTTGAGATTTCCGAATATACGCTGCGCTGTGCGTCGGGAACCACTTCCGTTTGCTCCCACCATCACACCTGCAGAAACAACGTATGTACCGTTCTCAAGTCCACTGATTGTCTGAGAAACCTCCACTTCTGGTATTGATGAGTTCCAAATACCGAACCCATAGTTTCCATCCTTGACTTCACCCTCACAATCATCGTTCACACCACACCATCCATTGACCCCATTGGCCTTTATATCATCAGCCGTAGTACACAGATTACCTTTTATATAAAGGTTCCATCCGGCAGGAGCTGCAGCCACACCTGTTGTCATGCTTCCTCCTTGTGCCGAAAGGTCCTCAAAACTCATGTTCTGTCCAAAACTTGTGAAATCACCGGTAGTTACCAGATAATCTCTTTCAGCAGCTACAACCGTAGCCAAAGCACCGCCAAGTTCTTCTGCATCTACTGAAGAATCGAATATGCCTTGTGCTGATGAGATGGCTGTCGCTAAGTCTGCATTTCCATTAGTATTCAGAGATTTCGCCTTTTCAATTTCTTCGCAAAGAGAAATCTTGGCATTCAACAGGGATTTGATTGCAGCAAGTCCCTCTTCGTCCAAGTTTTCTGAAGCATAAATGGATGCCACATTGTCCACTGCACTCTTGAATCCTGCTTCAAATCCTTCTTTCACCATGTAGTTGTCCTCTACATTCTTGATAGCAGAATAAGCATCGGCATAGATTACATATCCGGCAACATCTTCCGACTTCACAAAAGCCCAGTTAAGGGAACTCTTGTCTGCCATGAGTATATATGTCTCCGTATCATCATAAACTTCCACACCATCCTCATCAAGCATCGGACCTCCATAATAGTCAGGATACCACCCACTGGTAGGCTCTGAGATTACAAAAAACTCTCCTCCTGCATTGAGATGAAGGTACAAACCGACACATTTTTCATTGTTGCCTTCACCGGCTTTCAACTTGTAATAACCGTCATAATCACCATTTTCAATAGTCCAAGCTGCAACATCTAAAGAATTGGCATTCAGATTGTCTGTACCGTTAGGAATTGCAACATACGTCTTTTCCGGTTCCGCACCTTCCTCTTCTGCTTCTTTCACAACAACAAACGACCATGTTCCATCATCGTTTTGAACAGCAGTAAACTCATGGGTTGCATAGTTGGAATCGTTCGGGCCAAGGAAATAATAAGCTCCATCCCAACTTGTACGTGACATGTATCCGTCCGGACGCACATAATTGAAAAGGACATACTTTTCCCCATCCGTGATGGTCTGTGTCTTGAGTTTTGGTCGCTCCACAGCACCTACATGCAGTGAGGCAGCTAAGGCTGCGCATACTACATACACTCTGATGTAATGTTTTCTCATAATTAAAAATACTAAAATTTAACAACCGTTTTTCTTGTATTCTTCCTTTATTTGCATACTTCGCCAAGCATACATGTAGGGCATAAAGGAAATGAAGCAAAAATACTCACTCAGATTAAACAAACAAAAAAACAGCCTCCTTTTTCATTCTGTTTTAATCATATTTAAGCAAAACGAACTCATCTTATCATCAAAAGTACACCATCTTTATCAGTATCGGCAACTAAGCCCCGTAAATGTATGAATCTGCACATCCCTTTGCTAATGCCCCAACGCAAAATCTGGAAAATATCCAAGTAAGCACCACGGACAGTTGACATGTCCACAAAAAAAGCCGGAACCTGCAACTTGCAGATTCCGGCCTAATATATTCATCAAGACAAAAGTGACAACTCTATGTTGTCTCTATCCATTACATCAAATCATCAAGAGCGCTGCGGAATCCACTGTTACCGTTACCGCCGTTGTTCTCTGCATTGTCCTTACCATTTTCATGACGGTACTCACGACGTTCGTTGCGTTCAGGACGCTGACGACGCTCGTACCCTCCGCCATTATTGTTCTGGCGACGCTCTCCACGCTGGCGAGGTTGACGTTCAACATATCCTTCCGGCTTGTCGATGAGCACTCTGTGAGAAAGCTTGAACTTTCCGGTCTTCGGATCGATTTCCATGAGCTTGACATCAATTTCATCGCCTTCCTTTATTCCGGCTTCCTCTACAGTCTCCAGTCTCTTCCAGTCTATTTCAGATATGTGGAGAAGTCCGTCCTTTCCCGGAAGGAACTCGACGAAACATCCGTAAGGCATCACGCTGCGTACCGTTCCGCGATAAACCTCACCTATTTCCGGTATTGCCACAATAGCCTTTATCTTGGCAAGCGCAGCCGAAATGGCATCACGGTTCGAAGCAGAAATCAGCACCTTGCCTACACCGTCCACCTCATCAATGGTAATTGTGGTCTGTGTATCCTCCTGCATCTGCTGTATAATCTTTCCTCCAGGACCTATCACGGCACCGATGAACTCCCTCGGAATGATGAGCTGTTCAATACGAGGAACATGAGGTTTAAGCTCAGGACGAGGTTCGGAAATTGTCTTCATCATCTCGCCCATGATGTGCTCACGCCCTGCCTTAGCCTGCATAAGCGCCTGCTCAAGAATTTCGTATGAAAGTCCGTCGCACTTGATGTCCATCTGAGTGGCTGTAAGTCCGTTTTTCGTACCTGTTGTCTTGAAGTCCATATCGCCAAGATGGTCCTCATCGCCAAGAATATCAGACAAAACGGCATATTTGTCCTCACCCGGATTCTTGATAAGTCCCATGGCAATACCTGCTACCGGATTCTTGATAGGCACACCGGCATCCATGAGCGCAAGCGTTCCTGCACAAGTTGTGGCCATTGAAGATGAACCGTTGGATTCAAGCACGTCGCTGACCACACGCACCGTGTAAGGATAGTCTTCTGGAATCTGTCCCTTTATGCCACGCCATGCAAGATGTCCGTGACCGATTTCACGACGTCCTACTCCACGCTGTGCCTTGGCTTCTCCCGTTGAGAACGGAGGGAAGTTATAGTGAAGAAGGAAACGCTGGTAATAGCGCTCAAGCGCTCCGTCAACAAGCTTCTCGTCAAGCTTCGTTCCGAGAGTACATGAAGTAAGAGCCTGCGTCTCTCCGCGTGTGAAGATGGCAGAACCGTGAGGTCCGGGAAGCGGAGACACCTCGCACCATATCGGACGAATCTCTGTAGTCTTTCTTCCATCGAGACGAACACCTTCATCGAGCACGCAGCGGCGCATGGCATCACGTTCAACATCATGGTAGTATCTGTCAATGAGCGCATTCTTCTCTTCGATTTCATCCTCGCTGAGTTCCGTATGAGCAGCCATATATGCTTCCTTATATTCTTCGCGCACAGCTTCAAAGGCATCGTTGCGTGCCTGCTTCTCAAGTCCCTGCTTCGTGATATCATAGCACTTTGAGAAGCAAACCTTGGATATGTCTTCACGGAGTTCCTCATCATTCACCTCATGGCAGTACTCGCGCTTCACATCCGTACCAAGCTCCTTCATGAGTTCCTTCTGGATACGGCACTGCGGCTTGATAGCTGCGTGGGCAGCTTTCAGAGCTTCGAGCAAGTCCTGCTCAGACACTTCCTTCATTTCGCCCTCAACCATCATGATGTTCTCCTCTGTGGCACCGACCATAAGGTCCATGTCTGCCTCCTTGAGCTGTTCAAAAGTAGGGTTGATTACAAATTCACCATTTATACGTGCTACTCGAACCTCAGAGATAGGGCCTTCAAAAGGTATATCTGATGCGGCAAGTGCAGCAGAAGCCGCAAATCCGGCAAGTGCGTCCGGCATATCTACTCCGTCGGCAGAGAAAAGAATGACGTTGACATAAACCTCTGCATGATAGTTGGAAGGGAACAGCGGACGAAGTGCGCGGTCTACAAGCCGGCAGGTAAGTATTTCCTCATCGGAAGCCTTGCCCTCACGCTTTGTGAATCCTCCCGGGAAACGTCCGGCAGCAGCGTATTTTTCACGGTATTCCACCTGAAGAGGCATAAAATCTGTTCCCGGTACTGCATCTTTTGCGGCGCAAACAGTGGCCAAGAGCATGGTTTTGCCCATAGTGAGCATAACAGCTCCATCGGCTTGTTTCGCCAATTTTCCTGTTTCAATGCTGATTTCTCTTCCATCAGGCAATGAAACTTTTTTCGTGATTACGTTCATCTTTATTTTTATATTAAAACATCAAAATCTTTGCAAAGTTACGATTTTCCATTCAGCCAACTTGTCAGTCGACGAGAAATGTTGTTGTGTTTTTTGTTTTTTTGTGCAATTTACATAAAAACAGCTGCCATTTTGCCGCCTAACTTTCCGATCAAGAAGAGGATACAAGGAAACCGGCACACCTCTTTGTCTCCTGTCTGTCGGAATCACGATGTCCATAAGCAAGAAGCGAAAGTACACCCATTTCACTTTTTGCCATTCATTGAATCTTCGGCACAAACATCCTTGCCCCTCTCCTATCGCCTTTTTCTCTACAAGAGTTGCAAGGCGATGGCCGCACACGCCTCAGCGTCGGCAAGGGCATGATGATGGTCGAGAAGGTCATATCCGCACACAGCCGCCACAGTCTGCAACTGATGATTCGGCAGCGTACGTCCGAACCTGCGACGTGAGGCACGGCAGGTGCACAGGAATTTGTAGTCGGGATAATCCATATTATACGTTTTGAATGCCGCACGCAGACACCCTTCATCAAAAGTGCTGTTATGAGCGACAAGCGTGAGGCCTTCGATCTTGGGAGCTATCGTTTTCCACACATCCGGAAAAAGGGGAGCCTCGGCCGTATCTTCAAGTGTCAGTCCGTGTACCCTCGTATTCCGATAAGAATAGTATTCCGGTTCGGGGCATACAAGGCTGTAGTACTTGCCGACAACGTCTCCTTTTCTGACTATCACTACTCCCACACTACAAATGCTCGACGGCTCATGGTTGGCTGTCTCGAAATCTATCGATGCAAAATCTGTCATGTCATTCGTATTCTGGATTCTCGACGGTTTGAGATATCCGTCTGAAGAATAAACTTTTACGGAATATTGGTCACCTCGTTCAATTTTGCCGAACACAGGTGTGTCAAATTCAAGAAGCGATGCAAGTTGACGTTGCAAATTTAGTTTATATTTTCGACATCTTCATTATTCAGTGAAAATTATTAGTTTTGGGAAGCAACTGCCATGGGGCACAAGACAGTTTTCCTATATATAATAAAGGTCACTTAAGCAGGGGTATCATCTTGGCTATTCGTTCGCTATAAATCAATGAAATCTGATATCTTTTGAGCTTCGGATATTATTGAATAATTACTGTTTTTTTATTCTATACAACAAGAAAATGTGACAAAATCAGAAAAAAATTTGATTTTACGTATTGATTTTTTTAGCCCGATTTGTATAAAAAAGCCATTTTACATCACAGTTTCATATTATCTACTTGTCATAAATTACGGGCTTTTTCTGACAATCTGAAATGTTAAAATTCAAGGCTCGCAGAATCGCGTAAAATCGGCCGAATCTTACCGAAGTTCCATCTGCGCGATTCTAAGGCCATTTTCAAGCCTTGAATCCCAGATGTAAAAATAATATAATTCGCATCCCCAAAAGATACATTTATTCACATTCATACGTGCTTCATCCGAAAAAAGAGTACGCTGGAAATAAATTTCGTTCACCTTGAAAATGGTTTTAAAGTGCCTTGTAAAAAAATTTTCAAGGTGAACGAAATTTATTTTCAAGGTGAACGAGTTTGAGAACGTCCGTTTTTCGGGCTGAAATCCGGTATTGACCAATTTGATTTCTAAAAAAATCAAAATCGGATTTTTCAATGCCGCGAAAAACAAAGATGGATTTTGGCGGCGGAAAACAGGAGTCATGGACAAATAATTTTATAACTTGCTGATTATCAGTTGTTTATCAATAAAACCTCAAAAATTTGGCAATTGAGCAACGGTAAACAAATCTTAATTATGTTAATTGAGTTCCATTCGATACGAGTGGATTTAGTATCAAAAAGAAAGAAGAAATGTCTCTGAGAAAGACTTCGTGTTCACCAGCAAAAGTCAGTTACTGTTGCTTGTGTCTTCACAGACTCCTCCGTCGCTTGCGACGGAGGAGTCTGTGAAGACAACAACTTACAACCATAAGAATCATAAGAGGAGTCTGTGAAGACAACAACTTTAATCCGGCACAAACAAGTTTCGACTACCCTGTATTTCCTCCGAAGATTACCCAAAGGGACACAACCTCCATACTTTTTGTCATGTCCTGAAAACAATAAAAAGCTTTCGTTTTCATATTCAGAGTAAAAAAGCTAATTTTGCAACATTGATGCAGCGGAAATGCATCAACAAAAAAATCCAGAAGACAAGAAAATTTATCTCAGAAGACGACAATGAAGATGAAAAAGAACATCATGATATGCTGTGCTGCACTTGCAATGTATGCCTGCAACAAAGGTCCACAGTTCACAGTGGAAGGAAGTATAAGCGGAGTTGCGGACTCTCTGCTTTATATCGAAGCCAACACGCTTGAAGGAATCGTCCGTTTGGATTCCACCAAGCTCACAGCAGAAGGACGTTTCTGTTTTTCTGCTCCCGCACCGGAAAACCCTGAGTTTTACTCCCTTCGTATAGGCAACAAGCATATCCATTTCTCTATAGACTCGACAGAGACGCTGACATTTACAGCCGAATATCCCAGCATGACCACAGACTATACGGTGGAAGGCTCGGACAATGCCACCAAAATAAAGGAAATCTATGTCATGCAACAGCAGCTCCAGCGACAGATAATAACGATAGAACAGAACAAGTCTATGTATCCCGGCGATAAAACCGACAGCATAAAGTCTCTTATAAAGGGCTATAAGGAGAAGATGAAAAACAACTATATCTTTGAAGCTCCGGCAAAAGCATACGCATATTATGCCGTATGCCAGTCGATAACAGACCTTTTAGGCACATTCATGCTGTTCGATCCGTTCACCAACCGCGACGACGTGAAGTGCTATGCGACAGTAGCTACAGCATGGGACGGTCTTTATCCCGACGCTCCGCGCACAGAACAGATTTGCAATGCGGCTATAAAGGGAATGGGCAATACTGCCCAACCCACTCAGAAGGTGATTGAGCTGGACGAATCGAAGATTGTGGAAACAGGCATAATAGATGTGCGCCTCCCCGACATCAATGACAACCTGAAAAGTATCAAGGACTTGAAAGGTAAAGTAGTGATGCTCGATTTCACATTGTATGGAGCGAAGGAATCGGCGCAGCGTACCCGACTTATGCGTGACCTTTATGAGAAATATAAAAATCAGGGATTTGAGATTTATCAAGTATCGCTTGATGAAGACATCCATTTCTGGAAATTTTCGGTAGAGAACCTGCCGTGGGTTTGTGTGCACGAAACGGACGGACGCGCCATACAGTCGTATGGGGTAACCCGGCTCCCGACATTCTTTATTATAAACAGAGAGAATGAAGTGGTCATACGCAGCGAGCTGGTGAAGAATCTGGAAGAAGAAATCAAGAAACTGATTTAGGTTCAGCAAGGCGAGGCACGGCCTTCACAGAAAGTTATACACACATCATACAGGCTTACTCAACGAAGACGGAGTTCTGCATTCTCCCAAAGGAGCAAGACACGCGCATACCTTTCATATAATAAAAGAGAAAGCGGAGACATCAGACTCTTACTCCGGTTATTGCCCGCCAATAACCCAAAGTCTGATGTTTCCGCTTTCTCATATGTCATACCAACCGTGCGCAGACAATGTAAAGGATATACAGCTCACACAAATTCGTCGCCTGCGTTCATCTGGACATCGTTGACAAATTTCCGCATGGAAGCTTGGTCGTCTTTCCGGCAGATGACCAGCACATTGCCCTCATCCGCCACAACATAATTTTCAAGTCCCTGGATAACGGCAATCTTTCCGGCCGGCAACTTGACAATGCATCCGTTGGTATCGTAGAACATTGCCCTGGAATCGACCACGACATTGCCTTCAGCCGTCTTCGGCATCACCCCATACAGTGCGTTCCATGTACCTATATCCACCCATCCGAAATGGCAAAGCATGACATCCACATTGTCAGAATTTTCAAGTATCCCTTGTTCAAGCGACACATTAGGGCACATCGAAAACAATTCTTCTACAAATTCGCTCGAATGTATTCCGTCATTAAACAGTCTGGATGCATCGTCTATCATCTCCGTATAGTAAGAAGCTTTGCTGTGAACAGCCTCAAGAAATGTACGTACGCTCCAAATAAAAAGTCCCGTGTTCCAAAGGAACTCTTTATTCTCCACAAACAACCGGGCAAAATCCAACTCAGGCTTTTCAGTGAACGACTTTACTTTATAGATATTCTTCTCCAGCTTGTCCGCCATCTGTATGTAACCGAAATTTGTCTCAGGGTGAGTTGGTATCGCCCCCAAAGTAAGCATGCGCTTGTTACGCGACACATAGTCAAGTCCGGCAAGGACATCTTCGACAAAGAAATCTCCTCCCATGATCATCTGGTCTGCAGGAGTTACGATTATGCAAGCATCAGGATTGCGGTGCGCAATCTCCATAGAAGCCCAGGTGACGCTTGGCACTGTATTGCGGCGCATCGGTTCCAACAAGATGTTCTTTTTGGGAACGTCCGGCAACTGTTCAGTGATAATATCCGCATAACATACATTGGAAACCACAATGATATTGTCCCTGTCAATAAAATGGCTGTACCTTCTGAAAGTAGTCTGCAACAAGGTTTCACCGGTGCTGAAGAAATCGATGAACTGCTTGGGATTCCGCCTCCGGCTTGAAGGCCACAAACGCGATCCTATACCTCCGGCAAGAATAACACAATAATTATTTTTATTCATAGTAAAGAAATATCTGTTGTTTTTGTTTTTTACAGTGCTAATATATGAAAAACGTCCGTAAACCAAAAGAGTTCGCCGATGAAAAAGCAATAAAAAACAACGGTTGCCGCATAAAAAAACGACAACCATTACTTTTTGAACTTCAAGATTTACAAAATCACAGTTTTTTCAACGTAAACATCACGGTAAGCCCTCCTCCGGGAGTCGTTTCAGCAGAAACAGATCCTCCATGAGCCATCACAATATTCTTCACGATGGCCAGCCCAAGTCCCGTACCTCCAAGTTTCCGGCTACGTCCTTTGTCTACACGGTAGAAGCGTTCAAAAATATGGGAAAGATGCTGTGGATCGACCCCCGTCCCATTGTCCGAAACGGCAAACCTGTACACATCGGAAGCTTCCGTACATTCCACCGTAACCTTATCGGCACCGGCTGCATACGCAACCACATTGTCGAAAAGATTACGGAATACGGAGTCTATCTGACTTGCATCTCCCTTCACCTTCACCACCGTGGGCAAGGAGGTAACCACCTCCACTCCCTTGTTCTGCCAATCAAGACAGAAATCATCGAGCACAGAAAAAAGAACACTTCTGACATCAACATCATCAGTCTTTCTGAAACGGCTCTCTTCGTCAAGCTTGGTAAGTGCAGCCATGTCGAGCAATAAATTCGACATACGCACGCTCTGTGCATAACAGCGTTCAAGGAAATGCCTGCGCTTCTCTTCCGGCATATCGGGATTGTTTATGATGGTTTCCAGAAAGCCCTGAATACCGGCAGCAGGCGTCTTCAATTCATGAGCCGCATTCTGAGTAAGCTGACGCTTCAACCTCACTTTGTCCTCCTCACTATGCTTCAGTTTCCAATACAAGACAATGATTATATGCGAAATCTCCCCAAGTTCATCATCAGGAAGCTTCATCTGAAGTTCCTTGTCAAGTGGCTCACCCCGTTCTGCCTTTACAGCAAAATTTCTCAGACAACGTATATGTTCGCCTATCCTATGGGTATTCCGATAGAGAACAAGCCCAAGCATCAGTGTAATCAGCGCTACATAATAAAGATATCTGTTATCAGCTTCAAGACTATGGGCAAGCCTTGCATTATAAGGAACTGCAGCGCGTACGATGATTCCCTCGTCTCTGAAGAATGTGGCAGAATAGAAATAATCCTCCGACAGCGTTTCTGAAGAACGCTTGATGTCATAGCCGTTGCCCTCCTTCAAAGCCTTTCTGATTTCAGTACGGTCCAAATGGTTGCCCATTTTCCCGACATCATACTGTCTGCTGTCTGCCACAACGCGACCGGTTACATCTACCACGGTAACGCGCAGGCCTTCGATCGGGTGAGTATTCATGTACGTAGCGAACTCTGCAGGATTGTACACGGCTGTATCAAGCGACTGCATCAGTTCATAGTTATACATCTGCAAACGACTGTGCATAATGTCAATCTTGTATTCTTTTTCACGGTGATGTTGGTAGAAGGCAAAGCACACGGCAAGCATGATAAACACTCCTACCACACTCAGGAAAAGGCCTTTGGTGAAACTTCTGACGCGCATGGCAACAAATAAAAGTGACCTGAAAATTATCCTTCAAACGAATATCCATATCCGAAGCGTGTTTTGATGCACTTGCCATACTGCCTTATCTTTTTCCGGATACGAGTTATGTTCACATCGACAGTACGGTCCATGACAATGGCATCATCAGGCCATATTTTCTCAAGAATCTGCTCGCGACTGTACACTTTGGAAGGATTACGGACAAGCAGGGCGAGAAGTTCAAATTCAAGTTTGGTGAAAAGAACCTCCTCTCCATCTATAGTGACACGCTTTGTGTCCATATCGATCACCATTGTTTCGTACACTACACATCTGCCCGGACAACGATCCTCCACAGTCCGACCTTCGGTTCCAGCCCTTCGCAGAACGGCCCTTACCCTCGCCTTCACTTCGACAAGCGACAAGGGTTTGGCTATATAATCATCTGCACCGATATTAAGTCCCTTGACCATATCAACCTCATTATCGAGAGCTGTAATGAAGATTATAGGTACAGATGCCGTATCGGGCTTCTGCTTCATGAGCCTCGCCATCTGAAACCCGGAAATATCTCCCATCATCACATCAAGCAGCACAAGGTTGTAGTTCCGGAGCGCAAGGGACAATGCCTCTTCAGCAGAGTTGGCAGTGTCTACCTCATACCCTTCCATTTCAAGATTAAACTGCAAAATCTCGCAAATGTCCTGTTCGTCATCAACTACAAGAATCTTTTCCATACATCTATCTGATATTTATACGGTCCCAAAATAACACACAAATTGTTACAAACATGTTACAAAAACATTAAATAATATAGTCAAACGAATCAGAGAACAAGACATCCAGTAACACACACATACGAAAAATCTGCTTTCTTCTGCAAAAGAAGACACGGCATAGCGGTATCTTCAACAGAAGAAAGCAGATTCATACAAGATTCAACCAAGGCGCAGCGGCAAGTTTTCATAGAAACCGGCAACAGCCTCTATCCCCTTCCGGAAGATATCGAGCGAGAAGTTCTCGTTCGGGGAATGTATGGCATCGCTCTCAAGACCAACTCCTATAAGCACTGTCTTTATACCGAGTATCCTTTCAAAATCACTGATAATCGGTATGCTTCCGCCACGACGGACAGCCAGCGGCTGTTTTCCGAAAGCCTTGGCGAAACCCTGTTCCGCCGCTTTGTATGCAGGCAACGATACAGGACACACATATCCCTCTCCTCCATGCATCGGAGTTACTTTGACATCAACATATTCCGGAGCAATACTGCGAATATAGTCTACAAACAATCCGGAAATCTTATCGTGATTCTGGTGCGGCACAAGCCTACAGGAAACTTTTGCATATGCCTTCGACGGAAGAACCGTCTTAGAACCTTCTCCCGTATATCCGCCCCAAATGCCACAGATGTCGAACGAAGGACGGCAACTGTTGCGTTCCAAAGTGGAATATCCTTCCTCACCCTTTAGGGCCTTCACTCCTATCGCCTTCATATATTTCTGCTCGTCGAAAGGAATGCGCGCAATCATCTCACGCTCCTCCTGCGGTACATCCTCTACATCGTCATAGAAGTGGGGAACGGTTATACGTCCGTCTTCGCCGACCACCTTCGCCAGCATGGCGCATAACGTGTTGACGGGATTAGCCACCGCACCGCCGAAATGTCCGGAATGCAAATCACGGTTCGGTCCCGTAACTTCTATTTCCCAATATGCAAGCCCTCTCAATCCGGTTGTTATCGATGGCAAATCGGCACCGAGCATACTTGTGTCTGAAACCAGAATAACATCCGCGCGAAGCAGTTCTCTGTGCTTTCCGATAAATCCGTTGAGACTTGGCGAACCTATCTCTTCCTCACCTTCAAAAATGAACTTGACATTATGGCGAAGTCGTCCGCTGCGAACCATATACTCAAAAGCCTTCACCTGAACCATCGCCTGCCCTTTGTCATCGTCCGCACCACGCGCCCAGATGCGTCCGTCGCGCACCTCCGGCTCAAAAGGAGCGGTGTGCCAAAGCTCAAGCGGTTCGGCAGGCATGACATCATAATGAGCATAGACGAGTACTGTTGCAGCGTTGTCGTCCACATGCTTTTCCGCAAAGACAAGAGGATTGCCGTCCGACGGCATCACTTCTGCCGTGTCCACTCCGGCTTCAAGCAAAAGTTCCTTCCAACGCTCGGCACACCTGACCATATCGTCCTTGCGTTCAGGATGGGCACTGATACTGGGAATGCGTATCAGACTGAAAAGCTCGTCGAGGAACCTCCCTTCATTCTCTTCTATATACCTCTTTATATCCATCATAATATATCCGTCTTCTATTTCAATAATGCAAACTCAATAATCCACTCTGTCGTCATTCACAGCCCATGCCTCAAAGGCACGTCTCGCCTCCTCTGTCAGCAGTGTCTGAGTCTTCATGGCACGCTCCTGAGGAGGAAGGGCAAGTTCCTTATAAATGAAAGCATCATCAAACCCGGCATCAGCCGCATCATCCTTGTTGCATCCATAATACAGTCTGTCGATATGCGCCCAGTAAATTGCTCCGAGACACATCGGACACGGTTCGCAAGAAGAGTATATCTCACATCCGGCAAGAGTGAACGTGCCCAGCCTGGCGCATGCCACCCTGATCGCGGAGACCTCCGCATGTGCCGTGGGGTCACACCCGGAAGTGACACGGTTCACTCCCGTTGCCACAATCTCCCCGTCCTTGACGATGACCGCACCGAACGGCCCTCCTCCATTCTCCACATTCTCTACCGCCAAATCAATGGCGAGTTGCATAAATTTTCTTTCCATACCAAAAACCTCCATTAGTAACACATTCCGGCTCTTTCTGTGCAAATATAACAAATCGGAAGCAGAACGACCAAAACATAGGCGACAAAAGCTCCATGCGATTTCATACTTGTAACAGTTTTGTAATATTTGCTTAACAAAAGCGAAACATATAAACGATAATTTTGTTGTATCATTTTAAGCAGAAAAAAAATAAAACCAACATAAATATATGGAAACAATCTTTATCGGAATCATCGTTTTCCTCATCGTGCTGGCCATATTCGACCTCGTAGTCGGTGTCAGCAATGATGCCGTCAACTTTATCAACTCGGCAATAGGTTCAAAAGCGGCAACATTCAAGGTAATCATCGCCATTGCCGCCATTGGTGTCTTTGCCGGCGCATCGCTGTCCAATGGGATGATGGACATTGCACGTCATGGGATATTCAGCCCGTCCTACTATTCGTTCTTTGACCTGATGTGCATATTCCTCGCCGTGATGGTGACCGACATAGTGCTGCTCGACGTCTTCAACACTCTCGGAATGCCGACCTCGACCACAGTCTCCATGGTATTCGAACTTCTCGGAGGTTCGTTCGCTCTCGCTTTGGTAAAGATTGCAAGCGGCACTCCCGATACAGACGGTACGGCATTGACTCTCCACGAACTGCTCAATTCCGACAAGGCGCTATCTGTGATTCTCGCCATCTTCCTGTCTGTGGCCGTAGCATTCGTTTTCGGAACAATCGTACAATGGGTCTCACGGATATGGTTCACATTCACCTACAACAGGAATGCCAAACTGAAGACCTGCATCTTCGGCGGAATAGCTGTCACCGGCCTCATCTGGTTCCTCCTCATCAACGGACTCAAAGGCTCAAGCCTGATGACTTCAGAACTCAAATCATTTATCGACAGCCACACATGGGTTATCATAAGCGGATGCCTTGTCTTGTCCACACTGCTGATGCTTGCATTGAGCTTGCTGAAAGTGAACATACTCCGTATAGTCGTGCTGTTCGGAACGTTCGCACTCGCAATGGCATTCGCAGGCAACGACCTCGTAAACTTCATCGGTGTTCCGCTGACCGGACTCGACTCATTCATCGACTACCATGCCAACGGCAACGGAGACCCGTATTCGTTCATGATGCATTCACTCAACGAAACAGCCCATACCCCGATTGTGTTCCTTGTCGGTGCAGGCTTAATAATGGTACTCTCACTCGTCATGAGCAAAAAAGCGCAGAATGTGGTGAAGACCAGCGTCGACCTCAGTCGCCAGGATGAAGGGGACGAGATGTTCGGCTCATCCGCTGTGGCACGCACCCTTGTGCGTACAACATCAAAGCTCGCCTCCGCCATTACATCTTCTGTTCCCGAAAGCATGAGCCGCTGGATAAGCAGCAGATTCAACCAGGACGAAGCCATACTCGAAAACGGTGCGGCATTCGACCTCATACGCGCATCCGTCAATCTTGTGCTCGCCGGACTGCTCGTCGCACTTGGCACCTCGCTGAAGCTGCCACTCTCCACCACCTATGTCACATTCATGGTCGCTATGGGCTCCAGCCTTGCCGACAGAGCATGGAGCAGAGAAAGCGCGGTGTTCCGCATAACGGGAGTGCTCAGTGTCATCGGCGGATGGTTCATCACAGCCGGCGCAGCGTTCGTCATCTGCTACATCGTGACAAGCATCATGTTCTTCGGCAAGTTCGCCGCTATGGGCGTAATGGTGGCCATCGCCATCGTGATGCTTGTACGCAGCAACATCAAATATGCCAGAAGGTCGAAAGAAGAGGTCGGGGATGTCATATTCAACCAAATCATGAAGTCGCACGACAAGTCTGCCAACTGGGACCTGCTATGCCGGCATATTTGTCAGAACAACAGCCGGACAATACAGTTCGTGGGTACATCATACAAAAACATAACAGATGCCTTCTTCCACGAAGAATACCGTCGTCTCAAACGCGCCAAAGGGGAGATAGAAGAAGCTCAAAAAGAGTGGAAACGGCAGAGACGGCGCGAAATCATCGGTCTGCGTCGTGTCGACCCCATGTATGCCATAGAAAGGAACACATGGTTCTTCCTCGGTTCAAACTCATGCGAGCAGATGCTCTACTGCCTGAAACGCATCAACGACCCGAGCCGCGAACATGTGGGCAACAGTTTCACTCCCATACCGGCATCCGATGCCGAACCGTTCATCGCCATACGCGATGCCATGCTCCGTATCTTCCGACGCACGGAGGAGATGCTCATGAGCAACGACTTCCGACAGGCTGAAGCCATACGCTCCGACAGTCAGTCCTTGCAGTCGTCTTTGTCGCGGTTCCGCAAACAAACACTCAACTCCATTCAGGATTCTGACACGAATCTTGAAGCCACGCTGGTTTTTGTCAATATCATACAGGAATCGCAAGAACTCATCGGAAGCCTGCGCCACATGATACGCGGAGTCGTAAAATTCCAGTCTGAAAGATAACGGTCTGTATTCCGGAACGGTACTAAAGTTGGTTTCCGGATAGTACTACAACACTTTATCTACGCTCATTTTAAAGTCTGTAAATTTCAGAACCTCTCCGGTTCGCTTTCAATGCAACGAAGCAGATACAGACGGCAAGCCTATATACCGTCATGCCTTCCGCTTTGTCATAAATTACGAGCTTTTTCTTGACAATTTGATATGTTAAAATTCAAGCCTATGAGAATCGCATAAAATCAGCCGAACCTTACCGAAGTTCCATTTATGCGATTCTAAGGCTGTTTTCAGGCCTTGAAGTCCAAATGTAAAAATAATACAATTTGCGTTCCGAAAAGATACATTTATTCACATTTGTGTATGATTCGTCTGAAAAAAGAGTACGCTGGAAATAAATTTCGTTCACCTTGAAAATGGTTTTAAAGTGCCTTGTGAAAAAATTCTCAAGGTGAACGAAATTTATTTTCAAGGTGAACGAGTTTGAGAAGGTCCATTTTTCAGGCTGAAATCTGGTGTTGTACAAATTAAATTCTTAAAAAGTCTAAATCAGATTTTTCAATGCCGCGAAAAACAAAGATGGATTTTGGTGGCGGAAAACAGGAGTATTGGATGAATAATTTTATAACTTACTGATTATCAATGCATCCTATTTTTGTCATAACCTGTACTCCTTGTACCTAAAAGTGCATAGTTCTATTAAAATAGTATTTTTCTGATTATCAATTATTTATCTATAAAACTTCAAAAATTCAACAATTGGTCAGGTGTAAACGAATCTTAATTATGTTAATAAAACTCCATTTGCTATGGGTGGGCTTAGTGTCAAAAAGAAAGAAGAAATACCACTAAAAAAATCTACAATTTATGCAGATGTATTCACAGACTCCTCCGTCGCTTCGCGCCACCTCCCCTAACTTAGGGGAGGAGCTTAGTTACCTTGCTCGTTGGAAAGCCAATAGCAGGTTAATATCTTGACTATTAATATAATAGAATTTACACCGAACAGGTAACCAGGCTCCTCCCCTAAGTTAGGGGCAATTGCGGAA
>CAZKOB010000029.1:0-27326 GCA_964554265.1 uncultured Bacteroides sp. | reverse complement strand
CGGAATAGGAGCAATTGGGGAGCTTGCGACGGAGGAGTCTGTGAAGACACAAGCAGAAGTTGCTGTTTTTTTTAGAAACATGTTTCCTTTCTTTTTGACACTAACTCCACCCATAGCAAACGGAGCTTTATTAACATAATTAAGATTCATTCACGCTTAGGTAATCATTGAATTTTTGATGTTTTACAGATAAACAATTGATAATCAATAAAATACTATTTCAACAAAACAATGCAATTTTAGGTGCAAGAGGCACAAGCAGAGACAAAAAATAGGAAATACTGATAATCAGCAAGTTATAAAAAATCTTGTCAAAGATACTTGTTTTTCACCGCCAAAACCCATCTTTGTTTTTCGTGACATTGAAAAGTCTGATTTTGATTTTTTAAGAAATCAATTTTGTGCAGCATCCAATTTCAGCCCGAAAACGGTCCTTCTCGATTTTGTTCACCTTGAAAATAAATTTTGTTCACCTTGAAAATTTTTTCACAAGGCACTTTAAAAACATTTTCAAGGTGAACGAAATTTATTTCCAGCGTACTCTTTTTTCAGGCGAGGCATGCATGAATGTGAATAAATGTATCTTTTAAGCACACAATTTGTATTATTTTTACATCTGGGGTTCAAGGCCTGAAAATGGCCTTAGAATCGCACAAATGGAACTTCGGTAAGGTTCGGACGATCTTACGCGATTCCCGGAGCCTTGAATTTTAACATTTCAGATTGTCAAAAAAAGCCTGTAATTTATGACAAATAGATAGGGATAATCAAACTGATTTATGGATGACATTAGGGCTTATGAAAAGACATCAGGGAATAGCGAAACTCTTCGATGAACATTTTTAGGGTGACACGATGACGAAGTCAGGAGATAGGCCGATTGCCGAAAAATACATAGTAAACTCGCAAAACATGCAAGTTTTTATGCCGCTTATGCAAAATATTCACACAAATATGCAATAAACAGCCTAAAATCTGCATATTTTATGCATAATATTTACTACATTTGCAATGTCTTTCAGAACAACATACAAAACATGGGAATTAAAGACTCACGATTAGACGCAATAAAAGCAATCATATCGAGCCAGAAGATGAGCAATCAAGACGAGCTGCTTTCCGCTCTATCAGAAAAAGGGTATAAACTGACACAAGCCACCCTCTCACGCGACCTCAAACAACTGAAAGTGGCAAAAGCCATATCCAAAGGTGGAATACCATACTATGTGCTTCCGAACAACACACTGTTCAAACGCATAAGAGACGACCAGACAAACGAAGACCAAACAAAACGGAACGGATTCGTATCCATACGTTTTTCGGGCAACATGGCAGTCATCAAAACTCGCCCGGGATATGCAAGCAGTCTTGCATCCGACATCGACAATGCAGAGATTGAAACAATTATAGGTACTATCGCCGGCGACGACACCATATTGGCAGTTCTTGAAGAAGGATGTTCAAAGGAGGCTGTCAAATTGGCTCTGTCCCCAATAGTACCAATATATGAGTGAGAAAGAAACACCGTCCCTACCCCAAAAAGGGAAAAAGGCGGACGGCTATATCCATAAGGAAATATATATGATGTAAAAAAATGGGTAGTAGTAAAAAAGAAGACATGGATTATAACGACGGCATAAAAGTGATGGTGGCCGATGCCTCCCATGAGAAATATGTAGACATCATTCTTGCCACGATTACCGATTCAGCCAAGAAGCGTGGCAGCGGTATTGCATCACGCACACACGAATATCTCGCAACGAAGATGCGTGAGCGCAAGGCTATCATAGCACTCGCCGGAGAGGAAGAAGAGTTTGCCGGCTTTTGCTATATCGAAAGCTGGGGCAACAAGGAGTATGTTGCGAACTCAGGACTTATAGTGGTTGAGAAATTCCGCAAACATCACCTTGCCACCCGCATCAAACAGACCGCATTCACCCTCAGCCGCCTGCGCTGGCCTCATGCCAAATTGTTCGGCTTGACCAGTCAAGCCGCAGTGATGAAGATAAACACCGCATTAGGATATGTACCCGTGACTTTTGCCGAACTGACACAAGACGATGCCTACTGGGCAGGATGCGGTACACCGGAGAAGCCATGCTGCATCAACTGTGACGTCCTGGCACGAACCGAGCGCAAATACTGCATCTGCACGGCGATGCTGTTCGACCCGAAAGACCATGAGGGCGAGCCTCTGCCTGTGCAACTACCGCAAGATGTGGTGGAAATGGCACAGAAGGCCGCCAAAATGAACTTACGATAGCATCGTATCCGCGGAAAAATACAGTCAAGGACAGTCCGGTTCCCTCCCTATACCAGCCAATGCATCAAAACTAAAATCAAGAACAAACTCAAAAATTATCATCATGGAACAAAGAAAGAAAAAAGTCGTCGTAGCATTCAGCGGCGGTCTCGACACATCATATACAGTGATGTATCTCGCAAAAGAAATGGGATATGAGGTGCATGCAGCATGTGCCAACACAGGCGGTTTCAATGCAGAGCAACTGAAAACGAATGAAGAAAACGCATACAAGCTCGGAGCCACCAAGTATGTCACACTCGATGTCACACACGAATATTATGAAAAGAGCCTGAAATACATGGTGTTCGGTAATGTGCTCCGCAACAACTGCTACCCAATCTCTGTATCGTCGGAACGAATCTTCCAAGCCATAGCCATAGCCAGATATGCCAAAGAAATCGGTGCAGCGGCTATCGCCCACGGCTCAACCGGTGCTGGAAACGACCAAATCCGTTTTGACATGACATTTCTTGTTATGGCGCCAGGAGTGGAAATCATCACCCTTACACGTGACAAGAGCCTTACACGCAAGGAGGAAGTCGACTATCTGAATGCCAACGGCTTCAATGCCGATTTTGCCAAGCTCAAATACAGTTACAATGTGGGCATCTGGGGCACAAGCATCTGCGGAGGCGAAATTCTTGACTCCAATCAAGGCTTGCCAGAATCAGCCTACTTGAAACACCCCACAAAAGAAGGTCCTGAACTTTTGAAGCTGGGATTCAAAAAAGGCGAACTTTGTTCTGTCAACGGAGTGGAATATGAGGACAAAATACTTGCAATACAGAAAGTAGAGGAAATCGGTGCAGCATACGGTATCGGACGCGACTGCCACGTAGGCGACACCATTATCGGCATCAAGGGACGCGTGGGCTTTGAAGCAGCAGCCCCTATGCTCATTATCGGCGCACACCGTTTTCTTGAGAAATATACGCTTTCGAAATGGCAGCAATACTGGAAAGATCAGGTGAGCAACTGGTATGGAATGTTCCTGCACGAAAGCCAGTACCTTGAGCCTGTGATGCCGGATATCGAAGCCATGCTTACAAGTTCGCAACGCAACGTAAACGGCATAGTCACCCTTGAGCTGCGTCCACTCGGTTTCCAGACCGTCGGTGTAGATTCTCCTGATGACCTCGTAAAGAACAAGTTCGGCGAATATGGCGAAGTACAGAAAGGCTGGACAGCAGAGGATGCAAAAGGCTTCATCAAAGTCACTTCTACCCCACTCCGCCTCTACTACACTTGTCATCCGGACGAAGAAAGATAACATTCATCACACAAAAGAACGCCATTATGGACACCAATAACAAGAAACTCGTGCGTCCGATACAGGGACGCATGTTAGGCGGAGTCTGTGCCGGTCTTGCAGCTTATTTAGGCATGGACCCCACAGTCATACGTGTCATCTATACCCTATTGACCATCTTCACCGTATTTTCCGGATTCATAGTATACCTCGTTTTACTTTTCATCATTCCGGAAGAGCCTAACATCTACAAGCAATGATCAGAATTGGGATACTTGGAGGAGCGGGATATACGGGGGGCGAACTCATCCGCCTTCTGCTGAACCATCCGGAAGCAAATATCGTATTCGTGAACAGTGGTTCGAACGCAGGAAACAAGATTGCAGACATTCACGAAGGACTGACAGGCGATACGGACATGGAATTTACGGATGCCATGCCGTTCGAGGATGTTGATGTTGTGTTTTTCTGCTTCGGACACGGCAAGAGCGAAGCTTTCCTGAAAGAACATACGATACCGGCAAATGTGAAGATTATAGACCTTGCACAAGACTTCCGTATCTCTGCTCCTACGCACGACTATGTGTACGGTCTGCCGGAAATACACAAAGAGGAAATCAGTCGCTGCAACCACCTTGCCAATCCCGGGTGCTTCGCAACATGCATACAGCTTGGTCTGCTTCCACTCGCAAAAGCAGGGCTACTGAAGCATGATGTGGCAGTAAATGCCATTACCGGCTCGACCGGAGCCGGACAGAAGCCGGGAAGCAGCACACATTTCTCTTGGCGCAACAACAACATAAGCGTCTACAAGGTGTTCACCCACCAGCATCTGCACGAAATCCGTCAATCGCTCACAGAGTTGCAAGGCTCTCTTGGAGCAAGCATAGACTTCATACCCTATCGCGGAGACTTTGCACGCGGTATCTTCTGCACGGAAGTGGTCAAGTTCGACGGTGAAGAGGGCAGTCAGACAAACCCTACCGGCGACCAACTGGCCGCAATGTACAAACACTTCTATTCTACCGCAGCATTCACCCACTATACGGACAGGCAGATAGATCTGAAACAAGTGGTAAACACCAACAAGGCACTCGTACATGTAGACAAGTTCAGCAATAAGGCCGTCATCACTTCAGTGATAGACAATCTGCTCAAAGGAGCTGTCGGACAGGCTGTCCAGAACATGAACCTCATGTTCGGCATAGACGAAGCCTCCGGACTGCGTCTGAAACCATCTGCATTCTAACCAACAAAACAAGAACCATGCAACTATTTGATGTATATCCATTATTCGACATTGCCATAGAGAGAGGTCTGGGCTGCAAAGTCTGGGACGACAAGGGGCAGGAATATCTCGATCTCTATGGCGGGCACGCCGTGATAAGCGTGGGGCATTGTCATCCTCATTATATAGAGGCCATGACAAACCAGCTCGGCAAACTCAGCTTCTACAGCAATTCTGTAATCAATCCGCTTCAGCAGGAACTTGCCGGACGTCTCGGCAAGGCATGCGGATATGAGGACTACCAATTGTTTCTCATCAACTCCGGTGCTGAAGCCAATGAGAACGCTCTCAAACTTGCGTCTTTCTACAACAGACGCACACGTGTATTGTCTGCAGAGAAAGCGTTCCACGGACGAACTTCGCTTGCAGTAGAAGCAACAGCCAATCCGAAAATCATAGCTCCTATCAATGCTAATGGGCATGTGACTTATCTTCCGCTCAACGACATCGACGCATGGAAGAGGGAAATAGAGAAAGAGGACGTATGTGCGTGCATCATCGAATGTATTCAGGGTGTGGGTGGCATACGCATGGCTACAGCAGAGTTCATGCAAGAGCTGAGCACAGTGTGCGAAAAGCATGGCACAGTGCTTGTTTGCGATGAAATACAATGCGGATATGGCCGTTCCGGACGCTTCTTTGCCCACCAACATCTCGGTGTCAAGCCCGATCTTATCACTGTGGCAAAAGGTATCGCCAACGGATTCCCTATGAGCGGCCTGCTCATCTCTCCCAAGTTCAAAGCTGTACATGGACAATTAGGCACCACATTCGGGGGCAACCATCTGGCTTGTGCCGGCGCTCTCGCTGTGCTCGACATCATCGAAAAAGAGAAGCTTGTGGAGAATGCGGCAAAGGTGGGAGATTACCTCATGAGACAATTAAAAGTGGCAAATCTGCCACACGTAACGGAAATCCGCGGACGCGGTCTTATGATCGGTGTGGAGCTTGACATTCCTTACAAGGAAGTACGCAACCGTCTTGTTCACGAACAGCACTGTTTCACGGGATGCAGCGGAACAAACGTACTTCGCCTGCTTCCTCCTCTATGCCTTACGACAACCGAAGCAGATGACTTCATCACAAGACTGAAAGCTGTGTTGTAATTCAACAGGACAGCAAGATTAATATAGAACCATCAGACATCGGCAGGAAGAGCGCTTGGGAAGAGCCTCTTCCTGCCGATTGTTTTATCACCGCCATACTATCAACTTGTCATAAATCAGGGGCTTTCTTTGACAATCTGAAATGTTAAAATCAAGGCTCCGCAGAATCGCATAAATTCGGCCAGACCCGACTGAAGTTCCATTCGTGCGATTCCAAGGCCGTTTTCGGGCCGTGAACCGAAAATGTAAAAATAATGTAATTTACGCTCTGAAAAGATACATTTATTCACATTTTTGTGTACTTTGTCTGAAAAAAGAGTACGCTGGAAATAAATTTCGTTCACCTTGAAAATTTATTTAAAAGGCACTTTAAAACTATTTTCAAGGTGAACAAAATCGAGAAGGACCGTTTTTCGGGCTGAAATTGGATGTTGACAAAATTGATTTCTTAAAAAGTCAAAATCGTTTTTTTCAATGTCACGAAAAACAAAAATGGGGTTCGGTGGCGAAAAACAGGAATCTTGGACAAGAAATTTCATAACTCACTGATTATCAGCATATCCTATTTTTAGTCTTACTTATACTTCTTGCACCTAAAACTCCATAGTTTTATTGAAATAGTATTTTATTGATTATCAATTATTTATCAATAAAACATCAAAAATTCGGAAGTCGGTTAAGTGTGAATGAGTCTTAATTATGTTAATAAACTTCCGTCAGTTAAAAGTGGAGTTATTGTCAAAAAGAAAGAAGAAATACTCCTGAGATAGTCAGCATGTTTTGCTGATGTATTCACAGACTCCTCCGTCGCTTCGCGCCACCTCCCCTAACTTAGGGGAGGAGTTTAGTTACCTTGCTCGCTGGAAAGCCAATAGGAAGTCAATATATTGATTATTAACATAATAGTATTTACGCCGAACAGGTAACCAGGCTCCTCCCCTAAGTTAGGGGAGGTGGCGCGAAGCGACGGAGGAGTCTGTGAATACAACAGCAAAAACACAACATCACAAGCTATAGTTGTCTGTGAATACATCTGCACAAAAGCCTCATAACCATAAGAGGGGTCTGTGAATACACCAGCAAAAAACAACTGATTTTACATTACTCGTGCAAGTTCGGTTTAAGAAAGTCCTGTAAAAAGTAGGGGAGCTCTTCGACAGCCTGTTCGACAACGGCATAATCACAATACAAAAAAGCGATGCCGCACTGCAAGAACAGCACGGCATCGCCCTTATTCCATCAAGAAAAACCCAAGGTTTACTTAATAGCAACTTTCTTGGTCACTGTGCCATTGTCTGTAAGAACTTTTACAACAGCAACACCTTTATATCCATTTGCATCAAGGACAACAGTTCCATTACCTTCAGCCATACCAATGAGTTGACCACTCACACTGTAAAGTTCTGCCAATACCTTGCCGTCAGCGACAACAGCTACAGAGCCATCTGTTGCGGCAATTGCAATTGCATCCTCTTTATCAGCAGCGACACCTTCGATACCGACAACATCCACAATCTTGGCACAAACTGCATTCATCACCTTATCTGTATTTGCATCGATAAGCATCACTACCACCTTGGCATTTTCAATCTTTCTCACACCTTGCGGGAAACCAGCAGTTATTGTAGCCACATATTCCTTACCGGCTTCCATATTCTGCGGAAGCAATCCCTGATCACCGCCGTTTGCTGTGATGCATTCACGAGCCACATCCTTATAGAGAATATTGACAGAACTACCTTCATATCTGCCGCCTTTGCCCCATTCTCCATAGATTTCGCCTTCCAGACCGCCAAGGTTATTTGACTGGACACCCGGAAGATTGTCTTCAAGAACTACAGCAAAGATATTCACATTGACATCCTTTGCATCAAGGGCATAGCGTACAGTAACAGGTACAACCAACTCACCAAGTTTGCCATCAGTTGCCACCGGAGCAATCTCAACATCCGCATCAGCCGGAACGCTGAGTTCTTCCTGCACATAGTCAAGCCATGTCTTATCTGCTTCTGTTCCTGTAAAGTATGAAGTGACACCGTCTGAATATAAAGGAGATGAGATTGCGCCACGGTTTACACGTCCGGTAGGAGCTGCAAGCAGGTTGAGGAAATTTGAATAATCCGTCAGTGCCGTAGAACTGTATCTGTCGCCCGTATATGTATGGATAGAGATAGGTATCAACTTATCGCCCAATATATTCTCCATATTCTCGATTGCAAGAATACCGCGAGGGCAGTTAGGACATGTTTCGCCTGTATACTCTTCAAGAATCACACGCTTTGTTGTCTCAAACACAAGGTCACTGATATAGCTTTCCACATTGCCTGTAACGGCTACATCTTCGCCGGCACTGTTTTTACCGACAAGACTAACTTCTATAGTGAACACATTCTTCTTACCGACAACAAGCGGCAGCGGCTTAAACTCAAACTTGAAGTTTTCGCCTTGTGACATTTCTGTGTCTTGAGCATGTACAATCTCATCAACGACAGCACCTTCGCTATCCTTAAGCGTGAGAACAACCTTGGAGTAGTTCTCCACAGCGGAAGTCGCTGTAAATACTCCGGAAACAGCCTGACTATCCTTCGCCACTACGGCGTTTTCAGTAATCAGAGCTATTGTATACCGAAGGTCACGCTCCACAACGACATTGTCGACAAACACAGCGCTCTGGTCTTCGTTGTCATTCAAGAATGCGATATAGATCTTCTTTCCGGCATAATCCTTAAGACTGACAGTATAGTTTGTCCAGTCACCGGCAAGAACAAAATCAGATGCACCAGGAGAAAGAACTTCGTCGAACGCAAGTTGTCCTTCTGCCTTAATCCTTTCTGTCAGTTCCTTATTAAGCACATTGAACTCTTCATCGCATGCCCAAATATACACCTTCAAACGGTCTGTCTTGTTACTGCGATATCCCTGCGCATCAAAGTTGAGATAACACATATCATCCGGAACCGTCAATTGAGGGATAACCATCCAGTCGTCACTCTTTCCTGCCGGGTTATATGCAGATACAGACATTGCACATGCGTCATTGCTGTTGTCGTCACGGATAGACAAGTTCCATGAAGGGTTAAGCTCCCATCCGTCAAGATTCTTAAACTCATCAGCAAGCGTATTCTTATCTCCGTCAAGGAACATGAACAGGTCGACAAGAGCACCGGACAAATCCTGGAAATCACAACTGAACAGAACTCTGTCTGTCTGTTCTATCTCTCTTACATACGCACCATTATAAACTATTGAGAACTCTTCATTTGCATTTGAACCTGTAACATCAGTGATAGATCCCTTCCCTACGACAACCTTATATGAACTTCCTTCATACATATAGAGAGTTCCTGAAGGATACAATGCCACTTGATTCTTATTTTTCAAGAAAGAAAGCTCACCAAGATAAGCATTATCCTCCACACGATACAATCCGGCAAAAGCAGTATCAGCAACAGAGACCTCTGCATCCATAGTCAAGGTGATATAGCTTGACGAATAGTCTATCTTTGTCACAGAAGAACCCTCAGCCGGGAATGCAGAAACCATACTGACAGGCTTATTCTCACGTCCCACAAATTCAATTTCGATAGCTTCATTCACTTTGCTCTTGTTGTTCTTTATGCAGATAGTTCCCGCCGGAATCGTTATATAGTATTTCATTCCTGCAGCAAGTTCCTGTGTACGGAAAGAAATTCTCACACGCTTCGCATTGTCCGTAACCGTAGCGAAATCCAATGAATTTCTCACAAGATTTCCGTTCTCATCCTTAAGTTCTATGCTCGACTTTGAAGCAAGCACCTCTACATCATGTTCAAATACAAGGTCTATCTGCTTCAATTTGGAGAAAGAAGAACCTGAGGCAGGGGTCATTGTATAGAAATCAAGGAGGTTAACCTTTTCACACTCCTCTATGATAGGGTGGTCGAACTCCACAACATAGCTCTCGTCGTAGACAGTAGACATAGACACAAGCTTGGTGTCATCTTCGCTCAGAGCAAATGGTGTACCTGTATAATCAAATCCGAGATACTTGTCGAAATCGATGCCATATGTTCCGCTCAATATCTTACGGAAGTCAAACCAAAGGCCTTCGCTTCTGAAAACAAGCTCACGCAACGGACCGGCTACAGTCGAAGCACTGATGATATTACCCTTGCTGTCGGCAATACAAGTAACATAATTTGCGTCGGTAGTAGCATCATAGACCTCAAACTCACCGGTAAGCACATTATACAGGAACGGATATGAAGCGGTATAGGTGGCAGCCTCGCCCGTAACCCAGAGTCCGTTGGCGCTCATCTTAACGTTGTCTATATTGCTGAGACCGTCATACATAGGTTCCCAAGCCCGGTCGTCATGCTCTGTATAACCTATCATCTTATAAGTCTTGTCTACCCGATCGTATATACAGTATGCGGAATTATACTCCGGCAAGAACCAGGATATTTCCTCAAGCAAATAACGTCCGTCCGGCGAAATTCCCGCGAAAGAAGACGCTTCTATAAATTCGTGTGCTCTGTCAAGTTCCGGAAGACCTTCAAGCTCAACGATTTTTCCGGTCTCAAGGTCCCACATTGTAGCCTTGAAGTTCCATTCACGGTCTTCACGTACAACTTCCATTGCACCTGTAAACGGATTCTTTTCTGTCTTGACGGTTCCGTCGTCATTCAATACAGGAACACTCTCACATGACAATCGGCCCACACCATACTTTCCGTCAGGAGTGACGGCAAACACTTCTCCGTATTTCCAGTTCTCCGCCAGACTAAGGAACTCCCAGTCTCCGATTTCCTTAGACCAATATGCAGGGAACTCATCAAAGCTTCCTACCACAATCGTACCGTCATCGGATATGTCCTTTGCCGTACAATTTTTGCAAACGTCCAAATCAGGAATGAGCTTTGTAATCTCGTCTGTTTCCAGATTGACCAGCTTCGGTATAGACTGAAGACCGTCACTTGTCAGTGCCTGTTCCACAACTACCCATTTTCCATTGTTGGAGATATTCTGCATGATACCTCCATCCTCGAAATTATAGACATGAAACACCGGTCTCTTTGTCTCCTCCTGTGCATACAATGATGTACAGAAAAGCATTCCTGAAAGCACAGAAAGGAATGCCCACAATGAAACTTTCTTCATAAATTGATAATTTATAATATTTGTTAAATAATTTGTTCTTCCCTTTTCACAAAGCATTTTTTCAGATAATTGACTATTCTGCTACAAAAATAAGAAAAAAAAAGGATTGGACTGTTTGTAATGTTAGTATTTTGCATAAATTAGCATTACAAAAAGAATAAATAAACTGTTGTAAGTCACTAAAAAGAATAAAAACGTACATTCAAGGGAACAATATCCAGCAACAAGGAATCTACCAAGCAAAGATTTTCCAATATATTCTCCTGATTTCGTCGAAAAATACGTTAAAAAAACACAAGCGATTAAATGTCAACAGGCTATAATTCTAATGTTTGCGGTTTCAGGTGACACGCGAAAATCGCTTCAAAAGTTTAATCTGTTGTTTCTTTTGCTGGTGGATTCGCAGATTTCTCTTGTGATTTTGATGATTTTAAGCTTGTGTCTTCACAGACTCCTCTTGCGATTATTATGATTATAAGTGGTTGTTTTCACAGACTCCTCCGTCGCTTCGCGCCACCTCCCCTAACTTAGGGGAGGAGCCTGATTACCTGTTCGATGTTAATGCTATTATGTTAACAATCAAAATATTAGTTCACTATTGGCTTTTCAACGAACAAGGTAACTAAGCTCCTCCCCTAAGTTAGGGGAGGTGGCGCGAAGCGACGGAGGAGTCTGTGAATACATCAGCAGAATCAACAATCTTTCTTATGAGCATTTCTTCTTTCTTTTTGACACAAAATCCATTCATGACAGACGGAGTTTTATTAACATAATTAAGATTCATTTACATCTTTCCAATCGTTGAATTTCTGAAGATTTATTGATAAACAATTGATAATCAGTGAAATACTATTTTAGCAAAACAGTGCTGTTTTAGGTACAAGAAGTACAGGTTGTGACAAAAATAGGAAGTATTGATAATCAACAAGTTATAAAATTACTTGCCCGATATTCTTGTTTTTCGCCGCCAAAACCCATCTTTGTTTTTCGTGACATTGAAAAATTTGATTTAGACTTTTTAAGAAATCAATTTTGTGCAACACCAGATTTTACCCCGAAAACGGTCCTTCTCGATTTTGTTCACCTTGAAAATAAATTTCGTTCACCTTGAAAAATTTTTTACAAGGCACTTTAAAACCATTTTCAAGGTGAACGAAATTTATTTCCGGCGTACTCTTTTTTCAGGCGATGCACACTCTAATGTGAATAAATGTATCTTTTCGGGACACAAATTGTATTATTTTCACATTCCCGGTTCAAGGCCTGAAAACAGCCTTAGAATCGCGCAAATAGAACTTCGGTAAGGTTTGGTCGATTTTACGAGATTCTGCGGAGCCTGAATTTAACATTTCAAATTGTCAAAAAAAAGGCTCATAATTATTCTTTTCGGTCGACTTTACACCCCAACAAGTTCCACTGCTGCAACAACAAAGAAAGCGAACAAAAGTCCATTGCTTTCATTCGCTTTCCTTATCCTATTTTTCAGGCCATTTTATTCGGCCGCCATTTTACTTTCTTTGCAACACCTTATGGCCGGGAACCAGCCCCATAGGACGCAATTTCAGTCTGCTGAAATTCCTGTTCGACTTCATTTGGAGCTTACTCTGTCTTGGCGCAACTTCTGTCTCACTCGCAATCTGGAATGATTCCCATCCAAATCCATAGTAGTAATTAGTTTCATTCCTATAAATAACATTAAACCAGAATGTTGCACTTTCTGCGTCATAATAGCTTGTCTCATAATAGTAATCCGGATAAGCGGTCTGCAACTCCTGTACGGAGATTACCCCATACTCATCACTATAACCGGTATTGCTCGGCAGAACTTCGCAGTCTCCAGTTTCCTTATTCCAAGTGAAAATCAGTTCACCGTCATCTCCGAACGGAGCAATCTTGAAGCGCGAAGGGTCTGTATCGCTGCAATACAACGATGCCGCCTGTTCTCCCTCCATATAATCCGTCGCAAACTGATAAGTTCCTGCATTGATCAAAGTCCATGTCTCTTTCACACTATTTTCAACAAACCTAAATGTGATGTAGTCGCTGCTGCAGACCTCTGCATCGGCATAAGCAACAGTTACAAGCACATAGTCGCCCGAAGTTTCTACAGGCAGACGCAACTCGCCGCTGCTCTGCAGAATATCCGCATCAATCGTTCCGTTTACTATGCCTTCTATAGCATCCTGAGCCAAATCCGCATCAACCAACGCATATTTCACATATTCGACATCTTCGCCTAAAGTCACGTTAAATACAGCAGATGAGTTACTGTCCATATCAACGAAACGTCCTGTATATTCAGCAAATACGGAATAATCCTTGACTACAACACCCGGCATGGCAATACGGAACAAACCGTTCTCGTTTCCATACCACCAATAACCATCCTCTACAGGCAAGCCCGCTAAATATGCATAGATGGAACTTTTTGGCATGGTTATCACACCATCCTTATATGTACCGAACAACTCCGGGTAGTCGTTTTTGATCTCTTCAAGCGTAGAGCCATATTCCATTTCAAAGTCCACGAGAGACTGCATATAAAGTTCGCCATCGCCCCAGTCTACTCCCATATACTGCTTGGTAAACCAAACATGGTCCGGATCGGTAGCGTCAATCACAAGATAGTGATTCTCCGTATCATCCCAATCACCCTCTTCATTGTATGGGTAATCCGCACCATAAGGGTTCACCAAACGGAACATACCCGGCTGCATTTCATTCTCTTCAATCTCCACGGCATATTCCAAAGGAGACCATCCATAAAGAGGACCAAGAATATCCTCATAATACAAACCGTAGCCCAATGACGTCCACGGTGCAGGCAGACCGATAGAGAAAGCATACGAACTCCTTCCGTATGGAGTGGTGTAGGTTTCATCATCAAGAGATACCACTACGTCATCATATACTCCCATCTCCATCTTCTCAAGGTCATACGTGATTGTGATTTCTGCCGAAGCCTCACCGTCAGCAAAAGTCACGCTCGACGGCAAAGATATAAATTCCGACTCTGTCTCCACTTTCAAAGGAACCGTCACTTCCCCTTCTGTCACTACGCGTGAAAGAAGTATTGCAGCATGAGTCTCATTCTCAGACACATCGATCGTACTCGGAAGTTCGGTTGAGAAATATACCTGTGGTCCTCCCACCGACTTTGCCGCATCATATTCTGCCTCTTCGGTACACGAAGTCATGCCTGCAAGCAAAGGCAATACCATCAAGGCGGCAAAAGCTTTATATATTATTTTCATAATTCTTCTCTTTTATTGTTTCCATTATCAATAGCAGTCCGTCGGGTCCGGATTATTCCATTTTGCGACAGCCTTGTTGTTGTCTCCCTCAGAACGCACGATAACAAAATTCATCCATGCCGGACGTGTAGTTGTGTTCATCTGCGCATCCTGTGCGAAATTAGTGCCTTCATACAAACGTGTAACAGGCTTGTTCAGGCGCTTATAGTCGAAGTAGTTAAGTCCTTCGCCCCAGAACTCGATACGCTTCTGCAAGAATATTTCATCCACAACACCGTCCATATCCGTAGCCTTGCAGATATAGCTGCTGTAACGGTATTTCTTCATGAAATCCTCCAACAGGTTCTTTCCTTCATTAGCATCCAAGTGTGCAGCAGCCTCCGCCTCGATAAAGTACATCTCCTCTATTCGCATTATCGGATATGAGCAGGCTGAACCCACATTGTACTTCTCGCAATCTCCCGATCCCGGGCGGAACTTTATCGCTGCGTATACAGGCAGACTCTCACCAATCTCATCATCGATATAAGGAATCTTGCCATCAAGGAAAGAACCTTCCGGAGCCTTGAACGAAAGTTTCCGGAAGTCATCGTTGTCAATCTTGTTGTATATAGCAGCACCGATACAGTTATAAGGTCCTACACCACAATATCCGTATACAGCCTCATTACTTGACCATGCTGTCCAGTTGATGATACCGCTCTGTACGACAGCATCTTCTTCCACCATCTGAGAACCCCATATCCACGACGGCGTAGATATATCATTGAAACCGGAAGTCGTGCTCAGCCACTGCTCCTTTGTCGTCGGAGTATATTTGCCGAGATCTATCGCCTTGCGAGCATAAAGCTTCGCATTCTCATAGTCCTCTACCCACATATACAGACGGGCCTTGAGTCCATAGACTGCCGCAAGATCCGGCAGTGTCTTTATCGGACGGTTGAAAAAAGCGATGTATTCCTCTGCCAAATCCAAATCGGACTTGATGAATTCAAACATATCTTCACGCTTCACACGCGGATTATTTCTTGAATCCTCCTCTGTGGTCTCCTCTGTCACGATAGGCACCGTATAATTGAGCACATCATTGCCATAGCTGTTCACAGATTCTGTTCCGTCATTTTCCAAGAACTCATACATCCGCGCCATATCAAGATATACAAAGGCACGGAATGCATAGCCGGCACCAAGATAGCCTTTCTTCAAGTCGTCTGCAGTATTTGCATCTACAGCGCCTATCACCTTGTTGGTAGTCTGGACAAGCTTTGTGTAATACTGCCACACGAGCTGTGCAGATATATAGTTTTCAGCCAGATAAAGGTTAAACTCCCATGTTGTATACCAATCATAGCCATGAAAAGTAACAGCAAAATCTTCTGTCATCACATCACGGATATGCATCATTGAGCCATAGCCGAAATCATATGCATACGCGTCATCACCATCACCGAACACACCGCCAAACTTGTTCATGTATGCAGGCATACCATACAAGAGGGCTTCCAAAGCTTTCGGTGAAGTCTCCACCTGCCCGCCCGTGGCACTATCCGTAGGAACAACCTCGTCAATACACCCAGTGAGCAAAGTAGAAGACAAGCAGCAAGCTGCAAGTAATATTTTTGATGTATTTCTCATTTCACTTTTGTTTTTTAGAATGTAATAGTTATACCACCCGAAATGGAACGGATAGGCGAATAATACTGGTTCGTCGTAGATCCGCTGATAGACTGGCGGGGGTCAAGTCCCTGACGCTTTGTCCATATCCAGAGATTGTCGGCAGACACATAGACTCTCACCTTATCTATACCGGCCATACGCGTGATATGAACCGGAAGAGTGTATCCCAGATTGACGTTCTGAAGGCTCAAATACGATGCATCGGTAAGGAAGCGGTCGGATGTAGAACCTACATAGGTATCGCCATATACCAGACTTGGGATATTGGAATTTGCATTGTCCGGAGTCCATGCCTTGAGCAGATCTGCGTGCATTGCCATACCCTTTGTATTGGATATCGGCGAAGACATGAGAGTTGCATAGTCACTGTCGAAGCATTGTCCGCCAAGCTGGTAAGAGAAGCCGATCGAAAGGTCGAATCCTTTGTATGTAAACGAAGTACCGAACCCTCCGTATAAATCAGGCAGTGCAGAACCGCAAAGATGGTACTCTGCTTCCGAATATTTGCTTGTCACTTCCTGACCGACCACAGTCGTCGTTTTGTTGCCGTTCTCATCAAGTACAAACTGTCCGTCGGCATCCGTAACGTATTCAATCTTGTCCTTCCACCAAAGCGACTGTCCCGGTGTAGCAATGACCTTACCGTTGTCGTCATACATTGTTTCCTTGCAGACCCCGGCCCACTTCTTCATATAGAATGTGTAGAGAGGGCAGTTCTCACCATAGAAATATTCACCTGAAGTATATCCCTTCTTTCCGTCCACTTCCAGTGTTTTACGTTCCTCCGGCAGATATGAGATATTGTTCTTGTAGTGAGTAAAGTTCAAGTTCAAGCTCCATGTGAAGTCCTTCGTGCGTATAATATCTCCGCTCAAGTCAAATTCGATACCTGAGTTGCGCATATTTCCCACGTTTGCGTAGTATGAAGTATATCCGTAAGACGAAGCAAGCGGAATGGAGAACAACATGTCAGTGGTTTTGCGGTAGAAATACTCAACCGTACCGGAAAGACGTCCGCGAAACAAATCGAAATCGACACCGACATTGAAGTTTCCGTTCTTCTCCCATGTTATATCCTTGTTACCCTTGGAATTCGGCACAAGTGCAGGATGTCCTGTTGCATTGACCACATCATAGAGGTCGGTATACTTGAAGTTACCAATCGCATCATTACCCTGCTCTCCATACGAAGCCTTGAGCTTCAACATGTCAATCCAGCCTGCGTCCAACCACTCTTCCTTGTTGAGAAGCCATGCCGCGCCCACTGACCAGAAATTACCCCATCGGTTTTCCGGGCTGAAACGTGAAGACGCGTCACGACGATATGAGAACGAACCGAAATACTTTTCATTGTATTCGTAACGTATACGTCCGAAATATCCTTCCGTATTATAATTCAATGTATAGGAACTTCCGTCACCATCGGTCACAGCGCCGGCAAGTTCAAGGTTGTCAGGGTCGAACATGTTGCTTCTTGTAGCCCACAGGTCGTAATATCTGTAGTTGTAAGACTCATGGCCAATCATCACATCAAAACTGTGCAGGCCAAACTGATGGCTCCAATTGAGCAACTGCTGATAGTTGAACGTATAAGTACGATAGTGTTCCTTAGAAACTATACCGTTCATGTCTGCGTATGATCCGTAATAAGGGTTTGTCACCTTCGTGCTGCGAGTTTCATCCAAGCTCACGGTATTGGTTGTCACAAACTTGAAATCCTTCAGGAAACGGATTTCAGCAAACCCCACCACATTGGCTGAGTTTCCTTCATATGCGTTTGTGTTGAGCTGAGCATCCTGAAGCGCATTGCTTTCTGCCAGATAAAATCTCTTCACTCCACCATTGTTACCGTCACCATAGTCATACATCTTTATGCCATTGCTGTCATACATCACATTTCCCTTGCCGTCGCGTATATAAAGCGGACAGACAGGAGCCACGAAGGAAGATACGGCAAATATATTTCCCGAGCCCATATCCATACCGTCATCCCGCATATAGTTTGCCTTGTAGTGCGTGAAAGAGAAGTTACCGCCCACCTTGAGCCATGATTTCAACTGTGAATCGGCCTTGAGACGTCCGGTCAGACGTTCAAAATCGGAATTGGCCGTGATACCTTCATTCTTCAAATAGCCGAATGAAGCATAGAAAGAGTTTCCTCCGTTCACGTTGGAAGCCGTTATGTTGTATTCCTGTCGGAGGCTGTTGCGGAAAGCAGCGTCAACCCAATCGTCCGGCAGAAGCATATAGTCCTGTCCCTTGTAGTTGACCACATTACCCAATGTAGCATTCGGATTCAATTTTCCATTATCACCAATAAGATACTGGCCGGAAGTGTTATAGACATTATAACCAAGTCCGTAGTCCCCGTCTATCAGATTCTGACGCGCCCACTCGTGTGCTTCCGCGTCCGTAGCACCTTCGCCCATCTTGAAATTCTTCAGGGCTTTATAATAGGTTTCATAATACTGAGCAGGATTGTCTATCGTCTTGTAACGCGGTATGGCACGAGAATTGGAGCCCCATTTCGCATCCACCGTAATCTTGCCGCTACCTTCTGCCTGTGCTCTCTTGGTGGTAATCATGATGACACCATTCGCACCACGGGCACCATAGAGCGCGTTTGAAGCGGCATCCTTCAGCACTGTCATGGACTCTATATCCTGAGGGTTGATTGTATTCAGGTCGCCGTCGTACGGAGCACCGTCCATAATGATAAGCGGAGAATTGCCGGCAAGGATGGAGCTTATACCACGGATACGGATTGTCGGTGAAGACATTCCGGGCTGCCCTGTGGAATTATACATCTGCACACCGGCACTCTTTCCGTTCAACGCATCAAGCACGTTGGCCGACTGCTCACTTGCAATGTCCTCTGCCTTGATAACTGTTGCCGATCCGGTAAACGATTCTTTCTTCGCCGTACCATAAGCCACCACAAGGACTTCATCTACAGAATGCGATTCCGCATCCATATAAATTCTCAATTTCGGCTTCACGCCCACTTCGATATCTTTCATACCGATATACGAAACAAGGAGAGTCTTTGCCGAACTCGGGACTCCCGCAATAGTGAACCTTCCCTCAACGTCGGTAGGGGTACCAATGGAAGTACCTTTCACTCTGACGGAAGCTCCGGCCACCGGCTCGCCCGTCTGACGGTCGAGCACAACTCCTGTAACTTTCGTCTGGGCGAATGCCATGCCCGCCGCCATTACAAAACAGGCAAGGAACAACCATACTTTCTTTATCATTCTCTCAAACATTTTGAATTTATTAATAAAACTATTTACCTTTATATGCTATCATAATGCGAATATCCATCTTTTAAGCGCAAGACAATGTATTAGTAATCATGAATGTTGTAAAGCTTCAAACAAGAATATTCATCAATCTGTCGTATTTTAGTCTTTTTTTCTTTCCATACGTTATGTCACACGCACAAAAATACACGTTTTTTCAGAATATACAAAATTTTCAGGTAAATATTCGTTAACTAAATAATTAAATATTACAAAAAGATAGATTTTTACATCTTTTTGCATATAGACACAGGGTATAGCGTTTACAAAAAGTAAGCCGTTTAATCTGTCATGCTATCTTTTCTATACAACAAGACACTTCCAATACCTATCCCATTCTCCCCTCATACGCTCATGCCACAAGAAAAATAGTTATACAGTCTTTCATGCTTCTTCCATGCGGCAAATTCCATCACGGTTCGGAGAAAAGGCTATATGTATCCGGCATACGAAACTACAGCTAAATTACTCATCTTATCACTTTTTCATCTTATTTCTTTCTGTACAAACACATATTGCCGCTTTTTCCTAATACACACTTATATATAATAGGTGCGCGAGGCACAGTCATTGCGATATTCATAATTCCAAATACCGTCATTCTTATACGCATATACCAATATATATCCCTTGCAGACTCCTTTTCTTATTATAGGAAACTGTTTCGGGCTTCATGGCAAATATGCCCGGACAAAATGCCGCTTTTTAGAAGCGACCGCACCGTGAACATGAAATTCACCTTCTGAAAAGTCAAATTCACTGCACTGTTTTCTTAAATCAGCACTGCCGATTGTAAAATCAACAGTGCTGATTATACAATCAGCAGTGCAGTTTTTATAATCAGCAGTGCCGATTATAAAAAACTGTGCGGTGAAAACAATTTTCCAATGGGACGAAATCCGATTTCCACAGGCTGCAACATAATGATTTTCAACGCCATACAAAAAAAGTATCAGCCTATACGGATATCCGGACTACGTTCAAATCAAAAAAAATGACGGATTTTAAGTGTGATGCGACGGAGGAGCCTGTGACAACAACCACTTAAGGCACAAGAGGAGTCTGTGAAATCACCAGATCAAATCCTAAAGAATCAAATATTTCCGGAAGTTTGCCAATACAGCGCAATGTTTTTCTCCATACGACAAATCTGCACATCACATAGAACACACGCGTCAATTACAAGCCCATAAATCCGGAAATTTGAAAAGCAAAGTTCCATATTTCAAAAAAATATGTATATTTGCCTCTCTAAAAAAATAAAAAAAATCATGAAAACAGACATTGAAATAGCAAGAGAATGCAAACTTGCCGATATCGACGAAATAGCAAGCAAAATCAGGATTCCGACCGACAGCATCGAACACTATGGAAGAAACATTGCAAAAGTACCGGAAAGCCTCATAGACGAGGAGAGGGTGAAAAAGAGCAATCTTATTCTCGTTACAGCCATCACACCGACCAAGGCCGGAATCGGCAAAACAACCGTATCTATCGGTCTGGCACTCGGACTCAACAAGATAGGCAAAAAAGCAGTAGTTGCTCTGCGTGAACCGTCGCTCGGTCCCTGCTTCGGCCTGAAAGGAGGAGCTGCCGGAGGCGGATATGCACAGGTTCTTCCAATGGAAAAAATCAACCTGCATTTCACAGGTGACTTCCATGCCATCACTTCGGCACATAACATGATAAGCGCACTGCTCGACAACTATATCTATCAGCACCGCGAGGAAGGATTCGCGCTGAAGGAGGTGCTGTGGAAACGCGTGCTCGACATCAATGACCGCAACCTAAGATTCGTTGTCACCGGTTTGGGAGCAAAGACAGACGGCACGGTTCAGGAAAGCGGCTTCGACATCACACCGGCCAGCGAAATCATGGCAATACTGTGCCTCGCCAAGGACCGTGACGATTTGCGCCGCCGCATAGAGAACATCCTGCTGGGAATCACGACCGACGGACGTCCGTTTACCGTGAAAGACATGGGAGTGGGCGGTGCCGTCACCGTACTGCTCATGGACGCCATACACCCTAATCTCGTGCAGACCACGGAACAGACCCCGGCATTCGTGCATGGAGGTCCGTTTGCCAACATTGCCCACGGATGCAGCTCCATCGTATCGACAAAGCTGGCCATGACATACGGCGACTACGTGGTTACGGAGGCAGGATTCGGTGCAGACCTCGGAGCAGAAAAATTCTTCGACATCAAATGCAGGAAAGCAGGCATACAGCCTAAGCTGACGGTCATCGTGGCCACCACACAAGGACTGAAAATGCACGGAGGGGTAAGCCTCGACAAAATCAAGCTTCCTGACGAAGAAGGACTGAAAAAGGGTCTGGCGAACCTCGACCGCCACATCCGCAACATACAATCATACGGACAGACCGTAGTAGTCGCATTCAACCGCTACGCAACGGATACAGACGCTGAACTGGACATCGTGCGCCACCATTGCGAAGAACTGGGAGTAGGGTTCGCCATCAACAATGCCTTCCTTGAAGGAGGCGAAGGAGCCGTGGATGTGGCAAAAGTTGTCACAGAACAGATAGAAAACAACCCTTCACAACCTCTCCGCCTCTGTTATGACGACACCGATGACATCCGGACAAAAATCGAGAAGGTGTGCAAAAACATCTACGGTGCAGACAATGTAAGCTATGCCAAAGGTGCCGCCAACATGATGCAACGAATCAAATCGCTCGGTCTGGAGCACTATCCTGTGTGCATCGCCAAGACCCAGTATTCGTTCTCCGCCGACCCCGGCATGTACGGAACACCAACCGGATTCTCCATACACATCCGCGACCTTGTCATCAATCAGGGGGCGGAAATGATCGTGGCCATAGCCGGCGACATCCTGCGTATGCCGGGCCTTCCACGCTCACCGCAAGCAGAAAGAATCGACATCGTAAACGGACAGATCGAGGGACTGTCGTAAGAAAATTCACAAAAACCAGAATTTGAAGATGGAAAGGGGCAGGGCCACCGCAGGGACAACAGCCGCCACGCGGATTTTCAATCTTCAATCCTATAGAGTATGCCTATAAAGATAAACTTCAAGAAATTCTTCCACATCAACATCACGGAAGAAGAGCAACAACAGACAATAGAATCGATTGTCAGCGGAATCCAGTTCAAGGGCATGACCCTGTGGGTACTCATATTCGCCATATTCATCGCTTCGCTCGGACTGAATGTCAACTCAACGGCCGTCATTATCGGCGCCATGCTCATATCGCCGCTGATGGGTCCCATTATCGGTATGGGACTTGCCATAGGCATCACGGACTTCGACCTGCTGAAGCGCTCATTGAAGAACTTCGGTGTCGCGACCGGCATATCTGTACTTACAGCCACAATCTACTTCACTGTAACCCCTCTGACCGAGGCACAATCGGAACTGCTGGCACGCACATCGCCCAACATCTACGACGTGCTCATCGCCTTGTTCGGCGGAATGGCAGGCATCGTGGCCATCTGCGCAAAGGAGAAAGGCAACGTGCTGCCCGGAGTCGCCATTGCTACGGCTCTCATGCCACCGCTGTGTACCGCAGGCTATGGGATAGCCACCGGACAATGGATGTACTTCTTCGGGGCTTTCTATCTCTACTTCATCAACACAGTGTTCATCACTGTAGCGACATTTATCGGAGTGAGAATGATGAAGTTCCCATACAAGACCTACATAGACAAGAAAAGAGGCTCCATACTGAAACGATACATATACATCATAGTCATCGCGACAATCATCCCGTCGGTCGTCATGACCTACAGCATCGTCAAGGAATCGTTCTACAAATCTCAGGCGCAACTCTTCATCAACAACGAACTGGATTTCAAGAACACGCAAGTCATACAGAAGGGAATCTCATATAAGGACAGAGAAATAAAGGTTGTACTGATAGGCGAGGAACTGACGCAGGAAACCATTGCGACAGCAGAACGGCGGATGGAAAACTACAAACTGAAAGGTACCGTACTCAAAGTCATACAAGGGATAAACAACAACAGCATCGACATATCCTCCATCAAGACCGTCGTCATGAAGGACCTGTATGAAAAAAGCGAGCAGACCATAGAGGAGCAGCGCATTCAAATCGAACAGATGGAAAAGGACATAGAGCAAAACCAAAGGTTCGACAAGCTGACTGTGGAATTGAGCCGCGAAGTGGCCACCCTGTTTCCGGACATAAAATCACTGACACTGAACAGAACCGTCAGATGCTACACCACAGACTCCATACAGCCCGACACACTCTGCCTCGCCACCATATCCTCCGACAAGCCACTCAAAGAGGAAGAGACGATGAAACTCAGAAACTGGTTGATGAAGCGCACAAAAGAAAGTAAACTGGAAATATTGTACTAAGAAGCTGTTTTGACATATTTCGCTTTTTTATATAATATAATAATGAAATTCTTAGCTTTAATGCTTAACTTTGCCGGAAATAGCAAGGGCAGCATCCACAGAGATGCAACTTGCCGAATCCGAACTACTTAACGTACAACATTATGAAAATAGCATTGATAGGCTATGGCAAAATGGGAAAAATGATAGAGCAGATTGCCATAGAACGCGGACACGAAATCGTCAGCATAATAGATGTAGACAATCAGGAAGAGTTTGAATCGGATACATTCAAAAGTGCAGATGTTGCCATAGAGTTTACAGCCCCACATGTGGCATACGGAAATTATCTGAAGGCATGGAAAGCCGGAGTGAAAGTAGTATCAGGCAGTACAGGCTGGATCGAAGAGCATGGTGATGATGTGCGCAGGGCTTGCAACGAAGAAGGCAAAACACTGTTCTGGGCATCAAACTTCAGCATCGGAGTGGCAGTATTTTCGGCTGTAAACAAATACCTTGCACGCATAATGAACCGTTTCGCTTCGTATGACGTAAAGATGGAAGAGGTACACCACATCCACAAACTCGATGCGCCAAGCGGTACAGCAATAACCCTTGCGGAAGGTATCCTGTCGGAAATCGACCGGAAAACATCTTGGACAAAGGGCACGCTGCTTGCTCCCGACGGTACAATATCCGGAACAGACAAGTGCGGAGCGGATGAACTCCCAATAAATTCAATACGCCGCGACGAAGTGCCGGGAATCCACAGCATCATCTATGACAACGAAGCGGACTGTATAACCATCACCCATGAAGCCCACAGCCGCAAAGGATTTGCCTTGGGAGCAGTTCTTGCTGCCGAATATACAGCTGACCATCAAGGACTTCTGTCCACTGACGATCTGTTCAAATTCTGACAACTGCAAAAAATCATTATATCAAAACATGACTTCTTATTATAAAAAGAAAATACAAGAGAAGCCACGGTCAAAATGGATATCGTGGACTTATTTTATTGTCGTCACCTTGCTGTATCTCCTGTTCCTTTATTGGGTGGAGAGCTGGTGGGGACTTGTCGTGATACCATTTATTTTCGATGTATATATAACCAAGAAGATACGTTGGACATGGTGGAAAGAACTTGAGAATCCGGTATCCAAGACATTGATGAGCTGGGTGGACGCCATTGTATTCGCACTCGTTGCCGTATATTTCGTCAATAATTTCTTCTTCCAGAACTATCAGATTCCATCTTCATCATTAGAGAAATCATTGCTTACAGGCGACTATCTTCTGGTGTCGAAAATAAGTTATGGTCCGCGTATCCCACAGACACCGCTGACCATGCCACTCACACAGCACACACTTCCAGTACTGAACTGCAAGTCATACATAGAGTGGCCTCACTGGGAATACCGGCGCGTGAAAGGGCTGGGCAAAGTGGAATGGGGCGACATCGTTGTCTTCAACTATCCGGCCGGCGACACAGTGGCCGTGAACAAGAGCAATGACTTCTATGACTTATGCTATTCCATTGGCTACCAAATGGCTATAGAACAAGGATATACACTTCCCATAAGAGACTCATTGTCTACAGAGCAGCAAATGGAACTGTTTGAACAGCTGTACGCATACGGAAAGCAATATGTCAAAGCCAATGCAAACGAATATGGTGCAATAGTGAGCCGTCCCGTAGACAGACGAGAGAACTATGTAAAACGCTGCGTAGGATTGCCGGGACAGATGTTACAGATAAAAGACAAAGTCATATACATCAACGGAAAGCCGCAAAAACAGCCGGAGGAGGTACAGTTCAACTATCGTGTCTACACCAAAGACAGACAAGTGCTGAGCGATGAAGTGTGCAACGAACTCGGCATAAGTGACGAAGACCGCTCTCACATTTTTGACTATGCAAACGGCATGCCGCTTACGCAGTCGGCGCTCAAAGCTCTTGAAGCGGACAAGTCGCTTGTAGACAGCATTGTGGAAATAAAAGACGGTTTCTTCGGCAATATGTATCCGCTGGACCATTATTACGGCTGGACACGTGACAATTACGGTCCGATATGGATTCCGGCAAAAGGCGAATCAATTAAGCTTACAATGGACAATATCGCCATATACGAACGCCCAATAAGGGTATATGAAGGCAACAAACTTGAAGTCAAGAATGGGAAAATTCTCATCAACGGAAAGGAGACAACCTCATATACATTCAAGATGGATTATTACTGGATGATGGGTGACAACCGGCACAACTCGGCAGACTCTCGCTTTTGGGGATTTGTTCCGGAAGACCATATCGTAGGAAAACCGCTCTTCGTATGGCTTTCCATAAGTCCCGATTCCAATCCTTCAAGCCGTATACGCTGGAACAGACTGTTCAAGTGGGTTGCAGACATCAAATAAGAATGAAGAACATCTATCTATCTTCAGCATATCTTCCTCCGGTTCAATACTTTACAAAGTTAGTATCCGGAGGAAGATGTTTTGTGGAACAATATGAGAACTATGTGAAGCAGACCTACCGGACACGCTGCATCATAGATTCTCCGAATGGTATGCTTGCGCTTACAGTGCCTATCGAGAAGTTCGATTCGGCAAAGTGTATGATGAAAGACGTATGCATCAGCGAACACGACAACTGGCGGCACAGCCATTGGCAGGCACTGACATCAAGCTACTACAATTCGCCTTTCTTTGAATATTATCAGGATGATTTCCGCCCTTTTTATGAACACCGCTGGAAATTCCTGTTCGACTTCAACGAAGCTCTTGTGGACAAATGTTGCGAACTTATTGATATTCAGCCGGACATCCGGCGCACGGAGTGTTATGTTCAAGCAAACAATCTACATGCTCACATGGGAAAAGAGGAGTGCGGCAGAACTGACTGCAACACAGCTGAAGTGCAGGATTTCCGCATGTCCATCGCACCGAAACAAGATTGGAAAGACGACAGTGGATTTGTGCCGGAAAAATATTATCAGGTATTCGCCCACAAACACGGATTCACACCGAACCTCAGCATTGTGGACCTCATTTTCAACATGGGACCGGAAAGCATTATCGTTTTAAACAAAAGCATTGTGGAAGAGACACGCGGATAACCATGTTTCTTCAGAGCAACAAAAGGAACCGGTTGCAGATGGAATTGTGCATTCACACCATCTGCAACCGGTTTTACTACCGTACCATTCCTTCCACAATGCCTTCCAAACTTTTATAAGAGGGAAGAGAGTGTAAGCAGGCCACATATTGCATCAGTCTTCCATACCCCAGATTTGCCATTGTTCCACAAAAAAGGCTTTATTGTATCCGATTGTCATAAATTATGGACTTTTTTTGACAATCTGAAATGTTAAAATCAAGTCTTCGCAGAATCGCATAAATTCGGACAAACCTTACCAAAGTTCCATTTGTGCGATTCTAAGGCCATTTTCGGGTCTTGAACCTCAAATATTAAAATAATATAATTTACATTTTCAGAAAGATACATTTATTCACATTCGCGTGTAAATCGTCTGAAAAAAGAGTACGCTGGAAATAAATTCCCTTCACCTTGAAAATGGTTTTAAAGTGCCTTGTAAAAAATTTTTCAAGGTGAACGAAATTTATTTTCAAGGTGAACGAGTTTGAAAACGTCCATTT
>CAZKOB010000028.1:0-28425 GCA_964554265.1 uncultured Bacteroides sp. | reverse complement strand
GGGGCAATTGCGGAATAGGAGCAATTGGGGAGCTTGCGACGGAGGGCGTGGCGCGAAGCGACGGAGGAGTCTGTGAAGACAACAGCAAAACACAGTGAATACACCTACTTACAACCATAAGATTTATGAAAGAAATCTGCAAATCCACCAGCAAAAGAAACAACAAATTAAACTTTTGAAGCAATTTTCGCGTGTCACCTAAAACCGCAGATATCAGAATTAATCTATTGGCATTTAAGCATTTGTTGATTTCAACATGTTTTTCGACAAAGTCAGGGCAAATGCGAGAGTTATTAAATTTTATTGTCCGATGTCATATAACCATATTTAGCAACAATCTCTCTCCTCGATTTTAATGCACTAATATCCCAATCTGGTGTTTGGGTAAAAAGAACATTCTTTTTAGAAGTTCTTTTCTCACGATGACTTTTCAGTTCAATGCCCTTATAATCCGGAGTTTTCTCGCTATTCATAGTGATACCAAGAAACGACTCAATTGTACGTCCTACTCCTGTATCAGCAAAAACCTCAGACTCAAACCACTTTCCCGCAACAGAACGAAATTTGCCAAGTAGTTCTTCTGAAACAGAATTGCCAAGTCTGTTAATCTCCATTAATACTTCCTTCATAGGAGTGACAACTATCGAATTATAACACTTCTCAATATCGATATGTGTAATATTGACAGCATAAAGTGTATCCACAAAATAAAACAAGACATAAATATCACCTCCTTTTGTATATGAGCCAAGTTTATAAATCCACATTCTCGGGTCACCTTTTTTAGTATTAGGACGGTAAAATGAAGCCTGTGTGATGCATTGGCTCTCAGCTGTAAGAATTACCGCTCTACACATTCTTTTTAACTCCTGACCTTGAAGTTGTTGAGCATAATCATGTATGCCCTCTTCTAAAAAGTAAGTGCGCATCGGAGCTGTCGAATCTAATATGCTCTTATCAAGCCCTGTAGGTGTGATTTCAACCTGAGTAAACTTCACATTATGGTTAACCAAGAACTTTATATTCTTCTGCTCAAAAGCAGTAAATTGGCGCATATGTATCACAGTTGTTCTTTCTTATTTTATGTGTTTCAACAATTTGTTTGCTATAGCACGAGCCATCAAAGGTGGTACAGCATTACCCACCAATGTATATTGCGGTATTTCTTTCTGACGGTTATTTCCCCCAGTTTGTCGTTTACCTTGAAAGACAAACGAATCGTCAAAACTCTGCAAGCGAGCCATCTCGCGAACAGTCATTGGACGACACGCTGCGTAGTGAATAAAATCATCTGGCATCGTACAAACTGTTGGGCTCTGCCCCATAGGGTCGAGTACCACATAATTGCGTTTCTGCGAATCCAATCCTTTTTCCTTTAGCTCCTCTTTTGCTTCATCATAGTTTTTATATTTAGCAATTATCGCCAGACGTTCACGAACGATATCATTCTGCAGACTGGTTTGATGATTAAAAAGTTCCATGCGCCGGTATTTATTGGGCTTATCCAAATCACCTATGTCTGACACATAGAAAGGCTCTTCGTCAAAAGTAAAACGATGGCCAAGCCTACCCATGCGTGACCAATCAGAAAACAAAAAACCTTTGTCATCAAGCTCACCTTGAATACATCTTTTCTTTTTTTCAGCTTCATATTCTGCAATAACCCTTGGGCTTTTGTAAGTAGTCGCTATGTCACCATTGCCCACCATGTCCATATTCCAAATTGCTTCATATACTTTCACCCTCTCGTCTTCGGTAACAGTTGCCGGAATCTCTGTAATAAGTTCTTGGTCGTTACGACATCCTATAAACACAACACGCTCCCTGTTTTGAGGCACACCATAATTTGACGAGAGAAGTACCATTGGTTCGGTTATATTATAAAGACGAATTTCACCAACAAGTTCTTCAAATCGGCCTAACAGTCTTTCGTTATCAGCAAACTGCTCTCTAACGAAATCTATGCATTCGTCAAAGCTCGCTATCAATAACTCCAATGATTTTTTTAGTATTTTAGCTTCCTTCTCACACTTCCCCAACGATGCAACTTCATCTATGGAGATCAATATTTGTTCAAGTATCTGTTCATCTGAGATATTTTCTACAATTGAATTATAACCATCAACAAACTTATCGTTATCTATGTGAGCTGAAGTTTTAAGGTGAATCGCCAGTTTGCGAATCTCTTCACGTTCTTTTCTCATCTTCAGCAAAATAAGACCATGACGTATAGTATTTACAGATGCATTGCTTTTACTTATACTATAAGGCAAACTTTTAGTGACATCCTTTAATTGCTGCTCAAGGTTGTTGAAATATGCACCATTCAACTGTTCTCTATCTCCTTCGGACGTTTCCATACACATGCGTATATACAATGCCGTGTAAAGAGATGGTGCAATTCTTCTTTTCAAATTATCAGCAAAAAAATTATAAAGCAGGGGCATCTTTATATTGTCTACAATAGAACGAATCTCTCTTAAGATACGCTTCTTTATGCGACCTCCATCTTTGGTAAGAATACCTTTAACATTTTCCATCACAAAGTACTTAGGTCGCAACACCTTTATAACCTTCAGATAATGATAGAATAAATCATCACGTTTATCAAGTTTTTTTCTTCTGCCAGCAAGGCTGAACGACTGGCAACTTGGTCCACCTGTAATAACATCAATCTCTTGATTCCCTATTTCTCTCAATAGATTCGGCAAGAAAGAATCATCCATAATATCCTGACATATGAACTTGGTGTCAAGACCTAACATCTTATTATAACGAACCCTATGAGTGAGTTCACAATTCTCATTGATATCACTTGCCAAACGAAAGTCATAATACTTATCATCCGTGTAAGCTTGCATAAAACCTTCACTGAAGCCACCTGCTCCAGCAAATAAATCAAGATATGTTATACCTTTTCGAGTAGATAAAAAATCTTTTTTTTCAGCCATATTCTTTCTTCTTTGCAATCAATACAGATTTCATTCTTACAGCACTGTATAGTTTACATCCAATAAATCCGCAATTTTAATAGTATTTCGATTGTTGGTTAGAAGAATCAGTACACCACTTTGACGTTATTGCTGAGTCTTTGTCTAACGCTTCCGCTAACCACTTATTTGTTCGTTTATTCTCGGCAAGCATAACCTTTATACGATTCATATCTTTTGCCTCTGTCATATTTGTAATATTTTAGTGCAAAAGTACAAAAAAACATCATTATAGAATGATATTTAATGTGAGTTCGACGAAATCAAAACAGTACAAGTCAATAGTCAATCGTCCTTGGTACATTAATATGTGGTTTTCAGGAAAGAAACGATATGCAGCAACAGTCCGCATGTTCACGACAAATTAAGGCCCACAATAAAAGCCGGTTGCAGAGGGGCATACATCCACTGACATCCCACACCATATAAAACCTTCTCGACAAATCCTGTCCTAAGAAGTTCAGACTGAGAAGTCAATGAATGTATGCCCCTCTGCAACCGACTTTTGCCGTTGACCCATTCAGAGACAGACAGCCCGACAGGCATTCTGTCTGTTCACCGCGTCAGAATCTGTGTAATCTTGTTTGCCACAATATCAAAAGCCACATCATTGAAAGCACTGTTTATCACAATGTCCGCCAATGCCTTCGTCGGCTCCACATACATATTGTGCATCGGTTTCACCGTAGTCACATACTGCTTGAATATACCCTCCAAATCGCGCCCACGCTCTTTCATGTCACGAATGGCACGACGCATGATTCTCTCGTCCGCATCAGCCTCCACAAACACTTTTATGTCGAACATAGAACGGAGTTCTTCATTCTGCAAGACGAGAATGCCTTCTACAATGATGACTTTACGTGCCTCCACATGTACGATCTCCGTTGAACGGTTGTGCACCGTATAGTCGTAGACGGGACAATCTATAGGCTTTCCCTCCTTCAACATCTTGAGATGCTCCAGAAGCAAAGACGTTTCAAAAGCATCGGGATGGTCATAGTTGATATTCTTCCTGATTTCAAAAGGTATGCCGTCGCTGCTCCTGTAATAATTGTCATGATAAACCACCGAAATATTGTCGCCAAAAGCGTTTTTCAGGCGATTGGTAAATGTGGACTTACCGGAGCCTGTTCCTCCGGCCACACCTATGATTGTTGTTTCCATATTATATTATTGCCGCATATCGCCGGAAATTCCGCGCATTCTCAGGAATACATGCATACACTTCACTACCGATAATGCCGGTTGATATTTTTTCCGGCTGCAAATCTAACCAATATTTTTGTTTCATCCAAGCACATCCGCATTCTTCCCTCCGCACAGATCCGGCACAACCGCTGCCATATCCGCTTGTCCACAGAATCACACCATGCAGGCAATCACAAAAAGGAGGGCAAAAATGAAGATGTTTCTCGCTGTCGCACCCAGCACAGAATTGAGCGCACGTCCTTCAAGCCTGCACATCCTCCGGTATGCAAGCAGATGGAGCAGCATGTATACGAACATCAACATCCCCATTCCGCTCCATCCCGACAAGTACAAAGAGCACAAGGCAAAGGCCACAGCCGCCACACCGAGCCACAGATAGGCATGCAGTCCGAAGCCCTTTCCCATACGCACCACAAGAGTACGCTTTCCACTCACCACATCCTGTTCGCAGTCGCGGTAGTTGTTTACCATAAGCAGACAGTCTGTGGCCAGTCCGCATGCGATGCCCGCCAACGTGACAGCCGGTGTCCAGCAACCGGTCTGCAAATAGAAGGTAAAGCCCACAGGCACTATCCCGAAGAACACCAGAACCAGCAGGTCGCCATATCCCAGATACGAAAGCGATGTGGTATACAAAAAGCAGAATACCACACACAGCGCTCCCACGATCAGCAGCGGAAGCCCTCCCATGAAAGCCAGCGGAAGCCCTGTGGCGCATGCCAGCAGAGTAGTCGTGGCAATAGCGGTCTTCATGGCACGCGGTGTCACCCACCCCTGTGCACATGCGCGTTCCGGACCGAGACGATCGTCACGGTCCGTTCCTTTCTTGTAGTCAAAATAGTCGTTGATGAAATTGGCGTCAATCTGCATGACAAAGGCAAACAGCAGACACAAGACGAAAGGCAACACACGAAACTCTCCGCCACCCGATAATGCCATAGCCATCCCCATCAACACCGGTGCCGCCGCTCCGGCAAGGGTCTTCGGCCGTGCCGCAAGTGCCCATGCCTTCAATGAATTGGTTCTTATCTGCATACGCTCATTCTGTTTTCTCTTCCCAATATTGCAATGTGATGTTGTTGTCCGTCTTGAACAAAGCACCATACCCCACACGGTCGTTGTTCTTGTATGAACCGTAATAATAATTGCCGTTCACATAATAATAGATGCCATAGCCTTCGCGCTTTCCTCCGACTGTCTCGCCAACATACTTGTCGCCGTTCTTGTAAGTAAGCGACTCAAACCGGTATGTGTCTTTATAGTCTGCCGGCAACAGATACTTCTGCTCGTCCTTTATGATATACAGAGGGTCGCCGGTACGAAGATCATACACGATGTAATGGTTCTCCGTACCCACCTTCACAGTCTGCGTCCCCATCTTTATACCGAAGATGAGATTGCCTCTGCGGTACTGACCGACAATCTCACCATCCTGATCAGTATAGAATGTCCCATATCCATAGATATCCCCTTCACGCGTAATCTGTCCGAAGTATTGCCCGTATACAGACTTCACAACTCCGGACACATATTCGGATACATGGTCGAAAAATACGCCATTATAATCTGGCGGAATGACCGGATACCGTTCCAGCCGCATGAACTGAGCCTTTGCCGCAAGTGTACAAATCATAAACAATGACACTGCTGATAAAAAATTTTTTCCTTTCATCCTCTTTATTCAATGCTGTAAAAAACGGTACAAAGTTAAGCATTAATTTCAAGAACGGACCTGAAATCGCAACTATTCCGCCTTGTTCCCTCTTTTGACAATTCGTGTTGTCTTCACAGACTAGAGTCAACCAGCAAGTGCAATATTATAAAATATTCTTGAAGAACACCTCCTTAGGTGTTCTGAAATTGAGTTTTTCTCTGGGTCTGGCATTTATTTTCTTTCTAATTCTTGCAATTTTAGCATCCGTTACCGTAGAGATGTCCGTCCCTTTTGCGATATATTGCCTGACGAGCTTGTTTCCGTTCTCCACCGCTCCTTTCTGCCATGAGCAGTAAGAGTCGGCAAAATACACTGGCACCTGAAGGTGTTTTGTAATCCACTCATGTTCCGCGAACTCGCTTCCGTTATCCGTCGTTATCGTCTTGAGCGCATCCCCTTTATACGGCAGCAGCAACCTCCATACCGTCCTGGCCAGTGGCTTTGCCTTCTTTCCATGCCTGAGCTTCTCCATCAGCATGAAGTTGGTACTCCTCTCCACCAGCGTAAGTATGGCATTGCCGGCCTTGTCCACTATCAGGTCCATCTCCCAATCCCCGAAACGCTTGCCGTCGGCTTCTGCGGGACGGTCGTGTATGCTCACACGGTTCTTTATGTTGGTGGCCTTGGTCTCATGCCGGTGCGAGGCGGAACGCCTGTACTTCATCTTATGGCGGCAGTGGCGGGCGAGTTCGCCCGTATGGTCATTACGGATGAGGGCGTATATTGTTTCGTGTGAGACGCTTATGCCTTCACGGGCGAGACGGCCGGATATTTGTCGGGGAGACCACTGCTCGTTTTTTATCAGCTCGACTATGCGCCAGCGTAGCACCTCATCAAGCCTGCGGTTTCCCGGTGTACGGCTTTTCCTTTGTTCGGACCGCTCATGGGCCTTGCACCATACATACTTGCCGCCCGGCGTGGAATTACGTCTCAGTTCACGGCTTACTGTTGATTTATCGACTCCTAATTCTTCAAACTCTAATCTATTCATAACAATTGAGGTTTGATTGTATTCGCTACCGTAAAGCTACAATCAAACCTCAAGGTGTGAAAGGTGCATTTGTTCGGATGCTTACTAAAAAGTAAAAAAAAACAAATATGTGCCGATAATGTAAGAAGATGAGACCTACAGGGCCTTTTTCAGTGTCCTCGCATGATTACTACTTTTTACAGGCCCTTTTTAAACCGAACTCGCGTATTGATGAACTGGACCGGAAAGTTTCTGTTTTTTTACTTTGGGTACAGTTTACAAATAGACACAACCTCTTTCTTTGTCCTTAAAAGATGAACTTTTCAATTTATAGCTTTTATATCTTCAAATTGAATTTTACCATACACTCTCGTTCAAATTACCAAAGCATTACCAAAGGTTTCCCCAAGAAGTGTCATCTTCTGAAAAATCAGACATGCGTCCTTTGGAAAGGACTTCCATATTTTCATCTGCATACCCGTCTCCAACTTCAATCCAGTTTGCAGAAGTGGCGAGTATACCCTGCATTTCCACATTTATTACCAAAGTGGAAGGTTTAACATATTCTTTCTTTTCCATAAGTATTAATTTATAATAGTTATTTGATGAATATTTTTCTGATGCTTCCGTCTGACATTCTTATAATGTTCAATCCTTTTTGTGGGGCAGAGATTCTGATACCTGAGATATTGTAACATTCTTTAGTTGTTGTCAGGTTGTATCCGTTAATGACGTTTATATTATCAGTTTCGCCTTGGTCTATAATTTTTAATCCAAACAAGTTCTTTTCAGGGGAAACTATGCTTATATATGCACGGAATGGATTTATAGAAGGTTCTTTGTCTGCAGATACAATATAAAATGCCGGTTCTTTTTCTTTCATTTGTAATACATAATTGTTTGCAGGAACACGTTGCTGTGAATAAACTCCTTTAAGTATTCCATTTGTCATATTGGGGTTTGGTGTTATTTCGACGTTCTCTGCATTAAAAATATATTCTCCCTGTTCTCCTTTAATAAGCAAAGGTTTGTCCGCTTCCAACATGTCTACTTCTGTTCCAATAATGTCATTTCCGTCTATATTCTCCAATTTGTATGCTGTAACTCCTTCTGGTATAGCACAATCAAAAGGAAGGCATAGTGTAGCATAGCCTGCTTCTGATATTTTCATTGTATAACTTGCTTCATCTGCTGTGAAATCGAAAGGAGCGCGAAAAGCCCCACCGTTGTTCAGATTTAATTTTTGGCAAGTATACTTGTTTCCGTTTTTGAGAATTACATTTTCTTCTTCCTCTTCATTATTGCTTTTTATAATCAGGGCATTAGGATTCAATATGGTTTTTGCACTGACATCGTTGACGCAATATCGTATATCAATGCTTGTCGCATTGTTGTCAGAAAAGACAAAATCCAGTTCGTCGTTTGTAAATCCGCTTCCGGCAAGGATATATCCGAATGGGGCAGCACAATCTCGACAAATAGCCTTTACTGGAGTTTTTGTACCATTGATACCCCAATAAGTGTCAATTTTACCACATATATATGCCTCTCTATTTAGGTTAAATCTGTTGTCTGAAGTATTGAGTGCGGCTCTTACATTGCTGTAATCATCGTCATTGAAACTTATAGCGATACATTCTTTTCCTGTGGCATCAGCATATCCTATAGCTAAAGTAGTTGTTTTGTTCTTACTTTCTGCGTCTGTATAATCTGTACTTACTACACCTTCTGCAGCAATATATCCTATAATAACTCCTTTCATCCATACATTTTTGGTTGAACTTGATATGTCTTTAATATCATCATAAGTATACGGCGCTTCAAAAGAACCATTGGATTCACGTTCAGCAATAGTTATCACAGAGGAACTGATTTGGCTTGTATTGCCATCTGCATCTACTGCAATAGCCTTGATTGTAGTTGTGACAGAAATACTAAAAGGCGATTCATAAAGTAGAGAGGAGGTGGAAGGAGATGAGCCGTCAACTGTATAATATATATTGCATCCCTCTTCTGCAACAATGGAAACAGTTTGATTCTCATAATATTTCCCTGTATTAGGAGCTATTTTTGGTGGTTCCACTTTTATTATGGGGTCTTCGTTCTCGTTAGACTTCTTATAAAGATAAATTTCTTCTTGGTCAGAACTGTAACAACAAAAAAGATTACTTGAGTTATTAAACATCATAATATTACGAGATTTTTTTCCTGTAGCTATTATTGTTGCTGCATATTCATTTCCTATCGTAATAGAGAATTTGGCATAATTGTCAAGTTTTACAACTGTTTTTAGACGGTTTGCATCTTCTGAAGTAACATTCAAATATCCTCCATTTACGTTGTCAAAGAAAGTCCATGCGCCGGCCTTTCCTCCTAAAATGAGTTCGTAAGGTTTGGTCTTATCACTTGTTGTAGTGGAAATTTCAGTTGTGATAGAAGCATCAGTAATGGTTGTCGGGATTCCTTTCCTGTTGTTTGTTTTATCATATGACAACACATTTGCGGCCCCATCATTTGCACTACTCGCAATTAGATAAGTTCCACCGGCTACCAATTGTTCTTCATTAGTAACTAACTTGTAAGTGTACTGTTCGTTTTGTCCAAATACACTTTCTTTACTCGCCCATAATGCGATTACAAGCAAAAACATCATCTTGTGTTTCATAACTGACCATTTAAGGATACAAAATAATATTAATTACCCTCTCTCTTCAAAATCAAAATATTTGTCAAGTAAAAGTCCATATAAAGGAAAAGAGTTATATTGAAACATTTATCTCCCCGATATTTACAAAATAAGATTTGTATTAATATTGAATATGTCTCATCCCCTTTTTGCTTTCCCCTTCTAAATATGTAAGATTTGAGTCTTGATTGCAAATATACATATTCTTTTATTCCAACAAAATTTTTTTTGCTTTTTTTGTAAAAAAAAATCGGTTTTAGTTCTTTTTTTATTCTTTAGCCTGTAGTGGCAACTATTTTGAACTCAGGTTTGTTTCTTTTGCTATAGTCTTGATTCGGCAACTTATAAAATAATAAAACTCTGGCATCCTGTATATTACCTACAACCAAGTGGCATTTTGTTCTGATTCTTCCCGAGTAGAAGTGATTTTGTAATGTGTTTATTTTTCTGCAATATCCTGTAAAACTAATCCGGCAATAGTTAAACCGAATATTGCTGTAATGTGCATGATAGAACCGTTTGGTTGTGCTCTATGTAGGTCTTGTTTGTCGTTATTAGGTTGATTAATTTCGTTAAGAGTATCTTTGAGATTAGAAGAAGCAGACGACTCTGCATCTCTTTTTTTGTTTTTTAATAACTCTTCGCTATAGACACAAAGAAATTTGTGTGCAGGTCTGCTTTTTTGCTTTTTGAATCGTTGGCGTAATGCTCTGGCTAATGGGCATCCCTGTACTTTCCAAAATTCAGCCACACGGATACGTGTGGGATCAAGTTTTAATGCTGCACCCATAGACGAGAAAAAGTGCGCCTTTGTGTTGCATGCCATTTCTATTAATAACGCTTTGTCTTTCAAAGAGTCAATAGCGTCAATTATATAGTCGTATTCTTCAAGTTGGAAGTCTTTTGCTGTTTCTTCATTAAAAACTTGTTGGCATGCTTTAATGTCTGCATCAGGATTGAGAGTTAACAGTCGTTCCTTCAATGCTTCGACTTTTACTTGTCCTACAGTCTTGATTGTAGCCATCAATTGACGATTGATATTGGAGAAACATACTCGATCGCTGTCTACAATTGTGATATGACACATTCCTGAGCGTACCAAACTTTCAACACACCATGAGCCAACACCACCAACACCAAACACTATTACTTTGGTATGTTTTATTCGTTCCATTGTTTCATCACCCAGTAATAATAGGGTACGTTGCAGCATATCAGTCTCTGTATACATATCTCTCGCTTTCTATTGGTATTTTGTTGCAAAGTTAATGATTCCTTTCATTTATAACATATAAAAAGGGGACGCCATGTTGAGTTTACGGCGCACCCCGATGAATTGATTAATACTTCAGATGTTCTGCTATGAAAAATTCCAGCAATCATGGAATTGGATTTGCAGCCGAAGTACTAATAGGAGATTAGTTGTTTTCAGGACGAAGCTTGCGTACAACCTCTGCAGTACGCCACATTTCGCTGTCATGCATAGCTTGAAGCTCTTTTTCCAAGCCTACACGATAGTCTGGTTTTGAATTGCTGTCAATAGAAATCTGAGCTTCATTTCCTGTTACTACGCTGTGATACAATTTCTCAACCACAGGCTTGATAGCGTCATGGAATGGGCCCATCCAGTCAAGCGCACCACGTTGTGCTGTTGTTGAACAGTTTGCATACATCCAGTCCATTCCGTTCTTGGCAAACAATGGCATAAGAGATTGTGTAAGTTCTTCCACTGTCTCGTTAAATGCTTCAGATGGAGTATGTCCGTTTTCGCGGAGCACTTCATACTGAGCAAGGAGCAGACCTTGAATAGCACCCATAAGAGAACCGCGCTCACCTGTGAGGTCAGAAGTTGCTTCGCGTTTGAATGTTGTTTCAAACAAATATCCTGAACCGATACCGATACCGAAAGCAAGAACTTTTTCAAGAGCATGACCGGTAGCGTCCTGATATACTGCATAAGAAGAATTAAGTCCACGACCTTCAAGGAACATTGTACGTAGAGAAGTACCTGAACCTTTAGGTGCAACCATAATTACATCGATGTCTGCCGGAGGAACAACACCTGTACGATCATTCCATGTAATTGCAAAGCCATGAGAGAAGTAAAGAGTTTTACCTGCTGTAAGATAAGGTTTTATAGTAGGCCAAAGCTGCATTTGTGCTGCATCGCTGAGCAACATACAGATAATAGTACCTTTTTCTGCCGCCTCTTCAAGAGAAAATAAAGTTTCTCCTGGTTTCCAGCCGTCAGCCACAGCTTTTTCGTATGTCTTTCCCTGTCGCTGTCCTACGATGACATTGAACCCATTGTCACGAAGGTTGCAGGCTTGGCCCGGGCCTTGAACTCCATAACCAAGTACTGCTATTGTTTCATTCTTTAATACTTCACGAGCTTTTTCCAATGGAAACTCTTCACGTGTCATTACCTCTTCGATAACTCCACCAAAATTCATTTTTGCCATTTTTCTACTGTTTTTTATTGCAGATATTCCTCCAATGGGAAATATCTGCCTGTTATTGTTTATTATTTGTTTTCTATTTTGGTTTTATTTCTTTCGGTTGTGTTGTGCTTCAGAATTTTACTTCTGCGATGCAAATTTAGTCAATTTATTACATAAAAACCTAAAAAGGATACGTTTTATTCAAAAATCAACCGACATCTGACCACGGATTCTCCTTTTTCCCTTTTTCCCGAGAAATTTTTCCGCACCTCTATGTGATAAGTGTCTGTTTCTTTTTCCTCGACAAAGAAGGATAGAGTATCACCAATATAGCTTTCTGCCATATAAGCCATTTCTATTCTTCTCACATTCGATTTGCGAAATTTGTCGAGTGGGAACAAATCGCATATATGTTCAATATATTTGATACTGTTGACATGTCCGTTATAGTCTATGTCGCTATATCTTGCTGTGATAGTTTCCACCAATGAGTTGTCAGATAAGGCACGTATTTTTTCTTGTTTCTCTATAGGACATAATATGTCGGTACATATATATTTGTCCATGTTCCGCCCATGCATTTCATGCAAATCTACAGGCTCGCGGTCATTGTAATTGATCATAGCCCAAATGCTGCGAGCATAGCCGAAAATCTTTCCGTCATTTCCTCGTATACAGAAATTGCGATTGCAGAACAGACGATACACGCTTTCAATCCATGTGTCTATACTGAATTTGCCGTATACCCGAGGCATCTCATACATGTCGATGGCAAGTCGCGAAAGCACCCATGTATAATTGGCCTCATTCAGTGCTTTCATTCCGAAACCACGTTCATTTGCATGGTTCTCTGCACTGTTGAGCAGATGCTTTCCAAGAGTGCTGTAATTGAGTCTGCCTGCAAAGTCTGTATGAAATGGATCTACAATGAGATCTGTCCTTCCTGTCTTATCTTCCATCATTCTGCCATATCCGCATTATCGTTATCATTTTCTATACGGCGTTTCTCTCTTGCCATTAGAAATTCATCCAATTGTTCTACGCGGCTTTTAGTTATGCAAATACGTCCGGAGCGTACAAATTGAAGTACGACACCCAACTCGTTCAGACTGCTGTAAAGAGAAAGAATCTCGTCTGTTATTCCTGTTTTTTCTACTGTTGCGTATGTCGGATTGACTTCGACAATATGTGCTCCGTGGATGCGTACTATACGACTGACATTACGGTTCTCAAGCATCATTGGAGTTGATATCTTCACCAATGAGGTTTCAAGGATGAAAATCTCGTCTTCCGTATAATAATTCGCTTGAAGCACGTCAATCTTCTTTTCTATCTGCTTTGTCAGCATCTGTGCCATTTCTTCATCACAGTAGCATGTTATTGTGTACTTATGGACACCGGGAGTTGAAGAAGCACAAACATTCAGACTTTCGATGTTGATCTGACGACGGGTAAATACAGCTGTAATCTGGCTTAGAAGACCCGGTGTATTTTCCGAATAAATCAACATCGTATACAATGTTTTGCTTTCATCTCCTGCGTGATGTGATGAACATTTTCCACAGCTTTTGCAATCATTATGTGGTTCTGCCATATATATTCCGTTTTATATCAGAAACAAATATTCTGATTTTTATTGTCATTATTCTGGTTTATGAATTGATTTCAAGAAGCATCTCGTCTACATTTGCACCCGGAGGGGTCATAGGAAGTACGTCATCTTCTTCAAGTACGGCACATTGCAGCAGATAAGGGCCTGGGGTGGCCAACATTTCGCCTATGGCCTCGTCAAGCTTTTCTCGGTCTGTCACTGTTTGCACCGGAATGCCGTATGCTTGGGCTATCAGTTCATAATCCGGATTTGTCATTGGTGTAAACGAGTATCTGTGGTTAAAGAACATTGCTTGCCATTGACGGACATTGCCGAGATAGTTGTTGTTCAGTAAGATGATCTTCACAGGAGATTGCTGCTCCATTATTGTGCCAAGTTCTTGAATGGTCATCTGCAAACCTCCATCACCGCAAAACATGCACACTGTGCGTTCAGGAGCGCCAAATGTCGCACCGATTGCTGCCGGAAGTCCGAATCCCATTGTGCCGCATCCGCCGGATGTAACAATGCTGCGTCCTTTGCTGAATTTGAAATAACGACAACTGAATAGCTGGTTTTGTCCTACATCTGTGACAAGTACAGCTTCATTGTGGGCGGCTTCACTTACTTTGCGGATTACTTCACCCATAAGGAGAGGCCCTTCTGTCGGATTCAGCGCTTTGTTTATTACTTTATTAAATTCTTTTTCTTCATAAGGCTTGAAACTGTCTACCCAATGCTGATGGGTTGTCGGGCTCACAAGTTCTGTAACGGCGACAAGGGTTTCTTTGCAGTTTCCAAGTACGGCCAGATCAACTTTTACATTTTTGTTGATTTCCGACGGGTCTATGTCGAAATGTATGATTTTTGCCTGACGGGCATAAGTTTTCAGATTGCCTGTAACACGGTCGTCAAAGCGCATGCCAATGGCGATGAGAAGGTCGCATTGGTTGGTCATTACATTTGGTCCGAGATTACCGTGCATTCCGAGCATACCCATGTTCAGAGGATGGTCGGAAGGCAATGCCGATAGACCGAGCATCGTACATCCTGCCGGAATTTGTGCCTTTTCAAGCAGAGTACGCAATTCCTCGCGTGCATTTCCTAATTCAACACCCTGTCCGACAAGAACGAATGGTTTTACGGAATCGTTTATCATCTTGGCGGCTTTTTCTATAATGGCCGGATCCGTTTTCGGGACAGGTTCATAGCTCCGTATGAAATCTACGGTCTTTTCTTCATATTCAAATATTTCGGTCTGGGCATTCTTGGCAAAATCCAGAACGACAGGTCCCGGGCGTCCGCTGCGTGCAATATAAAAAGCGCGACTGACAGCCCATGCGATGTCTTCTGCGTGCCGTATCTGATAACTCCATTTGCTGATAGGCTGTGTGACACCTACGACGTCCACTTCCTGAAAAGCGTCCGTTCCAAGCATTGCCGTGCCGACTTGTCCGCATATCACAACCATCGGGGTCGAGTCGATCATGGCATCTGCAATCCCTGTAATGGTATTTGTCGCTCCAGGGCCACTTGTAACGATGGCACAACCTACTTTCCCGCTGACTCTGGCATATCCTTGGGCCGCATGGACAGCTCCTTGCTCATGTCGTACAAGGATGTGGTTCAGTTCGTGTTTATGATCATATAATGCATCATATACAGGCATAATCGCACCTCCGGGATAACCGAACAGAATGTCTATCCCTTCATGTACAAGCGAACGCATTAATGCCTCTGCACCTGATATTTGTTCTTTCATCTTATCGTCAGTTTTTTTCTAATTTCATTCTTCAATAATCCTTACACCGCCCTTGTCGGCAGAACTTACACTTTGTGCGTATGCTTTAAGCGATTTGCTTACGGTACGGTTGCGTTTCAAAGGCTGTTGTGGACGAGCGGAAAGTTCTTCATCGCTGAGCAGGACATTGATGCTCCGATTAGGGATGTCTATCTCAATAATGTCCCCATCCATGATTTTGCCGATATTGCCTCCTGCCGCGGCTTCCGGACTGATATGTCCGATGCTGAGCCCCGAAGTGCCTCCCGAGAAGCGTCCGTCTGTAATGAGGGCGCACTCCTTGCCCATGTGCATACTTTTTATATAGGAAGTAGGGTAGAGCATTTCCTGCATGCCGGGACCGCCTTTAGGGCCTTCATGTGTTATTACGACAACATCTCCCTTGACTACTTTTCCTCCGAGTATGCCTTCGCAAGCGTCTTCTTGCGAGTCAAACACTTTTGCCGGTCCGCTGAAATGCCAGATACTTTCGTCTACTCCCGCTGTCTTGACAACACAGCCGTCTTGTGCTATGTTTCCGAAAAGTACAGCCAGACCTCCGTCTTTCGTATAAGCGTGCTCTATATCGCGTATGCATCCGTTGGCACGATCTGTATCCAGCTTCTCCCATTTTGAGTTCTGTACTCCAAGCTGATTGCAGAATTTTCCGGCTGGCGCACTCTCGTATATGCGTTGTGCTTCCGGGTCTATATCCGCTTTCAGAATGGAATATTTCTCTATATCCTCACCAAGAGTCGCACCGTCGACACGTTTCACGTTTGTGTTGAGCAGACCGCCCTTTGCCAGCTCACCGAGAATGCCGAGTATACCTCCGGCACGTCCGCATTCCTGAACACTGTATTTCTGTGTATTAGGGGCAAGTTTGCAGAGGCAAGGAACATTGCGGCTCAGTTTGTCTATGTCTGACATCGTGAAGTCAGCCCCTGCTTCCTGAGCTACGGCAAGCAGATGTAATATGGTGTTGGTACTTCCTCCCATAGCAATGTCGAGTGACATGGCATTGAGGAATGCGTCACGTGTAGCTATGTTTCGTGGCAATACGCTTTCATCGCCATCTTCGTAATATGCCAGTGCATTCTTTACAATCTGACGTGCTGCCTGTTTCATCAGTTCTTTACGGTTGGCATGAGTGGCCAATATCGTTCCGTTTCCCGGAAGAGACAAACCTATGGCTTCTGTCAGGGAGTTCATGGAATTGGCTGTGAACATGCCCGAGCAGCATCCGCATCCGGGACATGCGCGATTCTCCACTTCCGCAAGTTCTTCATCGCTCACACTGCTGTCTGCGCCTTTTACCATTGCTGCAATAAGATCCAAATTTTCGCCTTTCCATTTTCCTGCTTCCATCGGACCGCCGGAAACGAAGACTGCCGGAATGTTCAGCCTCATGGCTGCCATAAGCATACCCGGAGTAATCTTGTCGCAGTTTGAAATGCAAATCATGGCATCCGCCTTGTGTGCATTGCACATATATTCCACTGAATCTGCAATAATGTCACGTGAAGGCAAGGAGTATAACATGCCGTCATGTCCCATTGCGATACCGTCATCAATGGCAATCGTATTAAATTCCGCTGCATAGCATCCCAGCTTCTCGATTTCGGCCTTGACGATTTGTCCGGCTTCATGAAGATGGGTGTGTCCCGGGACGAACTGTGTAAACGAATTGACTATGGCGATAATCGGTTTGCCGAATTGTTCACGTTTCATGCCGTTGGCAACCCAGAGTGCGCGGGCTCCGGCCATTCGGCGACCTTCTGTGCATACTGCACTGCGTAACTTGTGCTTCATATATGTCTTTGTTTTTTATTTCAATGTTATATTTATGTACAACCAAAAAGCCTCCCCTGCTTGTCGCAAGAAAGGCTTTTGGATAAACATTCTGACGATGTCAGATACATGTACGCGCATTCTTACGACAAGTTTCTTTCTTGACGACCGATAGAATATTGTTTGTTAGAAGAATGTGAATGTATCTCATTTTATTATCGTTCCATTATTATGTCCGCAAAATTAGTACATTATAACGAATTTGCCAACGAAATATTAAATTTTTTCATGCAGAACTTTCAGATTATAGCATTTTTCTCTGTTTTTGTGTTACATTTTAACCTGAATAACGCTGCCTCCCTTGTATTGTCCTCATATATCAGCTTGATTGTCCCCACCGTCACACACCATCTATTTGTCATAAATTACGGACTTTTTCTAACAATCTGAAATGTTAAATTCAAGGCTTCGCAGAATCGCATAAAATCGGCCGGACCTGACTGAAGTTCCATTTGTGCGATTCTAAGGCCGTTTTTAGGTCTTGAATCCCAAATGTAAAAATAATGTAATTACATTCCGAAAAAGATACATTTATTCACATTCACACGTTTTTCGTCCGAAAAAAGAGTGCGCTGGAAATAAATTTCGTTCACCTTGAAAATGGTTTTAAAGTGCCTTGCAAAAAAATTTTCAAGGTGAACGAAATTTATTTTCACGGTGAACGAGTTTGAGAATGTCCGTTTTTCGGGCAGAAATTTGATGTTGCACAAATTGATTCCTTAAAAAAGTTAAAATCGGATTTTTCAACGCCGTGAAAAACAAAGATGGATTCCGGTGGCGAAAAACAGGAATCTTGGATAAGTATTTTTATAACTTGCTGATTATCAGTATCTCCTATTTTATTCCTATCTATACTCTTTGCATCTAAAATTGCATCGTTTTATTGAAAATAGTATTCTGTTGATTATCAAATATTTATCTGTAAAACTTCAAAAATCGGCAGCCGAGCAAGTGTAAATGAATCTTAATTATGTTAATAAGGTTACGTCTGCGATGGGTGGAGTTTGTGTCAAAAAGAAAGAAAAAGAAGAAATGTTTCTGTGAAAGTCAGATGCTGTTGCTGTTGCTTTCACAGACTCCTCCGTCGCAGCGACGGAGGAGTCTGTGAAGACAACAGCTTACAACCATAAGATTTATGAAAGAAATCTGCGAATCCACCAGCAAAAGAAACAACAGATTTAACTTTTGAAGCAATTTTCGCGTGTCACCTGAAACCGCAAACATTAGAATTATAACCTGTTGACATTTAAGCGTTTGTATTTTTTAACGTATTTTTCGACGAAGTCAGGACAAGCCGGAGGAATCTATGAAATACACCGGCAAAAAACAACTTGCAAGATTACCGGCTTTTTTACAGGGCTTCCTTGTTTATGAAAGACCAAGCATGTCAAGCAACAGATGTGGCTTATCGTTTATGATGAGTTCCTTTGGAAACTCTGCTTCCTTTATCAAAGGTAGAGCATATTGGAAGTCTGCAATGTATGATGTATGATGTGCGTCACTGCTTATAATTATCGGATTGCCATATTTTTTGCTTAATCTCAGCATTTCAAGAAACATAGGGCGGGCAAGTACCTTGTTTCTGTGTGGGTTCAGTGATTGATTGTTGAGTTCAAGCAGGGTACCTGTACGCTTGGCGGCAAGTACCACAGCTTCGATATCAAAATCGCTTGCTGTTCCGTCGCAAGGGTGACTTATGATATTTACGTTCGGATTTTCTATGGCGCCTATAAGAGCTGATGTGTTTTCTGCTTTTGTTCCATCCTTGTAGCATAATGAATGAAGCCCTGCTATTTTCAATTCAAGGCATTTCATATACATCTCGCTTTCTATATCCAGTTTGCCCTCGTAGTTGATGATATTCAACTCAGCTCCCATCAGAAGGCGCATGTTCCCATAGTGCCTTGGTATGATATACATATTGCGGAAGTATAAAGGGTCGCATGCGCCTGGAATAGCGGGACCATGTTCTGTAACTCCGTAAAGTGTGAGCCCTTTTTCTACAGCAGACTGTATCATTTCATTCAGAGTACTGAAGGCATGTCCGCTGACTATGGTGTGAGTATGTACATCTAATAGTGTTTGCATAAGGTTTGAATTGAAATAGTCTTTTGTTTATTTAAATACATTCTCAAAACAGTTTGTGCTGTTACGCACATTTGTTTTGAGAATGTATCTCGACAGTATTGTTGTTATTTTCTTATATAGACTTTCTTTCCATCGATTATATATATGCCCGGTTGGTCGATTTTGTTCACTTTGATGCCGTTTGCTGTATATATGCCAGAACCTGAAATTTCTGTAGAGTCGGTAGAAGTACCCTCTATTGAAGTAGGATTCATGGATTTGCCAATGATGTAATAGTCTTTTGCAGGATTCTCTTCAGAGCCTTTCACATAAAGAAAAGCTGTATTGGCTGTGCATGTTTCGCCTTTTGCGCGATAGAAACCGGCGCCATGTTCACCGTCGATACGGAATATGTAAAGCCCTGTGTTGTCTGTGGCACTGCTTGTGAGTGTGGAGTCTACACATGAGCCCTTCAAAAGGTTTGTTCCGCTTATGGTGCCCGATTTAATTGTAGGAACGAATAAGAGGCTTTCCTTGTCAGAGTGTATCAGGACTCCTGTATTAGCAGGGATAATCTTGGAAGTGACCTTCTTTATTCTTATAGAATCTCCGTCATTTGCATATCCGTTTACTGTATATGCTGTGCATCCGTCAGGTATGGTTACCGGATATGTAGTAAAGAACGAATCCCATCCATTGTCGGTCTTTCGTTCTATTGTAAATTTCTTTATTGGATCGAAACTTACATGAGGTGGCTGGTTGTAGCCGGTGTTCTGCCATACTATAGCTTCTGCATATTGGCGGTCATCCATGAGAGTCGGCATTTTGTAGTCAGAGGCAATGTCTGTCGTTATTAGAACAAGTGAGTTGTCTGTGGCATTATAGTATATTACTTCTTCGCGCCAGTCACCGAGTAGGTCAGCCTGCAGATTCGGATTGTTCTTGGTGGAGTTGATGGAGGATACACCATAATTATATAATGTGTTCAGTCGGGCGAAACTTTTTGTCGAACTGTTCCATTTGTCAATATGTATCCTGTCCATGTATTCATCGTACAGATCACCGTCCCAATATATTCGGAAGTTCAGGCTTGCAGAGCTTGATGAACCGCTATTCCAATTTCCGATGCTGTTTCCGTAGCAGTCATAAAGGTCATTTGCTGCGCTGGTGGCAAATTCGGAACCTTCATGTTCGTCATCGAAGTCGGCGATAAGTCCTCGTCCGGTATCACCGTCAGCCGTGAAGTGGATAAGAAGTTCACCGGTACGCGCATCGCGCAAGTCGCATCCATAAGGCTTTTCTTCGTGCGCCATGAATACTTCAAGTCCTTCGCGGTCTGGAACGAAATCACCTACGTGTAGTGCATCTCCATGTCCTAATCCTGTACGGTAGAGCAGAGTACCGTCGTCATCCAGTGCTGCGGAACCGTAGACGATTTCATCTTTGCCGTCAAAGTCAACATCTGCTGTAACTACAGAGTGTGCACCTTCGCCCCAGATTCCTTGACCGCTTGTCATAGACCTGTGATACCAGCGTTGTGTCAGTTGTTCGCCATCGAAGTCATACGCCGCGACAAATGCTCCTTTATAATATCCGCGACACATCACAGCGCTTGGGTGTTCTCCGTCAAGGTATGCCATACATGCCAAATATCTGTCGGAACGGTTGCCGCTGGTATCTCCCCATACAGACGCACCTTCCGCGTAGGTGGTGTGGTACTTGATGGTGTGTATTTCACCTCCTGTCATTCCGTCAAAGACGGTAAGGTATTCCGGACCGCTAAGGATTTTTCCGTTTGAATTTACGTATGAGGCAAGTGGGTTGTCTCCCGACATGACCACATAATTTCCTTCTCCGTCGACTGTTCCGGGAGCCGTTTTGCAGATAAGTTCGCCATATCCGTCTCCATCGAAGTCATAGCATAAGTAAGGTGTTGTGTGTGCGCCGGAACGGATGTTCTGGCCTAAATCTATTCTCCAGAGTTGTGTGCCGTCCATCTTGTAGCAGTCAAGATATGTACTTCCCGTAACTCCGCTGGCTGCGGCATCTTTTGAGTTGCTCGGATCCCATTTTACTATTATTTCATATTCTCCGTCACCGTCCATATCGCAGGCAGAACAGTCGTTTGGTGTGTATGTGGCACCGGTTCCGCGCATGTCCGTCGGAGTTGAAGTCTTTATTGTCAGGGTGTTTCCTGCCCATGCCTTTACTCCTTCCTGTCGTTCAATGACGTTGCTGTTTGCGTCAACTACTTCAAGTGTATATACAGACGATGCATTGCCGCTCTTGTCGATATAATTGGTCGTAGCTGTGATAGGAGCATCTTTATTGACAAGTATGTTGCCGTTACGATAAAGATTGAAACGTACATTCCGGTCATCATGGGCGCGCAGTCTCCATGAAACCAACATACCGCTGCTTGTCTTTACGGCTACGAGGCCTCGGTTGAGAGGCTGGGCTTCAGGCTTAGGTTGACGGTATGTGACGGTAAAGCGGATTTCAAATCCAAATACTTTCTTGTCGCCTTGCATGATGTTGACAGTGGCTGTCTTTCCCGAATAGTTTACGACAGCGGTATATCCATCCTTGCATGTGATATTGAAGTCTGAAGGATCGCCATATTGCTTTTCCGGAAAATAGGCAAGTTCTCCGTTCTTTAGGTTTTTTACGAGTTCCATAAGGCTGCCGGCTGAGCATGAAGCATCATCGATGAAGTGTTCCGCTGTAAATATCTCTTCATCCACAGCTCCTTCGATGACAACGTTTCTGAAAGCCATTGATTTTGGAGACTCCGTGTCTGTTCCGTTAAGATTGTAGATATAAAGGAAAAGATTGAATGCCTTTCCGTCTACGATATAGTCGGAAACGGTATACTCGTAGTGGGTGTATCCTTCGCTGTTTCCATTTTGTATCTTGTTGCGTGCAGGTGTTAATATCTGTGTAAACGCTTTGTCTGCCGCTGTTCCTGTCGACATATATATATCGATGTTTCCTCCGTCAGTTCCGCATTTTGCGGCATCGAAGGATATGATTGTCGGTTTGAACTTGTGTCCGGTTTCGGGAGTGACTGTAAACTTAAGATAGTGTCCCGATGTTTTTTTGGTCACACGGGTGGTTGGTGTAAATTGTGTGAATGCCGGAATATATTCGACAGCCGTATAACCCTCTGCCGCCCCGGAGGCTGTCATTGTTCCTGTGGCCTCCAGATATACTCCTTTTAGGAATTTTGTGGTGACGAGCGATGTGTATGCATCTTCACCTGAAGTTGTTTGTTCTGACAAGTTTTCTTTGTCACTCAGTTCCCACTTCATGGAGATGTTCTGTGCATTTGCTTCAAACATAGCTGAGTACATTGCCATAAAAGCGCAAATCGAAAGTTTGTTTGTTGTCATAAATATAGTATTGTTGGATTTTGTTCTCTTTTTTCCGGTTCGGATTTGAACGGTTAACGTGCCAGTTTGATTATGAATTTTTCTCCTGTTGGCAAGAATAGTTTATGTCCTTCTGCATTTAAGTGTGAATTATCATCTGCCCGCTGGAAATATTTTTTGCGGAACTCTTCATCGCGAACTTTTATCAGGCTCGATTTGCGGCAGTTGTCAAGTACAGGCACATGATGTTTCTTGCATACTTTCTTGATTGTTTTTGTAACCGGTCCGAATCCTGCGCGATCGACATACCAGGGGGTGGCATATCCTATTTTCCCGTTTGGATATTTGTCTTCCAATTTTGTAAGCAGTAAGTCAAGGCTGTCGCGGAACATTTGCAATGAGTCTGATGAGTTGCCTATCTTCACAGCGTCATTGTGCCCGGCAATGATAAGTATGATGTCTGCATTGTCGTCCATGTCTTTATAGCGCACCATCATGGATGGACCGAAGCCTTCTTTTGAACGGTCAAAAGCGACACATCCTCCGTTTCTTCCGTAATTGTTGTATGTCATATCATATTTCTCTGCAAATTTTGCATGCCATGCTTCTGTATATGGACGCTTGTGATTGCGTACATAGCTGTCACCTATCACATTGATGGTTTTCCCCTTCAGAAGTTCTGCTGTGTCATTGTCCGTACGACTCTCTTGGGCTGTAACGCTTATCGATGTCATGAGTGCGATAGCTATTGTTGCTGTACATAGACAGAACGGTTTGGTTTTTATCATATATCAGTTAAAGTTAAAAGTTTTTGCAAACTTACGAATTTGTTTTTGAAATGAGAACACATTTGATTTGATTTCGTTTTTTTATGTGGCTAAATGACAATTCGATACTGAAAAATTCTTCTGCTTTCTGGAAATATGGAAGGTTCGTCCGACTATCACACTGCAACAAGACTGACGTCCTCATAAACCGGCTTGGTTATCCCCGCGTCACACCATCTATTTGTCATAAATTACAGGCTTTTTATGACAATCTGAAATGTTAAAATTCAAGGCTCGCAGAATCGCATAAAATCGGCCGAATCTTACCGAGGTTCCATCTGTGCGATTCTAAGGCCGTTTTCAGGCCTTGAACCTCAGATGTAAAAATAATATAATTCGCATCCCCAAAAGATACATTTATTCACATTCATACGTGCTTCATCCGAAAAAAGAGTACGCTGGAAATAAAATTCGTTCACCTTGAAAATGGTTTTAAAGTGCCTTGTGAAAAAATTTTCAAGGTGAACGAAATTTATTTTCAAGGTGAACAAAATCGAGAAGGAGCGTTTTCGGGCTGAAATTTGATGCTGCACAAAATTGATTTCTTAAAAAAGTCAAAATCAGACTTTTCAATGTCACGAAAAACAAAGATGTTTTTTGGCGGTGAAAAACAGGAATATCGGGCAAGTAATTTTATAACCTACTGATTATCAGTACATCCTATTTTAGCTTCTACATGTACTTCTTGCACCTGAAACTGCATCGTTTTGTTAAAAATAGTATTTTATTGATTATCAATTATTTATCTGTAAATCTTTAAAAATCCAATGATTGACAGAGTGTGAATGAGTCTTAATTATGTTAATAAAGTTCCGTCTGATACAGGTAGTCTTAGTGTCAAAAAGAAAGAAGAAAAGCCACAGAAAAATCAGCTGTTTTTGCTGTTGTCTTCACAGACTCCTCCGTCGCAGCGACGGAGGAGTCTGTGAAAACAACTACTTACAACCATAAGATTTATAAGATGACTCTGCGAATCCACCAGCAAAAGAAACAACAAATTAAACTTTTGAAGCGATGTTCGCGTATCACCTGAAACCGCAAATATTAGAATTATAACCTGTTGACATTTAAGCGCTTGTGTTTTTCAATGTATTTTTTGACGAAGTCAGGTCTTTTGAATCTGCTCAACTCTTTTGAACAAGTACATTCCTACAGCATCATTCGTCATCCTGCGAAACTCCATTGTTCTGTTGCCGAAAATTAATGGAAAGATTTCTTCTTAACAGCATCTACTTTTTGTCATTTTTGTTGTCCCAAACAATGCATTTTTCTCAAAAGAAATTGCATTATCAAAATAAATACATACATTTGCGAATGTTTAACAATTAAATTATAAAATCTATGAAAAAAGTATTTATTCATTTAGTCATGCTCAGCCTTTTTACATTTATAAGTGTCAATAGCAATGCACAAACAAGTTTGGATTTTCCGTCTTATTTTTCTAATATAGACGATACAACAACCTATACCACATATACATTTCAGATTACTAATGTAGGTTCCGGAGGTGGAGCCTTTAGCCCTAATCCAACAACACAAGAATTTGGCATCATTCGCGGAGAATATGGAATATCCCCAACCAATATGACCAAAGAAATGTTGTCGGATGCACTTCAAGAGTCCAATTTTGAATATAATACTTTTATAACATTTTCTAACGATTTCCAAGTATATAATTATACAACATCTACTTTTGAAGATTTAGGGAATATAAGAATTTGGGATGAAGACGAAAACAGAGAAGAGGAAAAAGAGTTTATTTTTTGCTGGATTGTTTATGGAAGACTCTGGTACTGCTATATAACTACACAAAATGCCGTCCAAAGCGGTAATCATATAGATTTCAGGTATGACGGAATAGGCAATCCATATGGAATGTCCTACTATGACATAGAATAATAAAGAAACATTTTTCTAATCAAACTATTTGGGGTTTGGTATGTATCATTCATAGACGAACGATACATACCAAAAAAATAGTTTCAAAAAACGCATCTGATTTACAAGAACCTGTTTTATAATAGGAAATAATTTTACCAAACATTAATGTTCTATTGAAAAACAGCAAAAATTCACAAAGTACATATAACATAATCCACAACAAGCCATGAAGAAGTTCATTTGGGTGCTATATTTCCTGACTATATGGTCATGTACCGCCATAGCGGCAAAAAAATCATACGATGTGATTGCGGAGCAGTTTGAATTCAATGAAACCACCATAGAAAGAGTTAAGTTCAGTCTCACAGAAATAGCTACCGCAGCAGGATTTAGTTCTTCATCGGCAATGCAGGAAGCCATGCAATCAAATCATATATTTTGGGGAAATGATACCATTGGAGGGGGAGACCTAACGAACGACTACACCCATGTCAGCGGAGGATTCTATTTCAGTGCCGACGGATATGTGGTACCACGCGACAATGAAAAATCAAGATACTATAAGCCCTATTTTTTCAGTTATTTCAGAACGGACACGATCAAAGATGAATTTGTCTGCTATATAGGACAAAAAACGGAACTATGCGAAGCAGGCGACACGTTCCTTACCCAAGTCTATCTCATCAATGGACAAGACACTGTTGTATTCAACATCACGTTATCCATAAAGGAAAGCGCCCAGATACTCCCCACACCTACCACACTAATAAGCCAACTTAATATCATAGGAGAGACAGACGTACATGTAACTATAACGACTAAATCGGAAACACATTTCAGAGTGGGGGTGAAAGAAATTGCAGAGGTTTTCGGAGTGGACATGAGCATACCACAAACCATTGAATATATGCTGTATGCATGCGGCATCAACATAAACACCTTAAAGAGAACGGACATGTTGGTCAGTTATGCTAATTATGGAATATTCGCATTCAAAGAAGAAAACAGTGACGATGATACTGCCTACCCCTGCGCAGCCTGTCCCACACGAGGCAGGTTTTTTTCAGATTGCTTTACCATATACAACCTATATTACGAGCCGTCTTCTGAAACACTCGTAGGTACCATACACCCTGAATATCTAAATAATGAAGCAGGAGAACAGCATAAGACAGAACTATATATCGTATATGGCAACAAGGCGCACAGAATTAACATCCACACATACACAGCGGAACACAAACTGAAAAGAATCGAAGAGTACGAATGTGTTGGAAAAAGAATCATCAAGATGGAACGGACACCCAAATGGAGTAGCAGTACATTTGACATCGATGTCAACTTAATTACAGAAAATCTGAAATGTTTAACTTCTGAGCTTATTGTACTTACGTCAGACGAGAATAATTATGTCAATGGTTCCTTCTTTTCAACATCAGACGTTTTTACATCACGGAGCGAAACTTTTAAAATAACTGCATCCCCAAAAACATGCGAGGGGGTGGATATAAACTATTCAATAACATTCAATGCTGAACAAGAACAGATGACAATGAGTCTAAACTCTATAACAAGCATACCGAAAGACAGCTCCATTGTACACCATTTTCCGGTCTTGTTCGTTTATGACAACAAATTTTACGAAATAGAAGTCATAACCACATTCACTTCTGATGTCATAGAGTTTGACGATGGGACAGAAGTTGGAAGCGAAAACATATACATACAACTACCGGAGCCCAAAAAGACTCAATCTCCCGACCGTGGCAAAACTATAGCCATAGACTATTCCCTAATATCAGAACTGACCGGAACAGACAATCCTGAACTATTCGTCTATAAAAAGCAGGGAAATACGATGAAAACCAATGATTTTCACATGCAATTCCCTAATCGTTCCATATCTTTTTACATGGAAGAAGACGGATACAGAATGCAGGATTCCGTTCTCCGTCAACAAGATACAGAAACAGAACTTCTTTACTTAACATACTATCTGTCATACCATACATTATACTCTCTATTAAAGAATACCATCGGTACGACATACACAGGCTCATTGTTCTTTGTCAATACAGAAAACAAGAAATACTATACCATCAACTACACGATAGAGCCTGTCGATGAAGCCAAGAATACAAAATATGTGGGAGAAGAAGAAATTATACTTCCAATCGGCAAGGCAACCATCAGCAGGACGGAGTTTGACACAAGCAAGGCAATGGAGGCTCTCGGCATAACGGATGTACAGCAACTTAGAGAGGCTGAATGGCAAGCAAGCAGAAGCGACAAGTCTACTTTTCTATATGCGAATACCGGATATGACGAGGCAAAAGGCGGATTTCCGTTTAATGTCAAGGGATGTCTGGAGGAGGAGGAAGAGAACATCGCCTTCCATGTGGGCTATGCACAAGAAGGCGAAAAGCATTATCTCACTTCGGCTTCCGCAAGCGCTCTTGAAGACGGGCAGGAATACACGACAAGACTGGCGCTCGACTATGGAGAAAATAGGTATATATTCCACGTAAGACTTATGAACGAAAAAACATACACAGCCTTGCACGGCATCAAAGCGGAACACAATACGGAAGATGAAACGATCTATGACCTCAGCGGAAGAATCGTGGGAAGAGGAAAAGCATCGGCCGGCGGACTTGAGAAAGGGGTGTACATACGCAACGGCAAAAAGTTTGTCGTAAAATAAGGACAGCACGTCAATCCCCGGCAACATGCAGCACCTGTTCTTCTCGCCAATTGACAAGATACAAGACATGGGGTGCACATGTAAATAGCTTCAAAACTGAACAATCGTACCCTTAACTACGATAATGTAAAATCAGTCGTTTTTTTGCTGGTGTTTTCACAGAGTCCTTCTGTTTGTGTTTTTGTGATTTTTGCTGGTGGATTCACAGACTTCTCTTATAAATCTTATGGCTGTAAGCTGGTGTATTCACAGACTCCTCTTGTAAATCTTATGGTTGTAAGCTGGTGTATTCACAGACTCCTCCGTCGCTTCGCGCCACCTCCCCTAACTTAGGGGAGGA